>CALBEV010000146.1 GCA_937891045.1 uncultured Burkholderiales bacterium | reverse complement strand
CGACAGGCCCCGCACCCAAGTTGCGTCACCGCTTCTACCATGTGCCTGCCAGCAACACGGCTGTCGGCCACGCCATTTTGGAAAACAGCTAAGCCTGTAGGCGCGGTGTCTGACCGCGATCGAAGCCTCTTTGCGGCGGCAGGCCGCGCCAACAACAACCAGTGAAGGAAATACCCATGAGCAAAACCATCAAAGTCGCCCTGGCGGGCGCGGGTGCCTTTGGCACCAAACACCTGGACGGCATTAAAAACATCGACGGCGTGGAAGTTGTTTCCTTGGTCGGGCGTGAATTGGGCAAGACCCAGGAGGTGGCTGACAAATACGGCATTGGCCACGTCACCACCGACCTGAACGCATCGCTGGCTTTGAAAGAAGTCGATGCCGTGATTTTGTGCACGCCCACGCAAATGCACGCCAGCCAAACCCTGGCTTGCCTGCAGGCGGGCAAGCATGTGCAGGTGGAAATTCCGCTGTGCGATGTGTACAAAGAGGGCCAGGAAGTGCTGCGCGTGCAACAAGACACTGGCTTGGTGGCCATGGTGGGCCACACCCGCCGTTTCAACCCGAGCCACCAGTGGGTGAACCACAAAATCAAGGCCGGCGAGTTCAACATCCAGCAGATGGATGTGCAGACTTATTTCTTTCGCCGCACCAACATGAACGCGCTGGGCCAGGCCCGCAGCTGGACCGACCACCTGCTTTGGCACCACGCGGCCCACACGGTGGACTTGTTCGCTTACCAGTGTGGCAGCCCCATCGTCAAAGCCAACGCCGTACAAGGCCCGATTCATCAGGCTTTGGGCATCGCCATGGACATGAGCATCCAACTGCAGGCGGCCAACGGCGCGATCTGCACGCTGAGCCTGTCCTTCAACAACGACGGCCCGCTGGGCACCTACTTTCGCTACATCGGTGACACGGGCACCTACCTGGCGCGTTACGACGACTTGTTCACCGGCAAGGAAGAGCAGATCGACGTGTCCCAAGTGGCGGTGTCCATGAACGGCATCGAGCTGCAAGACCGTGAATTTTTTACGGCCATCCGCGAAGGCCGTGAACCCAATTCGAGTATTGCGCAGGTGCTGCCGTGCTACCAGGTCTTGCACGATCTGGAACAGCAGCTCGCCTGATCGATGGCTGCACTGACGCCAGCTGTCGAACGCCAACACCTGCAGATTTTGGCTTTGACGGGTTTCGCCAGCATGGCTGCCATGCGCATTTGCGATCCGATGCTGGTCGTCCTGAGTGACGAGTTTCGGGTCAGCACCGGAGATGCGTCGGCGGTGGTCTCGGCTTATGCTGTTGTGTACGGGTTTTTGCAACTGATTTACGGCCCCTTGGGCGACCGTTTTGGCAAGCTGCGTGTGGTGTCCTTGGCGGTGTTGGCCTGTGCTGTGTTCAGTGCCATCACGGCGATGTCAACGTCCTTGACCATGTTGGTCATCATGCGTGGGTTCATGGGGGCGGCAGGGGCGGGCGTCATTCCTTTGGCTCTGGCGTGGGTGGGTGATCAGGTGCCCTATGAAAGGCGACAAGAGACCCTGGCCAAGCTCATGAGCGCAACCGTGATGGGCATGATGAGCGGCTTGTGGTTTGGTGGCTTTGCCGCAGACACACTGGGCTGGCGAGGGGCCTTTGTGGTGTTGTCTTTGTTGTTTGCTGGCGCTGCCGTGTTGTTGTGGCGCTTGCTGCAACGCCATGCGCCTGTGGTGGCCTCGGATGCGCCAGGCTTGTGGGCGTCGTTTCGCACCACCGGGCGGTTGCTGGGCATGCCGCGTGTGCGTTGGGTGCTGGGTGTGACGGCGACCGAAGGGGCTTTGGTCTTTGGGGCCATGGCATTCATGCCCACCCATTTGCACCAGCAGTATGGCTTGAGTGTCGTGGCGGCGGGCTCGGTGATGATGCTCTACGGCGTGGGCGGCTTGCTCTACAGCCAGATGGCGCGGCGCTGGTTGGCTTGGCTGGGTGAGCGCGGCTTGATCCGCACAGGGGCTGGCTTGGTGGTCGCGGGCTTCGTGCTGTTGGCCTGGGGCACGGCGGTGTGGATGGGCATGCTGGCTTGCACGATGACGGGCTTGGGTTTTTACATGATGCACAACACCTTGCAAGTGCAAGCCACCCAAATGGCACCGGCCGCCCGTGGCACTGCTGTGACCTTGTTCGCCAGCTCGCTTTTTTGGGGCCAGTCAACCGGCGTGGTCTTGATGGCCCAAAGCGTGGACAGGGGCTGGCTGACCTATGCCTTCACGGCGGCGGCGTTGGGTGTGGTGGTGCTGGGCGCGTTGGTTTACCGCTTGGTCGGGCGGCACTGATCCTTTGGCGCTCAGGCCTTGGCGGTGGTCAGCAAGGGTCGCAAGGCCCACAGGCCCAGCGCCGGGCCGGGAGCCAGCAGCCACAAGGCCATGCTGCCCCAATGCTGCACGGCCCAGCCCAGCAGCAAGATGCTGAGCACGGTGATCAAAAAGCCCGCGCCGTTTTGCAACACCAAGGCACAGCCCAGCCATTGCGCTGGCGCGTACTGTGAAGACATGGCCGAAAACTGCGGTGAATCGGCTGGGACAGCAAACCCCCAAAACAGCAAAGCCCCCAGTTGCAACAGCGGCCAGCTGTCCGGAATGAAGGGGTAAACCACGCACATCAACCCCGAAGCGGCAAGGGCACTGGCCGCCACCCGTGCGCTGCCCACGCGGCGGCTCCAAATGCCGCCCAGCACGCAGCCGAAAAAGCCGATGCCGATGACGGCAAAACCGATCCACGCCACCGAAGATGCCAAGCTCTGGCCCGGCTCTGTCAAGGCGCGGGCAATCGGCAGGCTCAGCCAGGGCAGCACGCTCCAAAAAGCGTACAGCTCCCACATGTGGCCAAAATAACCCAGCGCCGAAGCGCGAAAGCCGCGCACAGCGATGACCTCGCGCAGGGCCTGCGCGTTCAGGCGCACGGGCGCGGCAGCGCTCTGGGTGGGTGTGGCACTTTGGGGTCGCGGTGCTTGCCCTATGCAGGCCACCAGGACCGCCCCGGTCACCGCCAACAACGACGAGCCCATCAGCACTTCAGGCCAAGGCAAGCTGTGGCCCAAGGCGCGCAAGGCATGCGGCATGGCGGTGCCCAAAGTCAGCATGCCCACCAGCCAACCCAGGGCGGCCGCCGGCTTGCTGCCTACGCGCTGCACCAGCATCTTCATGCCCAACGGGTAAATGCCGGCCAAGCACATGCCCACCCCAAAGCGCAGGCTCCAGAAAACGCCGTAATCGGTCACGCCCCAGGTGACGGCGGCATTGGCCAGCGCCCCCAGCAAGCTGCACACCACAAAAATGCGGGTGGGCTGAAAGCGGTCTGCTGCGCCGCTGAAAGCAAACGCCAGCGTGCCCGCAATGAAGCCCAGTTGTGTGGCCGCCAACAGCCAGCCGAAAGCGGCTGCGCTCAGCTGCCAATCGCGCATCAGGCTGTCGGCCACCCCGCTGGGACTGAACCACAGCGAGGTGCTCAGGCACTGGGCCAAAACAATGAAGGCCACCGCCAATGAGGGTTTGGGGGAGGTGGGGGCGGCAGGATTTCCGCGACCTGGTCGCTGCTATCACTGCAGCCCACGATCAGCGCCGCAATAGCGGCGGCCAAAAGAGCCATTGTCCGTTGCTTCATGCTGAGCTTCCGTTGTTATTGTTAGGTAGTGATCGAGATTAAGCCCTGTGCTGGCATTACTTGCGCC
>CALBEV010000145.1 GCA_937891045.1 uncultured Burkholderiales bacterium | reverse complement strand
CACTGCCCATGTTCCATTGCAATGGCTGGTGCTTCCCTTGGACGATTGCCATGCTGGGTGGCGTGCATGTGTGTTTGCGACGCGTTGAAGCTGCGCCTATCTTGCAGCGCATGAGTGAACACCAAGTGGATCACTACTGCGCGGCACCCATCGTCCATAACTTGCTGCTGGCGGCACCTGCAGCCATGCGCAGCGGCGTGACTCAGGCAATCAAGGGCATGGTGGCTGGTGCAGCACCCCCTGCATCCATGATCGAAGGCATGGCCCAAATGGGGTTTGACATCACCCACGTTTACGGCCTCACCGAAGTTTATGGACCGGCGTCAGTGGCTGTGAAAAGAGATGCATGGGCAACCGAGTCGTTGTCGGAACAAGTGCGTCTCAATGGCCGTCAAGGTGTGCGTTATCCCTTGCAAGAAAGCATGACGGTACTAGACCCTGAAACCATGCAAGCTCTGGATGCAGATGGCACCAGCATGGGTGAAATCATGTTCCAAGGCAACTTGGTGATGAAGGGCTACCTGAAAAACCCGGCAGCCACGGCCAAGGCTTTTGAAGGCGGCTGGTTTCACACCGGTGACTTGGCGGTGCTGGAGCCAGACCGCTATGTGAAGATCAAAGACCGCAGCAAAGACATCATCATCTCTGGAGGTGAAAACATCAGTTCCATTGAAGTTGAAGATGCGCTTTACCGACATCCGTCAGTCATGGCCTGTGCCGTGGTGGCCAAGCCGGACAGCAAATGGGGGGAAGTGCCGGTGGCATTTGTCGAGCTCAAGCCCCAAAGCGCTGTGACCGCTGCTGAATTGATCAGCCACTGTAAAAGCCTGCTGGCAAGTTACAAAGCACCTAAAGAAATTCGTTTTGAGGTCATCCCCAAAACTTCAACCGGCAAGATTCAAAAATTCGAGTTGCGCTTGAAAACCATGGGGTGAAACGCTGGGGCTGGGCCTAGCAGCAGCGACTGATTCTGGTGGCACCTTCACCAAACCTGGCGGCTTGGCGTTCTCTGAAAAACTCCTCGTAATTCATGACTGGCATGTCGTCCCCATGCGTGGTTTTCATGTGGTCGAGGTAGGTTTGGTAGCTGGGCACGCCCACCATCAGGTGGGCGGTTTGCACAAAATAGCCGTTGAGGGCTTTGAGCTTGTCCAGCACTGGGCTAGCCATGATCAGGCCGATTTCAAATTGCCCACCGCTTCATGCGTTGTGGGTTGGTTTGATTTCAGCGCAATCCTGCATTGTTTGATGCCATAGAACACCACAGACAACAACACCAACATGAACAGGGCAGCGAGACCCGCATTGAGGTAGTTGTTGAAAATGATCTGGTGCATCTGCGCCATGGTTTTAGCTGGTGCCAAGATTTGGTCTTGCGCCAAGGCGGCTTGGAATCTTTCTGCATTCGACAAGAAACCAATTTTGGGATTGCTGTGGAATATTTTTTCCAAACCGGCGGTGAGTGTGCAAATCAGCAGCCATGTGGTGGGCACCAAGGTGACCCACGCATATTTCTGACGCTTCATCTTGAACAACACCACGGTGCACAAGGTCAAGGCGATGGCGGCCAACATCTGATTGGAAATACCAAACAAAGGCCAAAGCGTGTTGATGCCGCCCAAGGGGTCTGAAACGCCTTGGTAGAGGAAGTAACCCCAAGCGCTGACACACAACACAGAAGCAATCAGGTTGCCAGCAATCGACTGGGTGTCTTTGAGGGCAGGCACAACCGTGCCCATCAGGTCTTGCAGCATGAAGCGGCCCACACGGGTACCGGCATCTACAGCGGTCAAGATGAACAGGGCTTCAAACAAAATCGCAAAGTGGTACCAGAAAGCCATCATGCCGGGCCCGCCAATGGCGGACGCGAAAATTTGGGCCATGCCCACGGCCAACGTAGGTGCGCCACCGGTGCGCGAGATGATGGTTGTTTCGCCCACATTGCGGGCTGTTTCTTGCAACATTTCAGGGGTGATGAAAAAGCCCCACTGGCTGATGGCAGTTGCTGCTGTCTCGGGGGTGGTGCCAATGAGTGCTGCTGGGCTGTTCATGGCGAAATACACACCAGGCTCGATGATGGAGGCAGCAACCAAGGCCATGACCGCCACAAAGGATTCCATCAACATGCCGCCATAGCCGATCAGCGGCGCATGCATTTCGTTTTCAAGCAACTTGGGCGTGGTGCCTGAAGAAATCAGGGCATGGAATCCGGAAACAGCACCACAGGCGATGGTGATGAACAAGAAGGGGAACAAGGAGCCGGACCATACAGGACCTGTGCCATCGACAAATTTGGTGACAGCGGGCATTTTCAAATCGGGTGCGACCAACAAGATGCCAATGGCCAAACCAATGATGGTGCCGATTTTCAAGAATGTGGACAAGTAGTCGCGCGGGGCGAGCAACAGCCAAACAGGCAGCACAGAGGCCACCACACCGTAGGCCAACAACATCAGCGTGAGTTGTTTGCCATCAAAGGTGAACATCGGTGCCAAGCTTGGGTCTGCGGCCACTTGCCCACCAAAAATGATGGCAAGCATGAGCAGCACGAAGCCAATGAGTGAAATTTCAGCAATGTGACCGGGTCTGAAATAGCGGGAATAAAGACCCATGAAGATGGCAATCGGGATGGTGGCCGCCACTGTGAACGTGCCCCAGGGGCTTTCAGCCAAGGCCTTGACCACGATCAAAGCCAACACAGCCAACAAAATCGTGATGATCATGAAGGTGCCAAACATGGCAATCACGCCGGGCACCACACCCATTTCTTCTTTGACCATGTCGCCCAATGAACGGCCGTTGCGCCTCACGGAAATGAACAGCACCATGAAGTCTTGCACCGCACCGGCCAAAACAACGCCCACCAGCAACCAAAGGAAACCGGGCAAGTAGCCCATTTGCGCTGCCAACACAGGGCCAACCAGTGGGCCCGCACCTGCAATGGCTGCGAAATGGTGACCAAACAAGACGTTTTTATGGGTCGGCACATAGTCCAAACCATCATTCAATCGCACAGCTGGCGTGAGCCGGTTGCCATCGAGTTGCATCACATTTTTAGCGATGTACAAGGCGTAAAACCGGTAGGCAATCAGGTAAATACACACAGCCGCAGTGACAATCCACAAGGCGTTGATGCTCTCGCCTTGGCTCAGGGCAACCACGCCAAGCGAGAACGCACCGAAGATGGCGATGGCCAACCACATGAAATGTTTACTGATATTGTTCATTGGAAACTCCTTGCCTGTGGAAGAGCTGATACTTGCGAAATTCTAACAACCAAGTAACGGCAGATGTAATCAACGGTTAACCAGTTTGCTGGGAATGGTCAAGGTGATGGCCGCACCAATCAACAAGACCACAGCCAGCAAATACATGCCTGAATCTGTTGACTGGGTGACTTGCTTCAACCAACCCACCACATAGGGCGCCACAAAACCTGCCAAATTGGCGATGGAGTTGATGGCGGCAATACCCGCTGCGGCACCCGCCCCAGCCAGAAACGAGGTGGGCAAGCTCCAAAACAAGGGAATGCCAGAGACGATGCCCATGCAGGCCAAGATCAGTGCAGCAAAGGACAAATACACATTGCTGGCCAACAGCACAGACAACACCAGGCCGGTCGCAGCCATCAGCATCGGAATCACCACATGCCAGCGGCGCTCTTTGTGCTTGTCAGCGCTGCGGCCAAACCAGAGCATTGAAAACACACCAGCCAACCAAGGGACGGCTGAAAGCAAGCCAATGGAAAAATTGTCTTTGACGCCCATTCCGTTGATGATGGTGGGCAGCCAAAAGCTCACACCATACAAACTCATGGCCAAGCTGAAATAAATGGCGCTCATCACCCAAACCCGCTTGTTTTTGAACACCGCTGAAACAGGCATGTGTTCTTTGGATTGGTCTTCTTCATCAATGTGCTGCGCCAGCATTTGGCGCTCTGACTCGGACAGCCATTTGGCATCGGTGATGCGGTCATCCAGGTACCAATACACCATGAAGCCGACAAAAACGGCGGGCAACGCTTCCAACAAAAACATCCACTGCCAACCTTGATAGCCCCCAACCTGATCCCAGCTTTTCATGATCCAACCCGACAAGGGCCCGCCAATGACACCCGCCAAGGGAATGCCGGTCATGAACAAGGAAATGATTCGGCCTCGGCGCTGTGCGGGGTACCAGTAGGTGAGGTACAAAATGATGCCGGGAAAGAAGCCTGCTTCTGCGACACCCAATAAGAAACGCATCACATAAAACTGCATTTCGGTTTGCACAAACATCATGCTGCCTGAAATCAAACCCCAAGTCACCATGATGCGGGCGATCCAACGCCGGGCACCGACCCGATGCAAGATGATGTTGCTGGGCACTTCAAAAATAAAGTATCCAATGAAAAACATGCCTGCGCCCAAGCCATAAACCACATCCGAAAAGCCCAAGGCGTTTTGCATTTGCAACTTGGCAAAACCCACATTGACGCGGTCCAGGTAGGCAATGATGTAGCAAACCAGCAGGAACGGGATCAGCCGCCAGGTGACTTTCAGATAGGTGGCGTCTTCTGCGGCACTGACCGCAGCGGTGTTTGAGATGGCTTGGTTCATTGGAGACCCTTTGAAGAAGTGCGGTGCAGCAGTTCACCAACAATGCCGCGACGGAACATCAAAACACAAATCACGAAAATCAAACCAGTCACGATGGTGACAGATTCGCCCAAATTCGCAAACCATTCGATGCCCGTGATGCTTTGCAACAGAACACCGATTTCACCCATTTTGTTTTCCAACAAAGTGATGAAGAATGCGCCGAGTATGGGGCCTGTCACCGTGCCCAATCCACCGACCAAGGTCATGAGCACCACCAAGCCGGACATGCTCCAGTGCACATCGGTCAGGGTTTCAAAGCCCAGCACCAAGACCTTGGTGGCACCCGCCAAGCCTGCCAAAGCGCCAGACAAAATGAAGGCCAACAATTTGTAGCGGTTGACGTCATAACCCAGTGAAATGGCACGCGGTTCGTTTTCTTTGATGGCGTTCAGGACCTGCCCAAAAGGTGAATGAATGGTGCGGTGAATCACCCAAAAACCAAACACAAAAATAGCCAACACCAAATAATAGAGCGTCAAATCGTTTTTCAAATCGATCAGGCCAAACAAAGCACCTCGGGGAATGCCTTGCAAGCCATCTTCACCGCCGGTGAAGGGCGCTTGCAAGAAAAAGAAATACAGCATTTGCGAGAGTGCCAAGGTGATCATGGTGAAGTAGATGCCTTGTCGGCGGATGGCCAAACTGCCCATCAACCACGCCATGAGTGCCGCAAACAAGGTGCCGCAGAGAATGCCCCACTCAGGCGACCAGCCTAAGTCGCGCAGGACATAACCAGCTGTATAGCCGGCCCCACCTAAAAACGCCGCATGACCAAAAGACAGCAAGCCGGTGTACCCAATGAGCAAGTTGAAGGCGCAAGCAAACAAGGCAAAACACAACAACTTCATCATGAAAACGGGGTACACCACCATGGGGGCCAACAAGCCCGCCAACAGCAACAGTGTGAAAACGATGGTCTTGCCCATGTGCATTTGCTTCGGTTATTTTTCTTTGCCAAACAAGCCTGCAGGACGAACCCACAAGACGACGGCCATGATGATGAACACCACGGTGCTAGAGGCTTCGGGGTAAAACACCTTGGTGAAGCCTTCGATCACGCCCAAGCCCAAACCCGTGAGGATAGAGCCCATGATGGAACCCATGCCACCGATGACCACCACAGCGAATACGACGATGATGAGGTTCGAGCCCATCAGCGGGGCCACTTGGTAAATGGGTGCTGCCAAGACGCCAGCAAAAGCGGCCAAGGCCACCCCGAATCCATAGGTGAGTGTCACCATCAAAGGCACATTGATGCCAAAGGCTTCGACCAATCGTGGGTTTTCAGTACCGGCCCGCAAATAGGCGCCCAACTTGGTTTTTTCAATCACAAACCAAGTGGCAAAACAAACCACCAAGGACGCAACAACCACCCAAGCGCGGTAGTTGGGCAAGACCATGAAATTCAAATCGGTGGCGCCTTGTAAAGCCTCTGGCACGCTGTAAGACAACCCCGATGACCCATAGATCAAACGAAACACGCC
>CALBEV010000144.1 GCA_937891045.1 uncultured Burkholderiales bacterium | reverse complement strand
TACGAGCCTCAAACCAGTCCTTCACCCTTCACTTATGGAGTTTTTGCCATCATGAATAAACGTCTTATGTGGGTAGTCATGGCGTCGCTGGCCGTTGTGGCTTGCGGCAAAAAAGAAGAACCAGCTGCTGTTGCACCGGCACCGGCGGCGGTTGTGAATGCTGAAGAAAAAGTACTTAATGTTTACAACTGGCCCGACTATATTGCGCAAGACATGATTGCGAACTTTGAAAAAGAAACCGGCATCAAGGTCAATTACCAAACCTTTGAAAACAATGAGGCATTGCAAGCCAAATTGGTCGCCGGCAATTCTGGCTACGACATCGTGGTGCCAGGCTCAACCTTTGTCAAAGCCCAAGTTGAAGCCGGTTTGCTGAAGAAACTCGACAAGTCGCAAATCCCGAACTACAAAAACTTAGATCCCGATTTGATGAGCAAGTTGGTGGGCGTTGACCCGAACAACGAGCATGTGTTGCCTTGGGCATGGAGTTTCACCACCGTGGGTATCAACAAAGCCAAAGTAGCCAAAGCACTTGGCAGCACGCCCATGCCAGAAAACGCCTGGGACCTGGTGTTCAACCCCACTTACACCTCCAAGCTGAAGTCCTGCGGTATTACCTATCTGGATTCACCCACCGAAATCCTGCCACCAGCGCTTCATTACATTGGCAAAAATGCCTACTCTGATGACCCTGCTGACCACAAAGCCGCTGGTGAAATGCTGGCCAAAGTTCGCAAAGACATTCGCTTGTTCTCCAGCACCATGATTGACGACTTGGCAGGTGGCAAAGCTTGTGTCGCCTTGGGTTGGGCCGGTGACATCAACATCGCCATGACCCGTTCTAAAGAAAACAACAGTGGCCACGAAATCGAGGCTTTGCTGCCCAAAACCGGCGGTCTGATTTTCTTTGACACGCTGGCCGTCCCTGCGGATGCGAAGCACCCCAACAACGCCATGATCTTCATCAATTACTTCTTGAAGCCTGAAGTGTCTGCCGCGTTGACCAATGAGTTGAGCTATCCCACAGCCAACAAAGCCAGTTTGGCCAATGTCAGCCCAGACATGGCGCAAAACAAAACGGTCTTCCCTGACCAAGCCACCTTGGCCACCATGGTGCCGCCTGCTGCTTTGGGCAATGCAGCGCGTGAATCCATGACCGCTGTCTACACCAGCTTCAAAAAAGGTAAGTGAAGCAATTCCTGAATCAATGGCTGCATCAGCGCGGGCGCTCGCTCGTGCTGGGCATCCCTTGGTTTTGGTTGCTGCTTTTTTTCGCAGTTCCTTTTCTCATTCTGTTGCGCATCAGCGTGACAGACATGGGTGAAGGTCTGGATCCATTTGCACCGCTGGTCCAAACCAATGATGGTGAAGTCACCCTTCACCTGAAGTTTTCCAACTATGTGTCTTTGCTTTTTGACGCCGATGCTGGCTGGGGTCAGACGCTGTATGTCGAGTCCTATGTTTTATCGGTCAAGTACGCCTTTTGGACCACGGTCCTTTGCCTGTTTTTCGGCTACCCCTTTGCCTATTTTTTAGCCCGCAGCGCACCCCATCTGCGCCCATTGCTGCTGCTGCTGGTGATGCTGCCGTTTTGGACCTCTTTCTTGTTGCGGGTCTATGCTTGGAAAGGCCTGCTGGCCGACCAAGGTGTCATCAACAACATCTTGATTTTCCTGGGCTTGACCCAAGAGCCGATTCAAATGCTTTACACCGATGTGTCGATGCTGGTGGGCATGACCTATGTGTACCTGCCCTTCATGGTGTTGCCCCTGTATGCCAACTTGGTCAAGATGGACAACCGTCTGCTGGAGGCCTCGCAAGACTTGGGGGCCACGCCTTGGCAGACTTTTTGGCTGATCACGGTTCCCTTGAGCCGCTCCGGTATTGTGGCCGGTTCCATTCTGGTCTTTATTCCTTGCTTGGGGGAATTTGTCATCCCTTCCTTGTTGGGCGGCGCAGAAAATCTGATGATTGGGCGCGTGGTCTGGGACGAGATGTTCAGCAGCAACAACTGGCCGCGTGCGAGTGCGCTGTCGGTGTTCATGATTGTCGGCGTGGTGCTGCCACTGGCTTGGTACAACCAATACGTGGCTCGCAAAGTTGAGCAGGAGCGCTTGGGATGAACGGACTGGGCTGGCGACGACACTTTGGCACGGGATGGCTTTTGGGCGTGTTCGCCTTTTTTTACCTGCCTCTCTTCTTCTTGGTTGTGTTTTCTTTCAACAGTACTCGCCAAGACAGTGTGTTCACCGGTTTTTCATTGCGCTGGTACCAAGCCCTGTTGAATGACACACGCTTGGTCGAGGGCTTCATGCTGTCTTTGAACGTGGCCTTCCTCAGCGCGACATTGGCCACCATCTTGGCCACCATGGCCGCTTTTGTACTCATTCGATTTGGCCGATTCAAGGGTCGCACTTTGTTCAACGCAATGCTGAGTTCGCCGCTGGTCATGCCCGAGGTCATCATTGGCCTGTCTTTGCTGCTGCTGTTTGTAGGTGTCGAACGCATGATTGGTTGGCCCGAACGCGGCACGCTCACCATCGTGTTGGGCCATGCGCTCTTGGGCATGGCGTATGCCAGTGTGGTGGTGCAATCACGCTTGAAAGAAATGGACCGCTCAATTGAAGAAGCCGCCATCGACTTGGGGTGTCGCCCATTTCAAGTGTTTTTCTTGATCACCTTGCCCAATATTTCTCAGGCCCTGATAGCGGCTTGGTTGCTCACCTTCACCTTGTCATTTGATGATGTGGTGATTTCAGAGTTTTTATCCGGTCCAGGTGTCACCACATTGCCGCAAGTGATTTTCAGCTACGCACGCCGTGGCGTGAACCCCTCTGTTTATGCGGCTGCCACATTGCTGATGCTGGTGGTGACCTTGGCCGTGGTGGCTTATGGGGTTTACACCGCAAGACAAATGCGACAAGGGCAACCGCAGCGCAGTACTTAATGGCTGATGCTGATCACGCCTAAAACGGCCGTGATGATGATGCCCGCAAAGAAACCCAAGGCCAGCAGCAAAATGGTTTGCAGGGTTTGATTGGTTTTGCGTTGCGCTTGCAACAAGGCCAACAATTCTTTGCGCTCACTCTCAGGATCACGCTGTAAAAATGCATAGACCATGCGCGGCAACTGCGGCAGCATCTTGGCGAAATGCGGCGCTTCGGTCTTCAGTTGTTGCCACAAACGTTGCGGCCCGACTTGCTCGAGCATCCATCGTTCTAAAAATGGTTTGGCCGTGCTCCACAGGTCCAAATCAGGGTCGAGCTGTCGGCCCAAACCCTCGATGTTGAGCAAGGTTTTTTGCAACAACACCAGCTGGGGTTGAATTTCCACTTGGAAACGTCTGGAGGTTTGGAACAAGCGCATGAGCACCAAACCCAAGGAAATTTCTTTCAAGGGCCGGTCAAAGTAAGGCTCACACACAGAGCGAATGGCCGACTCCAATTCATCAACGCGGGTGTGCGCTGGCACCCAACCCGACTCGATATGCAACTCGGCCACGCGCTTGTAATCGCGGCGAAAAAAGGCACTGAAGTTTTGGGCCAAGTACTCTTTGTCGAACTCGGTGAGCGTGCCCACGATGCCAAAGTCAAGCGATACATATTGGCCAAAGGTGGCAGGCGCCACACTCACCTGGATGTTGCCAGGGTGCATATCGGCATGGAAAAAACCATCGCGAAACACCTGTGTGAAAAAGATGGTCACGCCGTCCCGCGCCAGCTTGGGAATGTCCACACCCGCTTGGCGCAGCGCATCGACTTGGCTGATGGGCAAGCCGTGCATGCGCTCCATCACGATCACTTCTTGGGTGCAGTAGTCCCAAATCATCTCGGGGATCAAGACCAAATTCAAGCCCGCCATGTTGCGTCGCAATTGCGTGGCATTCGAGGCTTCGCGCACCAAATCAAGCTCGTCATGCAAGTACTTGTCAAATTCGGCCACCACCTCGCGCGGCTTGAGGCGTTTGCCATCTGACGACAGCCTGTCCAGCCAACGCGCCATGGTGTGCATCAACTCGAGGTCTTTGTTGATGACTTTGAGCATGCCGGGACGCAACACCTTCACGGCCACTTCACGCTCAACGCCTTGATTATTTTTCAACTTGGCAAAGTGCACCTGGGCAATCGACGCGCTGGCGATGGGTGTGCGATCGAACTGGCTGAAGATCTCATCGACGGGGCGGCCAAAAGCACGCTCAATCGATGCCACGGCAACCTCCGAGGGAAAGGGTGGCACTTGGTCTTGCAGTTTGGCCAGTTCATCGGCAATGTCGTTGGGTAGCAGGTCGCGACGGGTGGATAGCACCTGCCCAAGCTTGACAAAAATAGGCCCCAAATGCTCAAGCGCCTGACGCAAACGCTGTCCACGCGGGGCGCTCAGGTTGCGGCCAAGGGTCAGTATGCGCGTGACAGGACGCAACCACCCCTGCTTGAAACCTGACAACAACAGTTCATCCAGGCCAAACCGAAGAACAATCCAGAGGATAAAAACACCGCGGTAGAGGCGTGTCATTGGCGGCTGAACTCACTCAGCGCTTTGACAACTCGTTTGGCCAAGCCCACCAATTTGTGGGCCCACGCGTCACCCACCAAACGTGACAAGTCCTCTTCGGCATCCCAGCGCACATGATCGACCAACCAATTGAGTTCGGCCGCCAGCATGACGTCTCCCTCGACGCGCATGCTTGGTTTTTGCCCGGTGCGCAAACCCTGCAGCAAGTTGAGGGGAGACTCTTCGTTCACGTGAACTCGTAAATCGGGCGTTTGGCTTGTGTCTGATCGCTCCAACAAGCCAGCTGGCGTGACCGTCCATTGCAAGCTGAGTTGTCGCCAAGTGAATTGAACACAACGTCCTTGTTGACGACGCAAACGCTCGATGGCCGCAGGCTCTTGGGACAACACATGATTGAGCAAGATAACAAGCTTGTCTTGCAACTCGTGAAGCAACCAAGCAGGCGGTTGGAGTTGCCATGCCAATTGACGAACTTGGGCAGAAATCTCTGCAAACGATACTGCACTGGCCATGAAAGATTTGCCCAACTCGATGAATGAAATTGACTGATTATTGCAAGGCTTGAACACCCGCGACCAACCAACCGCTAGAGCCTTGTTTGGGCTTGGTCATGTTCCATACTTCACGGAAGGGGTTCGGTCCAGAGGCAGGATCTTCGCGAATCATGCCGGAAAACTCGATACTGGCCATGTAACCTTCGCCCAAGTCCTCAATGCCCAGCAACTGCGCCTCGAGCATGACCACCTCCGTGGTATTGGGCCCTTGCACCAAAAGAGCGCGCTCGGCCAATTGAGATTGGATTTCAGCGACCATGTTGTCAGTCATCATGATGCGCAAAGCTGGAATGTCAGCCCGGTCCCAAGCGGCTTGCAAGCTGATGAAATTTTGTTTGGCTGCAGCCACAAATCCTGCAGCATCAAAACCATCGGGTATGGTCCAGTCGGCGCCATGCCCAATCAGAGAAGCGCCAATGCGGGTGCTTTGACGCGAGGCTGAAGAACTGGCGTCAAAGTAGCTTGCCTGTTGCTCCCACGGTCGGGCCGAGGCATCGTTGCCGATTTTGGCGGGGTTGTATGCCCGCATTTGGTCTGGGAAAGCTGCCGAATTACCCCCGCCATGAGCATCGGCATGTTGCATGGCACGGCGTCGCATGAACAAGCCCAAGGCCATCATCAAGACCAAGCCAGCCAAGCCAAGCATCAGAAACTGACCAAACCCTGCACCCAGACCCATGGTGTGCGCCAACCAAGCCAATCCCAAACCAGCAGCCACACCGGCCAGCATGCCGCCCCATGAGCGACCAGCCATGGCTGATTTGCCAAGGGGTGGTGATGAGGGTGTGACGCTAGGCGCAGCTTGGGGGGCTTTGGCGGTGGTTGCTCGAGTGGCTTCGCGGTTGGTCACATTGCCAGACTGTTGTCCCATGGAGCGACCTGCACCAAAGCGTTTGGCTTCAACTTGAACACCCGTCAAGGCCAAGAGACAGACCAAAAGAAAGCTTGAGAACTTCATGAAATGCAGACTCCCGTGGTTCAAAACGCTTGATTCAACACTTGATGCCAACATGCAAGGCCACCACACCTAAAGACATGTTGTGAACGTCCACATGCGCGAACCCATTGGCATGCATCAGCGCCTTGAGGCTTGACTGGTCGGGATGCATGCGAATTGATTCAGCCAAATAGCGATAGCTGGCATCATCTCCAGCCACCATTTTGCCCAGTCGCGGCAAAATCTGAAAGGAATACCAGTCATAGACCTTGGTCAAAGGCGGGGCAACTTTGGAAAATTCCAACACCAACAACTTGCCACCTGGCTTGAGCACACGTGCCATTTCACGCAAGGCCCGGTCTTTGTGGGTCATGTTGCGCAAGCCAAAGGCCACACAAACCAGGTCGAAACGCTCGTTGGTGAATGGCAATTGCTCAGCATCGCAAACCGTGGTGGGCAGCAACTTGCCCTCGTCGGTCAACCTGTTTCGGCCTTCGCGCAGCATGGCCAGGTTGATGTCGGTGTGCACCACGGTGCCGGTGCTGCCCACTTTCTCGGCGAAAGCGCCAGCCATGTCGCCGGTGCCCCCGGCAATGTCCAGCACTTGGTTTCCGGGCTTCAAGTTGGCCACCATCACGGTGTAAGCCTTCCAGGCGCGGTGCAAGCCCATGGACATGAGGTCATTCATCACGTCGTACTTGGAGGCCACCGAATCGAAAACGCCCCGCACACGCTGGGCTTTTTCTTGCTCTTTCACTGTTTTGAAACCGAAATCTGTGGTTGCCATGTGCTTGCCTCAGGAGTGACAGGCCGAGCCACCGCGCTCGGCCATGGGGGCATCGCGGTCCACAACGGCGGCTTGCAAACGCTGTTCGTACTGCGCCCACAAAGACGCTTGCTGAGCGCCCAGGTTGTAGAGGTAATCCCATGAAAAGATACCGCTGTTGTGGCCATCACTGAAGCTGGGTTGCACGCCGTAGTGACCGACCGGTTCGAGTGCCGTGATGCCCACGTGGCGCTTGCCGGTTTGCAACACCTCTTGCCCTGGGCCATGGCCTTGCACTTCAGCCGACGGACTGTAGACGCGCATCAATTCAAAAGGAATCCGATAGGTGTTGCCATTGTCAAAGGCAATTTCAAGCACCTTGGACGCGTTGTGCAACACGATGTCCATGGGGTTTGGAGTGTGGGGTTGAAGTCCTGCCATGTTGTTACACCAAAACCCTTTCAATGCCACCTGCGTTGGCTACTTGCACATACTCGGCCATCCAGTTGTCGCCCAACAATTTCTTGGCCATTTCCACCACGATGTAATCGGCTTCGAGCAAGCCGTTTTGCAAATCATCTTGGAAACGGTTCAGACCAATCATGCAACTTGGACAGGACGTGAGCACCTTGATATTGTCTTCGGGCGCAGCCCAGCCCTTGTCGCGCAACGCCGCTTCACCAGCCAAGATTTCTTCTTCTTTGCGAAAGCGAATTTGGGTGGACACGTCGGGCCGCGCATAAGCCAAACCGCCGCTTTCACCGCAGCAACGTTTGCTCTCGAGCACCTGCTCACCCAGCAAGGCTTTGACGGTTTTCATCGGCGCTTGTTGCTTCATTGGGCTGTGGCAAGGGTCGTGGTAAAGGTAACTTTGACCGCCGGGCAAGGTGATGCCTTTGCTGAGCAAGTACTCGTGAATATCGACAATCTTGCAGCCCGGGAAAATTTTGTCGAACTCGTAGCCTTGCAGTTGGTCAAAGCACGTGCCGCAACTGACCACCACGGTTTTGATGTCCAGGTAGTTCAAGGTGTTGGCCACACGGTGGAACAGCACCCGGTTGTCGGTGATGATTTTCTCGGCCTTGTCTTGCTGGCCCGAGCCGCGCTGCGGGTAGCCGCAGCACAAATAGCCTGGCGGCAACACGGTTTGCACTCCCGCATGCCAAAGCATGGCTTGCGTGGCCAAGCCCACTTGGCTGAACAAGCGCTCGGAGCCGCAACCGGGGAAATAAAACACCGCTTCGGCATCAGCCGTGGTTTGTTGCGGGTTGCGGATGATCGGCACATAGTCGCGGTCTTCAATGTCCAACAAGGCTCGCGCGGTTTTGTTGGGCAAGCCCTTGGGCATTTTTTTATTCACGAAGTGAATCACCTGCGCCTTCAAAGGCGCGGCACCGACCGTGGCTGGGGGATGCTTGGTTTGCTTGTGGGCCAAGGTGGCGAACAAGCCATGGGCCACCCGCTGCGCTTGCATGCCCAAACGGGTGAGTTGGTGCCCCAGTTGAATGGCTTGCGGGTTGACCGTTCCCACCAACCAAGACTGGAATGCAGACGCGGGTCGGAAACTTTGCCGACCCATTTTGCGCAACAGGTTGCGCATGTTCATGGTGACATCACCAAAGTCGATTTTCACCGGGCAAGGTGTGGCGCACTTGTGGCACACGGTGCAATGGTCTGACACGTCTTCAAACTCTTCCCAGTGCTTGATGGAGATGCCGCGGCGGGTTTGCTCTTCGTACAAAAAGGCTTCAATCAACAAGGAGGTGGCCAAAATTTTGTCGCGTGGGCTGTAGAGCAAATTGGCGCGGGGCACATGGGTGGCGCACACCGGCTTGCATTTGCCGCAACGCAAGCAGTCTTTGATGGAGTCGGAAATTGCACCGATGTCCGACTGTTTCATGATGAGCGACTCGTGGCCCATCAAGCCAAAGCTGGGCGTGTAAGCGCGGCTCAGATCGGCGTTTTTCAGCAACTTGCCTTTGTTGAATCGACCCTCGGGGTCGATACGGGCTTTGTAGTCGGCAAAGGGCTGCATCTCTTGAGGCGTGAGGTATTCCAACTTGGTGATGCCAATCCCGTGCTCGCCGGAGATGACGCCATCCAACGAACGCGCCAAGGCCATGATGCGGTCCACCGCTTCGTGCGCGGTTTGCAGCATCTCGTAGTCGTCACTGTTGACCGGCAAATTGGTGTGCACATTGCCGTCACCCGCGTGCATGTGCAGCGCGGCCCAGACCCGTCCTTTCAAGACGCGCTGGTGCACCGCATCGAACTCTTGGCGCAAGGGCGCGAACGCGGCGCCGCTGAACAAATCGTGCAACTGCGGGCGCAATTGGGTTTTCCAGCTGGCACGCAGTTTGTGGGTTTGCAGTTGCAACAACAGTGCTTCAACATTGCTGAGCCAACCCAGCCACAAACTGCGCACTTGGGCAATGTGTGCACGGGCCTGGTCGATGCGCTCTTGCAGCAACTCTGGCGTGGGTGTGTCGGTGTCGTCTTCGGCCGCACCCAGGGGCAAGCTTTCACGCGCCAACAAATTGTCGAGCGCATCGCACAGCGCAATTTTATTGCGCAAGGAGAGTTCGATGTTGATGCGTTCGATGCCGTCGGTGTACTCGGCCATGCGTGGCAAGGGAATGACCACGTCTTCATTGATTTTGAAGGCGTTGGTGTGGCGGCTGATGGCCGCCGTGCGTTTGCGGTCGAGCCAAAATTTCTTGCGGGCTTCGGGGCTGACAGCGATGAAACCTTCGCCTGAGCGGGCATTGGCCAAGCGCACCACATCCGAGGTGACCCTCGCCACATCATCCGCATCGTCGCCGGCAATGTCGCCAAACAACACCATCTCGGGCAAACCGCCGCGCTTGGATTTGGTGGTGTAACCCACCGCTTTCAAATAGCGCTTGTCCAAATGCTCCAAGCCTGCCAACACCGTGCCGCTTTGCTTGGCCACCTCGAACATGTGGTTCTTGATGTCGACGATGCTGGGCACGGCTACGTGCGCCGAGCCGAAAAACTCCAGGCACACCGTTCGGGTGTGGCTGGGCATGCGGTGCAAGATCCAGCGGGCACTGGTGATCAAGCCATCGCAACCTTCTTTTTGAATGCCGGGCAAACCGCTTAAAAATTTATCGGTGACGTCTTTGCCCAAACCCGCTTTGCGAAAGCTGGCGCCCGGAATGTCCAAACGGTCTGAACGCAGCGGCGTCACACCATCGGCTTCACAATAATGCAGCTCAAAACTCGCCACCTCGGCATCGTGGATCTTGCCCAGGTTGTGGTTGATGCGAATCACCTCCAGCCATTGCGCGTCTGGGGTGACCATGCGCCAGCTGGCCAGGTTGTCCAGCGCCGTGCCCCACAGCACGGCTTTTTTGCCACCCGCATTCATGGCGATGTTGCCGCCGATACAAGAAGCTTCTGCCGATGTGGGATCGACGGCAAACACCAAACCTGCTTGCTCGGCCAGATCGGCCACGCGCTGCGTGACGACACCTGCTTCGGTGTGCACCGTGGGCACGGTGTGGCTCAGGCCCGGCAACACCAAGTGCTCCACCTGCCCGATGGTTTCCAGCTTTTCGGTGTTGATGACCACGCTTTTCCAAGTCAGGGGAATCGCGCCGCCGGTGTAGCCGGTGCCGCCGCCGCGCGGCACGATGGTCAGCTCTAAATCAATACAGGCTTTGACCAGCAAGGCCATTTCTTTTTCAGTGTCTGGGGCCAACACCACAAACGGGTATTCCACCCGCCAGTCGGTGGCATCGGTCACATGGGACACCCGACTCATGGCGTCGAATTTGATGTTGTCTGGGGCGGTTTGTTTGCGCAATGCACGTTTGGCACGGCTTCGAAGTTTGTCCACCACCCCAAATTGCGCGGCAAAAGCCTTGACCGCTTGCTGGGCTTGGTCAATCAATTGACCCACCAGCGCATCGCGTTCGCCGTCCAGGTCTTTGGTGCGTCGGGTGTGCACTTCGCGCAAGCGGTGCTGCAAAGCATCCACCAACAACTTGCGCCGCTTGGGATTGTCCAGCAAGTCGTCTTGCAAATACGGGTTGCGCTGTACCACCCAGATGTCACCCAGCACTTCGTAGAGCATGCGGGCAGAACGTCCGGTGCGTCGTTCAGCCCGCAAGGCTTCCAAAATCTGCCACGCCGGGTCGCCCAGCAAGCGAATGACGATTTCGCGGTCGGAAAACGAGGTGTAGTTGTAGGGAATTTCGCGAAGCCGAGGACCGTCTTGGACGGCCATTGACAAATGGTGGAGGGGCGTTGGCGCGTTCATGAATAAGTCTTGAATATTAACCTAGGGCCTTTTCAAGCAGTCTTTTCACGACTTAATAACCATTGGCTGCTCGCTATCGCCAAGACCATGGCGGTGTAACTGATCATCTTGCCGTCTTGCCCCAACAGCAGCAAACCCAGCAAAAGCATGGCGCAACCCGCCAAGCTGTTCACGACAAACTTCTTTTTCCAAGCCTTCCAAGCTTGTTCTTGGCGCCATACCAAGGGATAGATGAGGGTGATCCATGCGGCTACGCCAAGTGCAGGCGCAATGAAATTGACCACGTGAACAGAAAGCGACAGAAGATCCATCACTTCAATTTTATAATCACCCCCTATGTCTGTTTGGGCGCTCGGTCTCAACCACACCACCGCACCACTTGATTTGCGGGGGCGCTTTGCCTTTGCTGTCGAACAAATGGGTCCGGTGCTCGAAGGTTTTCGCCAAAGCATTGGCGGCCAAACCGAAGCCACCATACTCTCCACCTGCAACCGCACCGAAATTTACTGTGCCTCTCAGCAGGTGTCGCTTCCCCAAACCATGTCTTGGCTGGCCCAGTCCGGCGGCGTCAGCCCCGATGCCCTCGAAGGCCACACCTACAGCCTGCTGGGCGATGAAGCCGCACGCCATGCGTTTCGCGTGGCCAGTGGTCTCGACTCGATGGTCTTGGGCGAGCCGCAAATCCTGGGTCAACTGAAAGACGCGGTGCGCGTGGCCCGTGAAGCAGGGGCTTTGGGTTCCACCTTGCACCAAATGTTCCAGCGTTCTTTCGCTGTCGCCAAGCAGGTGCGCAGCAGCACCGAAATTGGCGCCCACAGCATCAGCATGTCCGCTGCCTCGGTGCGCTTGGCCGGTCAGTTGTTTGAAGACCTGAGCAAAATCAATGTGCTTTTCGTTGGTGCTGGCGAAATGATCGAACTGTGCGCCGCCCACTTCTCGGCCAAATCTCCGAAGTCCATGACCGTGGCCAACCGCACCTCAGAGCGCGGCGAACACCTGGCCCAGCAAATCGGTGCGCGTTTCATGCATTTGGCCGAGCTGCCCAACCGCTTGCACGAGTTTGACGCCGTCATCAGTTGCACCGCCAGCACCTTGCCGCTCATTGGCTTGGGTGCCGTCGAGCGGGCCCTGAAAAACCGCCGCAACAACCCGATGTTCATGGTCGATTTGGCCGTGCCCCGCGACATCGAGCCCGAAGTCAAATCACTGCGTGATGTCTACCTGTATACCGTGGACGACTTGTCCCAGGTGGTGCAAACCGGCCAAGCCAGCCGCCAAGCAGCCGTGGCTGAAGCCGAAGAAATCATCGATGCCGGCGTGAAAAGTTTTGTGCATTGGCTGGACCAACGCTCAGATGTTCCCCTGATTCAACAACTCAACCAGCAAGCCGAAGCCTGGCGCAGCGCCGAGTTGCAACGCGCCCAAAAAATGCTGGCCAAAGGCGAGCCGGTTGAAGCCGTGCTGGAAGCCATGGCCAAAGGCCTCACGCAAAAAATGCTGCACGGCGCCATGTCCGAGCTTCACGCCGATGAAGCCCATGCCCGCCAAGAAGCCCGCAGCGCCATCGAACACTTCTTCTTGCGCTCCAGCCGTTAGCTGAGGCTCCCTCTATGAAACCTTTCATCCGCGCTCAGCTTGAGCGCTCGGTGCAACGCTTGTCCGAGCTGGATTTTTTGCTGTCCCGCGAAGACATCATGCAAGACATGACCCAGTTCATGGTGCTGTCGCGCGAGCATGCCGAGGTGGTGGCCTTGGTCACGCCTTATCAAAAATGGCTGCAACACAGCGCCGACCTTGAAGCCGCCCAAGCCATGCTGCAAGACCCCGACCCAGAGGTGCAGGCCATGGCGCAAGAAGAATTGGCGCACGGCAGCGCAGGGATGGCCACGCTGGAAGCGCAGTTGCAACGCATGCTGCTGCCCAAAGACCCAGACGACGCACGCAACGCGTTTTTGGAAATCCGCGCTGGCACAGGCGGCGACGAGTCCGCGTTGTTCGCCGGTGATTTGCTGCGCCTGTACACCCGCTATTGCGCCAGCCAGCAGTGGCGCGTCGAAGTGATCAGCGAGTCGGCCAGTGAATTGGGCGGCTACAAAGAGGTGGTGATTCGCATTGAAGGCGCTGGCGTATACGGTGCATTAAAATTCGAGTCCGGTGGCCACCGGGTGCAGCGTGTGCCCGCCACCGAAACCCAGGGCCGTATCCACACCAGCGCTTGCACCGTGGCGGTGTTGGCCGAGCCTGACGAAGCGCAAGCCATTCAAATCAACCCTTCTGAGTTGCGCATCGACACCTTCCGCGCCAGCGGCGCGGGCGGCCAGCACATCAACAAAACCGACTCGGCGGTGCGCATCACCCACTTGCCCACCGGCATCGTCGCCGAATGCCAAGACGGGCGCAGCCAGCACAGCAACAAGGCGCAAGCGCTGCGGGTGCTGACCGCTCGCATTCAAGAAAAAGACCGCGCCGAACGCGCCGCCAAAGACGCCGCCGAGCGCAAATCCTTGATTGGCAGCGGCGACCGCTCCGACCGCATCCGCACTTACAACTTCCCGCAAGGGCGCTTCACCGACCACCGCATCAACCTCACGCTTTACAAACTGTTGGCCATCATGGAAGGCGACTTGGGCGATGTGATTGAGGCGCTGCAAGCGTATGAAGCGGCCGAGCAATTGGCGGCTTTGGAAGGCCAAACGTGAACATGGCGCAGGCCTTGCAACAGGCCAAAGCGCAGGGCTTGGACCATTTGGAAGCCCAAACTTTGCTGCTGCATGCGGTGGCACAGGACCCGCACGACCGCGCTTGGCTGCTGGTGCACGACACGGACTTCCTTGACGCTGAACAACTGAGCCGTTTCAACAACCTTGTTCAGCGCCGCTTGCAGCACGAGCCCCTGGCTTACCTAACCGGTTGGCAAGACTTCCACGGTCTGCGTTTGCAAGTGGACAAGCGGGTCTTGGTGCCGCGCCCCGACACCGAAACCCTGGTGGATTGGGCGCTGGAGATGGGCCCGCCAGCCGCTCAGGTGTTGGACTTGGGCACAGGCAGCGGTGCCATTGCACTGGCCCTGAAACACGCTCGCCCGGCGTGGCTGCTGAGCGCGGTGGACGCCAGTGATGACGCCTTGCAAGTGGCGCAAGCCAATGCCCAGCGACTCGGTTTGGCGGTGTCTTTTCTGCATGGCGACTGGCTCAGCGGCGTGCAAGGCTGCTTTGATGTGATCGTGTCCAACCCACCCTATATCGCGGATGACGACCCGCATTTGCCTGCCCTGCAAGCCGAACCCCAAGCAGCCTTGGTCAGCGGCGCAGATGGTTTGGACGACATCCGGTCCCTTGCCGCGCAAGCCCCGTTGCATCTGCTGCCCGGCGGCTGGCTGCTGTTAGAGCACGGCCATGACCAAGCCGATGCTGTGCAAGCCTTGCTGCAACAAGCGGGCTTTGACCAAGTGCAAAGCCGCAAGGACCTCGCGGGCATCCCGCGCTGCACCGGTGGCCGGTGGCCAGAAGTGAAATAATCCCTGCTTAGCGGGCGCAAAGCCTCGTTTTTTTATTTGGAGCCAGAAATGACAGACGTGCATCAACGCATCGACCAATTGGTCAAAGACAACGACATCGTGTTGTTCATGAAGGGCAATGCCAGCTTCCCCATGTGCGGTTTTTCGGGCCGCGCCATCCAGCTGCTCAAGGCCAGCGGCGTGGACACCAAAAGCCTCACCACCATCAACGTGCTGGACGACGCTGAGATTCGCCAAGGCATCAAGGAATACAGCAACTGGCCCACCATCCCGCAGCTGTATGTGAAGGGTGAATTCATCGGCGGCTCGGACATCATGACCGAGATGTATGAAAGTGGCGAACTGCCCAAGGTGCTGGGCGCTTAAAGCTCAGGGCTGCCAGCGCCGCTGGGCAGCCAACACCGCCCGCGGATAGGCCAACTGGCCCCGGCTGCCGTTGTAACGGCCCAAAGCCATGTGCACATCGCCCTGCTCTATCGCCAAATAGTGGCGCAAGATGACGCAACCAAAGCGCAGATTCGCCTGCCACTGAAACAGCACCGAGGCGTCCCCTGTGCCCAACTGGCGGGTCCAAAACGGCATCACCTGCATCGCGCCCCGCGCCCCGGCGCTGCTGATGGCGAACTTTCTGAAACCACTTTCCACCTCGATCAGTCCCAGCACCAATGAGGGCTCCAGCGCAGCGCGTTGGCTTTCATACCAAACGGTTTGCAAAAACGCCAACTGCAATTCGGGCGAGGCCAGCTCGGGCAAACGCCATTGGCCTTGTTTGTTTCGCAGCCTTCTGGCCAATTGGGTTTGGCTGTGCGCCAGCCACAGCTGGTAGGCCTGTTCGTCTTGTGGCGTGGGCAAATACGGCGTGGGCGGCGGCAAGTCGGCCACGGCAGAAGACATGGCGATGCGCACCGAATCCGCCAAGTGTTCTTCGCGCTGGGGACCAGCCCAGGTGGCGGTTGCCGAAAGGCAGAGGAGACCTGCCAAAAATGGTTTCAATTTGTTAATCAAGCTCAGGTGGTGGTCTTAACGTTTGCATGACACGCTTCTCGGGAAGCTTCAAAAGTCCTCTGGCTTCGTCAGTCATGAGCAATTCTTTCAAGCCAGACCGCGAGTTGACTTTTTGGGGATAGAGCACTGGCTTGGCGTCATGTTTTGAATCTGTTGGCTTCTCCATAGATTCCTCTCACGATTGAAAGGGGAGAAGTTTAGACGCCGATTAACGCATTTGTTGGCTTCGCATTTGCAGGTTTTTTGGGTTGCACGCCATTTACTGGATATTTTTTAATTCATTATTTGGTACTTTTAGAGAGAATTGGGAGATTTATTTGATAATTAATTAAATGTACAATTAAATGAAGATTGAGTTCGATCCCATCAAGCGCGGCCAAACCCTGCTGCATCGGGGCTTGGATTTTGCAGATTGTCAGCGTGCTTTTGAGGGCGTGACCTACACCTTTGAAGACATTCGAAAAGGCTATGGTGAAACTCGGTTCATCACTTGGGCGCTCATGCGAAGCAGGCTGGTGGTCATTGTTTGGACGCCGCGCGGCGCGGTTCGCCGAATCATCTCACTGAGGAAAGCCAATGAGCGTGAAACCGACATCTTCAACCAAGCCTTGGAACGATCCGGATGACGCGCCTGCATTGACCGAGGCCGACATGTTGCGCGGCACTTGGCGGGTCGGCGATGTTTTCATTGAAGCCAGCGTCGGCAAAGCCTTGGCCCAAAAAGGCTTGAGGGGGCGACCAATTGGCAGCGTTCAAGCGCAGCACAAACGCCCCACGACGCTCAGATTGGACGAGGAGGTGTTGCGACGATGGCGAGCCAGTGGTAAGGGCTGGCAAACACGGGCCGCTGAATTGCTGGCTGCCCACGCGCCCGCTGGGCCATCCTCAGTGTCTCCATCTGACTAGCCCAGAAACATCACGCCAGAGCCGCACGGCTTGGGGACCATTTTTTGAGCGAAAGACCAGAAAAATGCGTCCCCAGGGCGGGCGGCTCAAGCGCGACTGCGGCGCGAAATGAATTGAAACTGACCCCCATTTTTCGACAGATCGTGATACAAGTTTTCAGCAAAACGTTGAGTTCATGTATCATAAAAACGGCTGCAAGCCCCGCCCATGCTGACCACCCCCTCAAAACAGGGCATTTTGAGGCCATCTAAAAACAGCCTGAATAATTGG
>CALBEV010000143.1 GCA_937891045.1 uncultured Burkholderiales bacterium | reverse complement strand
AAGGCGTAAAACAGGTGCGGGACGAGGGAAACAAGATCACCAAGGCCATCGACAGCACCAGCGATTTTTGAATCTCGTTCAAAGAACCGCGAATGGTTGGTGTGCGGTCAGACACCACGGTCATGCTGACAACACTCGGGATCGATTGCTGCAAGATCGGCAGCAGGTCGCGCACCTTGTCCGCCGTTTCAATCACGTTGGCGCCAGGCTGTTGATTCAGCACCAGCAACACCGCAGGTTCACCTTGTGAGATGCCATCGGTGCGCAGGTCTTGCACCGAATCTTGCACATCGGCCACATCTTGCAAGCGCACAGCCCGGCCATCCTTGAAGCGCAGAATCAATCCAGCATAGTCCGCTGCACTGCGGGCTTGGTCGTTGGCTTCAATCTGCCACATTTGCGTCTCGTCATCCAACACCCCTTTGGGCCGGTGCGCATTCGTGCCGACCAAGGCCAAGCGCACATCCTCCAGCGACAAGCCATGTGCGGCAAGTTTGTCTGGTTGAATCGACACCCTCACCGCAGGCAATGCACCACCGCCAATGGTGACCTGCCCCACGCCATCAACTTGCGACAAACGTTGCGCCAAGATGGTCGAGGCCAAGTCGTACATCTGACCGCGCGTGTAGGTGCTGGAGGTCAGCGCAATCACCAACATGGGGCTTTCTGCCGGATTGGTTTTGCGGTAGGTGGGGCGACTCGGCATGCCCGAGGGCAACAAGCTTTGTGCGGTGTTGATGGCGGCTTGCACTTCACGCGCAGCGCCATTGATGTCGCGGTTCAAATCAAATTGCAGGTTGATGCGGGTTGAGCCTTGCATCGAACTCGACGTCATTTCATTCACGCCTGCGATGTTGCCCAACGCCCGCTCCAAGGGCGTGGCCACGGTGGCCGCCATCGTCTCTGGGCTGGCACCGGGCAGATTGGCTTGCACCGAAATGGTGGGAAAACTCACTTGCGGCAAAGGGGCCACAGGCAGCAAACCATAAGACAAACCACCCGCCAAGGCCACACCCAAGCTCAGCAGTGTCGTGGCGACGGGGCGGTCAATGAAAAAGGCTGAGAAGTTCATGCGCTTTGTTGGGGCGTCAAACGCTTGGCCCATGCATCCAGTTGCAAATAGATGACGGGCGTGGTGAACAAGGTGAGCCACTGACTCATCAACAAGCCCCCAACCAGCGTCACGCCCAGAGGTTGACGCAATTCACTGCCCACACCCGATCCCAACATCAAAGGCAGTGCGCCCAACAAGGCGCACAAGGTGGTCATCAAAATCGGTCTGAACCGCAACAAGCACGCTTGCTCAATGGCTTGCCGTGGTGTCATGCCTTGATGGCGCTCGGCATCGAGTGCAAAGTCGATCATCATGATGGCGTTTTTCTTGACAATGCCAATCAACAAAATGATGCCAATCACCGCCATCAAATCCAAATCGGTGCGCGACAGCATCAGTGCCAACAATGCGCCCAAGGCGGCAGAAGGCAAGGTGGACAAGATGGTGATCGGATGGATGTAACTTTCATACAGCACACCCAGCACGATGTACATGGTGACCACCGCCGCCAGCACCAACCACAGGTTGTTGCTGAGCGAGGCCTGGAAGGCCAAGGCCGCACCCTCAAAACGGGATTCGATGTTGGCAGGAACCGGCTCTGCTGCACGCAACGCCTGCCAAGTCGTTTCGATGGCTTGCACAGCCTCGCCCAAAGAAGCTTGTGCGGAAGGTTCAAAAGACACCGTGACCGCTGGAAACTGACCCACATGCAAGATGCTCAACTGCGCGGCACGCTCTTCAATGCTGGCCACGCTGCTGAGCGGCACCTGGGCGCCCGAACTGGCGGGCACCATCAAGCGTGACAGGGCGGCTGGACCCAAGCGGTCTTGCGACTGCACCTCCAGCACCACGCGGTACTGGTTGCTTTTCGTGAAGATGGTGGAGACAAAGCGTTGTCCAAAGGCGTTGTAGAGCGCGTTGTCGATGGCCAGCACACTGACACCCAAGCGGCTGGCGGCTTCACGGTCGATGCGCACATAAGCTTGCAAACCTTGGTTTTGCAAATCAGAGGCCACCTCGCCCAAGTCCGGATGACCTTGCAATCGTTCTTGCAATCGTGCCGACCAAACCCCCAAGGCCTGCATGTCTGGGCCGCTCAATAAAAATCGATATTGGGTTCGCGCCACCCGGTCTTCGAGTGTCAAGTCTTGCAGCGGCTGCAGGTACATGCGCATGCCACTGAGATTGGATGCAGCTTGGTTCAGGCGCTGCAAAATCTCTGGCAAAGGCGCGTCTCGTTGGTTTTTGGGCACCAGGTTGATGGTCATGCGCCCGGTGTTCATGCTGGTGTTGGGTCCATCGACACCAATGAAAGAGGTGAGGCTTTGCACCGCCGGGTCTTTCAACAAGGTTTGCGCCAAGGCTTGCTGGCGTTCAGCCATGGCCGTGAAAGACGTGGATTGCGTGGCTTCGGTGATGACTTGGATCGCACCAGTGTCTTGCAGTGGAAAGAATCCTTTGGGTATCCATGCATACAGCCCCACAGTGAGCAACACCGTGGCGGCAAATACCCAGGTGGTTTGCAGCGGATGGTTCAACACCGTTTTGAGCGCAACGGCATACCGGTCTATCAAGGCTTGCAGCCAATCTGGGTTGTGCATCTGCGCACTGTCTGCACGGTTCAAAACGGGGCGCAACAAATGTGCGCACATCATGGGCGTGAGTGTGAGCGAGACCACGGCCGAAATCAGGATGGCCACAGCCAAGGTGATGGCGAACTCGTGGAACAAGCGTCCCACCACATCACCCATGAACAACAAAGGAATCAACACGGCCACCAACGAAAACGTGAGCGACAAAATCGTAAAGCCAATTTGCCGCGCACCTTCCAAGGCCGCTTGCAACGGTGTGCTGGGGCGTTTCGGGTCTTGCAAATAACGTGCAATGTTCTCGATCATCACGATGGCGTCGTCCACCACAAAACCAGTGGCCACCGTCAGCGCCATCAAGGTGAGGTTGTTGATGGAAAAACCCGCCAAGTACATGAAGCCAAAAGTACCGACCAAGGACAGTGGCACCACCACGCCTGGAATGATGGTGGCAGCGGCACCGCGTAAAAACAAAAAGATCACCATCACCACCAAGGCCACCGACAGCATGAGCTCAAACTGCACATCGCGCACCGAAGCACGGATGGTGACGGTGCGATCGGTCATCACTTGCATGTCAACGCTGGGGGGCAAGGACGCTTTCAGGGATGGCAGCAAAGCTTGAACCCGCTCCACCACTTCAATCACATTCGCACCCGGTTGTCGTTGAATGTTCAAGATGATGGCGGGTTCTTCGTTGGCCCAAGCCGCTAAACGGTTGTTCTCAGGTGCTTCGACGATGCTGGCCACATCGCGCAAGCGCAGGGGATTGCCGCGCACATAGGCCAGCACCATGTTGGCGTACTCGTCCACCGAACGCAGTTGATCATTCGCATCCAAACTCGAGGCCCGCGCAGGACCATCCAGACTGCCTTTGGCCATGTTCACATTGGCTTGGTTGATGGCGTTGCGCACATCGTCCAATGAAAACCCAGATGCCGCCAAGGCTTGGCTGTTCACCTGCACCCGCACCGCCGGTCGCTGACCGCCTGCAATGCTGACCAAGCCGACGCCAGCGACTTGCGACAAGCGCATAGCCAACCGGTTCTCCACCATGTCGTGCACTTGGGTCATCGGCAAGCTGCCCGAGCTGATGGCCAAGCTGAGGATGGGCGCGTCGGCCGGATTGACCTTGCTGTAAGCCGGGGACATCGGCAAGTCGTTGGGCAAGACACTGGCGGTGGCATTGATCGCCGCTTGCACTTGTTGCTCTGCCACATCAAGTGGCAGCTTCAAGGAGAACCGCAAAGTGATGACCGAGGCCCCACCCGAGCTGACCGAGGTCATCAAGGCCAAGCCGGGCATCTGACCAAACTGGCGCTCCAGTGGTGCGGTGATGGACGCGGTGATGACTTCCGGGCTGGCACCCGGGTACAAGGTGCTCACTTGAATCGTGGGGTAGTCCACCTGCGGCAGCGAGGCGACTGGTAGAAAACGATAGGCCAACAAACCACTCAGGAACAAAGCCACCATCAACAACGAGGTGGCCACTGGCCGCAAGATGAACAAGCGCGAGAAATTCATGGTTTGGCGGGCATCACCACCTCGACCGTGCTGCCATTGCGCAATCGGTCTGCGCCATCGGTCACGACCCGCTCACCCACTTTCAATTCACCTTGCACGGCCTGCCATTCGCCTTCTACGGCCAACAACTTCACGTTTTGCAAACGGATGCTGTTGTCAGCCTGCACCACACAGACAAAGGTGCCTTGTGCACCGCGTTGGATGGCCTGTGTGGGCACCACCAGCACATTTTTCAAGGTGTCGAGTTCCAAGCGAATTTGTGCAAATTGATTGGGAAACAGCAAGCCTTGTTTGTTGTCCAAGGTGGCTTTGAGTTTCAAGGTGCCCGTGGCGATATCGATCGCGTTGTCGGTGGTGCTGACCCGACCTTGCGCCAAGCGTTGTTGCCGATCGCGGTCCCAAGCTTGCACCGGCAGAGCTTGCCCTGCTTTGAGTTTGCGCATGATGAGCGGCACATGCACCTCGGGCACCGCAAACACCACGGCCATCGGTTGGGTTTGCGTGATGCTGACCAAACCATTCGGATCGCTGGCCCGCACCAAGCTGCCCAATTCGGATTGCTTCAAGCCCAAGCGACCACTGATCGGCGCGGTGACTTTGGTGTAGGACAACTGCAAACGCGCTGCTTCAACTTGCGCTTGATTGGCTTGCACGGTGCCTTGCAACTGGCCCACGAGTGCAGCTTGGGTTTCCACCAGTTGGCGGGCAATCGCGTCTTTGCTCAGCAGGTCTTGATAGCGTTGCAAATCAAGTTGTGCGTTTTTCAACTGTGCGGTGTCGCGTGCCAACTGGCCTTGCGCTTGGTTGAGTTGGGCTTCATAGGCACGGGCGTCAATCTCGGCCAGCACCTGACCGGCTTGCACCCACTGGCCTTCAGTGAAACGCACAGCCTTGAGTTCGCCATCCACCTTGGCTCGAACCACGGCGGTGTTGAGCGCCGTGAGTGTGCCCAAGGCGTCAACGCTTTGGCGGATGTCCATTTGTTTGACTTCAACAGCACTGACCGGTGTGTGTTTGCCACCGCCGCCCTCTTTGTTGCCCGGGCGACCCATGCCTTTGGTTTTGTCCGCGTTTTTGTCGCTCGCCTTGTCTGGGCCTTGCTGGGCCGTGGTTGTGCTGGGGCTCATCCACTGTTTGATCTCGGGGTACCACCAAGCTGTGGCGACACCCAACACCATCACCATCACAGCAAGCCATTTGGAACGCATTAAATTTTGTTTCACGAAAGACATGTCAAGCATTCAAATTCAGGTCAGTTGACATATTAACCCTCGACCATGTCCCTGCGCCGAAGGGGACTAAAGCAGTTGTTCAAATAAAGTGTGCAATACCTGCGCAGACCATGCTGAGGATGATGGTGGTGGTGAATGGAATGAAAAATTCACGGCCAAACATTCGAAAGCGCAGGTCACCGGGCAAACGACCCAGGCCTATTTTGCTCAGCCACGGCGTGATGCCTTGAATCAGCAGCAAGACCACGAACACCACGATCAGCCAGCGAATCATGTCTACAACCTGTGGGTTCGATCGGCTTGCACAAAGCCCATGGGCGTCCACTCATCGGTCCCCAAGGCGATCACCTTGAACAATTCGCCCATCTCATGGTCTTGGATCAGTTTTTGCGCCATGCTGCGCTCGGGCACGCTGGCGTTTTCAAGCAGCGGCAGCAAACCACTGTTGAGCAAAAAGTGTGCTTGGCTGGTGTAGCCCAACACCAGCAACCCCATCTCTTGCGCGGCCAATGCCACGCCCGTGAAATTCACATGCGTCGTGATGTCTTTGAAACCCACTTGGCTTAACGGGTCGGTGTCACTCAAGTGGCCTTGATGGCACATCAAGGTGCCCATGTGGCGTTGCGGGTGGTAGTACTCGTGCGCAGGAAAACCATAGTCGATGAAGAACATCGCACCCTGAGTCAAGCGCTCGGCCAGGCTGCGCACAAAAGCGTCGGCTTGCGCGTGGACTTCGCACAGGTAGTCTTGGGCACCTTCAATCTCAACCGGCGGCGTGTCCGTGGTGGCTCGGTCTTGCCAATCAAACGCTTGCGTGTCCTCACGCCACACCACGCCACGCTCGAGCCACACACCGTTCAAGCGGTGCAGCAAACGCACCGGCATCGCGTCCAACACCTCGTTGCCCACCACCACGCCATGCAGCTGTTCGGGCAAGGCCTCCAGCCAAGTCACCTTGTGGGCATGGGCATGCAAGGTTTGGGCTTGACGCTGGCGCAAACTGCCAGACACATCGATGATGGTGTAGTGCTGCACATCGTCGCCCAAGGCGTTCAAGAGTTGCAAAGCCAAGCTGCCATTGCCTGCGCCGAATTCGTAGACCGTGTCGGTGTGGCTGTGCTGCAAAGCTTCTCGAATGCTGTTGGCCAGCGCTTGGCCGAAGTAGGCAGAGATTTCGGGGGCGGTGACGAAATCACTGCCGCCAATGGGCATGCGGCCAATTTGCTGCTGGCCCGCGCTGTAATAGCCCAAGCCTGGGGCGTACAGGGCCAGCGCCATGAAGCGATCAAAGGGCATCCAACCGCCTTGCTTGTCCAAGCTGGCCTGGATCAAACGGCCCGTTGCCGTTGGGGCAGTCGGTACACTCTTTGCCTGTTCATTCATCGCGTGGATTGTCGTTCATGTCTGTTGCGGATTCATTCCCTTCTTCCCCTGTGGTGCTGGTCACCGGCGGCGCCAAGCGACTGGGCCGCGCATTCTGCTTGGCCTTTGCCAAAGCAGGTTGGCGCATCATCTGCCACTACAACAGTTCCAAGACCGAAGCTTTGCAGACCCAGCAGATGGTGCAAGCGCTGGGCGTTCAGTGTCTCTTGGTGCAACTTGATTTGAATTTGGCAGATGCACACGAGCAGTTGCTCAACACCTGCCAAGGGCAAGCCCTGGGCTTGCCGCAGTGCATTGTCAATAACGCTTCTGTTTTTGAAGAAGACAGCGCACAAACCAGCACCCCCGCGCACATGCAAGCGCATTTCCAAACCAACACGGTGCTCCCCTTGATGCTGGCCAATGGTTTGGCCAAGCGCTTGCAAGCCGCTGCCAACACCCAGGCCTGTGTGATCCATGTGCTGGACCAAAAAGTGCACAACCTGAACCCCGATTACTTTTCCTACACGGTGAGCAAACTCGCGCTCGAGCGCAGCGTGGCACTGCAAGCGCAAGCCCTCGCGCCGCAGGTTCGGGTGTGTGGTTTGTCGCCAGGCTTGAGTTTTTTGAGCGGCCCACAAACCCAAGACAATTTTGATCAAGCGGCCCGCATCAATTTGCTGCAGCGCCCTATCGACACCACCGACATTGCCCGCACCGCTGTGTTCATCGCTGAAAACCAGGCACTGACCGGCACCACGATTCAAGTGGACAACGGCCAACATCTGGTGCCACTGTCGCGAGATGTCATGTTCACCATCACCCCGCCATCGCCATGAACCCTGGACTGCTTGCTTTTTCTGTTGTGGATGCGCGGATCGCCACACAATGCCGCTTGCTCAGCCTGCGCCAGTTTGAATGCATGGTGCACATTGGTGTGCACGACTTCGAGAAACAAAGCGCACAACGCATGTGGTTTGACATCGACCTGTGTGTGCGTTTGGCCGATGCACCCGCCGCCCAAGACGATATTTCGCAAACGCTGAATTACGATTTTTTGCGCGAGCTCGTGTTGCAAACCACGGGCGAGGTGCACCATGAACTGCAAGAAACCTTGTGCGACACCTTGTTGGCCGACTTGATGCGCCACACCAGCATCGTGGCCGCGCGTGTACAGACCCGCAAACCTGATGTCTACACAGACTGCGCCTCGGTGGGCACCGAGCGTGTGGGTTTCAAACCTTGGTGAACCCATGAACCACTGCCAATCACAAACTTTGTCGCTCACCGGTCTGCGTTTTGATGCAAGCTTGGGCATTTTGCAATCGGAGAAAACCAAGCCTCAGCCGATTCAAGTGGATGCCGAGTTGAACCTGGGTCCGCAGGCCTTGCTGCCCCGAGACGATGACATTCAGCAGGTGCTCGACTACCGTCAGGTGCGCAAAATCATCATCGAAGAATGCACGGCCGTGCACATCAACCTGCTTGAAACCATGATCGGCAAACTCAGCCACCGCTTGCTGCAATTGCCGGGTGTGTTGGGTGTTCGGGTGAAAATTGCCAAGCTTGAAATCTTCGAAGATTGCGAAGTCGCGATCCACATGGAATCTGGACAATGGTGACCTATGTCAATTGAACGTGAAACCCAAAAACTCGAAAAACGCTTGTGCAGACAAGTCGGCCAAGCCATCGTGCAATTCAACATGATTGAAGAGGGCGACAAGGTGATGGTCTGCATGTCGGGTGGCAAAGACAGCTACGGCATGCTTGACATCTTGCTCAAGCTCAAAGCCCGTGCCCCGATTCACTTCGATCTGATCGCGGTGAACCTGGACCAAAAACAACCTGGCTTTCCGGCCCATGTGCTGCCCGACTACCTGAGTCAACTCGGCGTGCCCTATCGGATTGAAACGCAAGACACCTACTCGATTGTGAAAAGCAAAATCCCTGAAGGCAAAACCATGTGCAGCCTGTGCAGCCGTTTGCGCCGAGGGATTTTGTACCGCGTGGCCGATGAAATTGGCGCCACCAAAATCGCGCTGGGTCACCACCGCGACGACATCTTGCAAACTTTTTTCTTGAACATGTTTTTCGCGGGCAAGCTCAAAAGCATGCCGCCCAAATTGGTGAGTGACGCCGGTCACCACATCGTGATTCGGCCCTTGGCGTTTGTGGCCGAGAAAGACTTGCAACGCTGGGCGGTGCACCGCGAATTCCCGATCATCCCTTGCACCTTGTGCGGCAACCAAGATGGTTTGCAGCGCCAGCAAGTGGGCGACATGCTGCGCGAATGGGAGAAGAAACACCCGGGCCGCTTGGACATCATGTTCAATTCACTGCAGCACGTGGCCCCTTCGCACTTGCTTGACGACACGCTGTTTGACTTCAAGGGCTTGGCCTCCACCGGGGTACCCGACCCCGATGGCGACACGGCATTTGATAAGGACAGTTTTGCCATGCCCAGCTTGGCGGGCATTCAAACCATCACCATCTAGGCTCAGTGTTTTTTGTAGGCCACCACGTGTTGGGTTTGTTCGCCCAAGCCGTCGATGCCCAAGTGCATCACGTCCCCGGGTTTTAAAAACACAGGCGCGGGTTTGCCGTTTTTATTTTTGCGGCCCATGCCCACACCCGGTGGGGTGCCGGTGGTGATCACGTCGCCGGGCATCAGGGTCATGAATTGGCTGACATAACTCACCAGCTTGGCCACGTTGAACACCATGGTTTTGGTGTTGCCGGTTTGCTTACGCACACCGTTCACATCCAGCCAAAGGCCCAAGCGCTGTGGGTTGGGCACCTCGTCGCGCGTGACCAACCACGGACCGATGGGGCCAAAGGTGTCGCAACCCTTGCCCTTGTCCCAAGTCATGCCGCGCTCGAGCTGAAAGGCACGTTCGGACACATCATTGACCACGCAATAACCGGCCACATGGTTCAAGGCTTGGGCTTGTGACACATAGCTGGTCTTGCTGCCGATCACCACACCCAGCTCCACTTCCCAATCGCTTTTCTCCGAACCCTTGGGCAGCATCACTGTGTCGTTGGGCCCTTGCACGCAGCTGTTGGCCTTCATGAACACCACCGGTTCGGCGGGCACGGGCAAGTTGGATTCGGCGGCGTGGTCGGCGTAGTTCAAACCAATGGCAATGAACTTGCCCACATGGCTGATGGGGCAGCCCATGCGCGGGTTGCCGCGCACCTTGGGCAGGGTGTCCGTTTTCAGCTTGGCAAGTTTGGCCAAGGTTTTGTCGTCAAGCTGGGCGGCGCCAATGTCGGGGATGATGGCGCTCAAGTCGCGCAATTGGCCGTTGACATCGATCATTCCGGGTTTTTCGCGGCCCGCTGGGCCAAAACGAACAAGTTTCATGGGTGCTCCTGTCTTTGAGGTGGCATGGATGATAGGGCTTGTGCTTGACGCACCCGGCTACGGGTTTATGCCGATGAGAGGCGGTCTGAGGCGGCGTTAAGGTGCACAGAAAATACCCTCTTCTTTTGTTTCAGAAAGCTTTTGCATGCAGCATCTTTTATTCAGACCTGTGCGGGCGCTGGCGCTGGGCTTGTTGTGTTGGGCTGCGCTCAGTGCCATGGCCGCGCAAAAACTCAAATGGGCGCATGTGTATGAAACCAGTGAGCCGTTTCACACCGAGTCGGTGTGGGCCGCCGCAGAAATCAAAAAGCGCAGCAACGGGAAATTTGACATCCAGGTGTTTCCTGCTTCCAGCTTGGGCAAAGAAACCGACCTGAACCAAGGCCTGACTTTGGGCACGGTGGACATCATCATGAGCGGCGCCTCTTTTGCGGCTCGCACCTATCCGCGCTTTGGCATTGCCTACTACCCGTTCATCTTCCGCGACAGCGACCATTTGCTGGCCTTTTCAAAGAGTGCGCTGTTCCAAGAAATGACCCAAGAGTTCCGCCGCAAAACCGGCATCCAAGTCACCGCTTACGCCTACTACGGTGCGCGTCAAACCACCGGACAAAAAGTCTTCAACACCTGCGCCGACATCAAGGGCTTGAAAATCCGTGTGCCGGATGCACCTGCCTACATCACCACCTGGCAAGCCTGCGGTGCCAACCCCACGCCCATTGCGTTTGCCGAGGTGTATTTGGCGCTGCAAAACGGCACAGTGGACGCCCAGGAAAACCCACTCACCGCCATCGAAGCCAAGAAGTTTTTTGAAGTGCAAAAAACCATCATGCTGACCTCGCATGTGGTTGAAGGCCTGATCACCATGGTCGGCCCGCATGTCTGGAACACCTTGAGCCCCGCCGAACAAAAAATGTTCACCGAGGTGATGCAAGAAGCCTCGGCACGCATCACCGTCAAAATCAAAAAGCGTGAAGCAGAGTTGATCGACATCTTCAAGAAAAAAGGCTTGAAGGTGGTTGAGGTCGACCGGAAAAGTTTTCAAACCTCGGTATTGAAAAACAAACCCGTGGAAAGCCTGGGCTTCACGCGCACGGATTACGACCGGATTCAGGCGGTGAAATGAGTCAAGAGCTGGACCAATTGGCCGCCTCCTTTGGCGACAACGATGCCCAAGTTGATTTGTCCGACACCTTGCCCGAGGCATGGCTGGCATTGCTGTTGTTTTTTTCGCTGGGCCTGACTGTCTTCTACCAATTCATCACCCGCTATGTGTTCAACGACTCGGCCGCTTGGACCGAAGAAGTGGCTCGCTATTTGTTGATCGGCACGGTGTTCACTGGGGCGGTCATTGGCGTGGCCAAAAACAACCACATCCAAGTGGATTTTTTCTACCGTTTCATGTCCCCCGCTGTGTCACGCGCCTTGTCCTTGTTCACCGATGTGTTGCGCATTGGTTTTTTGGCCAGCGCCAGCATCCTCACCTGGATGCTGATGCAAAAAATGGGTAGCTACCAAATGACTGTGGTTGATCTGCCGATGAACCTGGTGTATGGCGTGGTCTTGCTGGCCTTTGTGCTGATGACGCTGCGCTCGTTGGGTGTGTTGAGACGCCATTGGCGCCAAGGCCACAGCGTGTTGGAACGCCCGGAGAACATGTAAGCCATGTTGAAAATCATTTTTTTGGTGTTGCTCAGTGGCGGCTTGCCCGTGGCCATGGCCATGGCTGCTGCTGCCCTGCTGTACCTGTGGTGGGTCCCGAGTTCACCGCCGTTTGTGGTGATCCACCGCATGGTGTCCGGCATCGACAGTTTCCCGTTGTTGGCTGTGCCTTTTTTCATTTTGGCTGGCAACCTGATGAACACCTCGGGCATCACGCACCGGATTTACAGCTACGCCCTGGCCTTGGTCGGTTGGCTCAAAGGCGGGCTGGGCCATGTGAACGTGATGGGTTCGGTGGTGTTTGCCGGTATGAGCGGCACCGCCATCGCGGATGCTGCAGGCTTGGGGACGGTGGAAGTCAAGGCCATGACCGACCATGGTTATGACCCCGAGTTTGCGGTGGGTGTCACCGCCGCTTCAGCCACGCTCGGCCCCATCATTCCGCCCAGTTTGCCCTTCGTCATCTACGGCATGATGGCCAATGTGTCGGTCGGTGCCTTGTTTTTAGCAGGCATCTTTCCTGGCGTGGTGATGGCCTTGCTGATCATGCTGACCGTGGCCTATTTCGCCCACAAAAACGGCTGGGGTGGCGACATTCAACTGCACTGGCCCACCTTCTTTAAAGCCTTGCTTGAAACCTTCGTGGTGCTGGCCTGGCCCGTGTGCATTTGGTGGCTGGTCACAGCAGTGGGCACGAATCCGCAAGTCACCGTGGTCGTTGGATTGCTGTTGCTGTTTGCCGCCGACAAATTGTTCAAGTTCCAAGCGTTGCTGCCCATCATGACGCCCGTGCTGCTGATTGGCGGCATGAGCACCGGTGTGTTCACCCCCACCGAAGGCGCGATTGCTGCGTGTGTCTGGGCCTTGATCTTGGGTTTCGTTTGGTACCGCACCCTGAACTTCAAATTGTTTTTGAAAATTTGTTTGGACACGGTGGAAACCACAGCCACCGTCTTGTTCATCGTCGCGGCCGCCAGCATCTTTGGTTGGCTGCTCACCTCCACCGGCGTGACCGCCGCCATCAGCACGTGGGTGTTGAGCGTGACGGATGAGCCTTGGCAGTTTTTGCTGCTGGCCAATCTGCTCATGCTGTTTGTTGGTTGCTTTCTGGAACCCACCGCCGCCATCACCATCTTGGTCCCAATCCTGATTCCGATTTGCCAACAACTCGGTATCGATCTGGTGCACTTTGGATTGGTGATGGTGTTGAACCTGATGATTGGTTTGTTGCACCCGCCCATGGGCATGGTGCTGTTTGTGTTGGCACGTGTCGCCCACCTGAGTGTGGAGCGCACGACCATGGCCATCTTGCCTTGGCTGGTGCCTTTGCTGGGCAGCTTGATGCTCATCACCTACGTGCCCAGCATTTCTTTGTGGTTGCCGCGGCTTTTGTCTCCCTAACTTACTGCGCTGGTTCAACATGAGTTTGTCTATTCGCCTTCACGCCGCCGATGATGTCGTCATCGCCCGCCAACAACTGATCTCCGGTTCCATCGTGGAGGATGTGGCGGTGCGCGGCTTGGTGCCACCCGGTCACAAGCTGGCCATGCGAAACATTGCAGCAGGCGAACCGGTGCGCCGCTACAACCAAATCATCGGCTTTGCGTCGCAAGCCATCGCCCCCGGCGAGCATGTGCACACCCACAACCTGAACATGGGGCCCGACAAAGGCAGCTTCGAGCGCGACTACGCGTTTGGTGCCGATATCAAACCCGATGCACCGGCACAGCACGGTACCTTCATGGGCTATGTGCGCCCCGATGGCCGCGTGGCCACCCGCAACTTCATCGGCATTTTGTCCAGCGTCAATTGCTCAGCCACGGTGTCCCGCGCCATCGCAGATCATTTTTCACGGCTGACCAACCCCGCCGCCTTGGTCAACTATCCGCAGGTGGACGGCGTCATCGCCCTCACCCACGGCACCGGCTGCGGCATGGACGGCAGTGGCTTGGGCATGCAACTGCTGACACGCACCCTCACCGGCTATGCCACGCACCCGAATTTGGCCGCAGCGCTGGTGGTGGGTTTGGGTTGCGAATCCAACCAAATCAATGTCTGGTTGTCGCAAAGCGGCTTGCAACAAGGCAGCAGCTTGCAAACCTTCAACATACAAGACAGCGGCGGCACGGTGATGACCGTGACCAAGGGGATTGACCTGATCAAAGCCATGCTGCCCACGGTGAACCAAGCCCAGCGTGTGCCTTGCGGTTTGGAACACATCATCGTCGGCTTGCAATGCGGCGGCTCGGATGGCTACTCGGGCATCAGCGCCAACCCAGCGCTGGGCGCGGCGGTGGATTTGCTGGTGGCGCATGGCGGCACGGCCATCTTGAGCGAAACCCCCGAGATTTACGGCGCCGAGCATTTGCTCACGCGCCGTGCGGTGCGCCGCGAGGTGGGCGAAAAACTCATCGAGCGCATCCGCTGGTGGGAGCACTACACCGCCATCAACGGCGGCGAGATGAACAACAACCCCTCGCCCGGCAACAA
>CALBEV010000142.1 GCA_937891045.1 uncultured Burkholderiales bacterium | reverse complement strand
CCAAACTCGAGAACTTCCCAGCCAAGGTCTACACCAACACGGTCAAGGGCATTGGTCAACTGTCTGTTCGTCTCAAAGACGCTGATGTGATTGTCCTGAACCGAGAGCGCACCATCTTGAATCGGGCGCTCATCGAAAAACTGCCTCGCCTCAAAATGATTGCCCAGACAGGCCGTGTGGGCAGCCACATCGACTTGGCCGCCTGTACCGAGCGTGGCGTGGCGGTGGCTGAAGGCGTGGGCTCGCCCACTGCACCGGCTGAGCTGACTTGGGCCCTCATCATGGCTGCAGCCCGCAGGCTACCTCACTACATCAGCAGCCTCAAACATGGTGCTTGGCAACAGTCGGGCCTGAAATCCAGTGCGATGCCGGTCAATTTTGGCTTGGGCACTGTGTTGAAGGGTAAAACGCTGGGCATTTGGGGTTACGGAAAAATTGGCCAAATGGTGGCCAGCTATGGCCAAGCCTTTGGCATGCATGTTCAAGTGTGGGGCAGCGACGAATCACGCGTGAAGGCCGTCACAGACGGCCACATTGCAGCAACCAGCCGCGAGGCATTTTTTCAAACTACTGACGTGATGTCGCTTCACTTGCGGTTGAATGAAGTCACGACGGGCATCGTCACCAGCGAAGACTTGGGCTTGATGAAACCCACCGCTTTGATCGTCAACACCTCCAGGGCTGAACTGATCGAGCCCAACGCCTTGATCGGTGCCTTGAACCGGGGACGCCCAGGCATGGCCGCAGTTGATGTGTTCGAGTCCGAGCCGATTTTGCAAGGCTCCGCGCTGCTGCGCTTGGAAAACTGCATTTGCACACCGCACATCGGCTACGTTGAAAAAGACAGTTACGAGCTGTATTTTGGTGTGGCGTTTGAAAACGTCGTCAACTTCATCAAGGGCACACCGACCAACATTGTCAACCCGGGTGCATTACAAGTGCGCCGTTGAAGGTTTGCCAGCGCCCCCCTACCATCGACCAACATTCAACTCGGTAATAATTGTTTTTTGACCCGGTCGACTGTGGCCCTGTTTTGAGCCCGCATGGCGGTTTTTTATTGACCTGGCCCTGTGGCTTGTTTTGCATTCACTTTTCAACATGACCCTCGCATTCACCCAAGTAGCCGTCATCGGCGCAGGCGCCATGGGGCGCGGCATTGCCCAAATCGCGGCCCAGGCAGGTAGCCAAGTCTGGCTGTACGACACCCAAGCCGACGCCATTGCCAAAGCGCGTGATGCGGTGTTTCAGCAATGGGACAAGTTGCAAGAAAAAGGCCGTCTGACGCCTGAGGCGGTGGCTGGCCACAAAAGCCGTCTGTTGGCGGCCAGCAGTCTGCAAGATTTGGCAGGCTGTGATCTGGTGGTCGAAGCCATCGTCGAAAAAATCGAAATCAAGAAAAGCCTGTTCACCGATTTGGAAAACGTGCTGGCCCCCACCGCTGTGCTGGTGACCAACACCTCTTCGCTCTCGGTCACAGCCATTGCCGCCGCGTTGCAGCGCCCAGCCCAGTTTGCCGGTTACCACTTCTTCAACCCCGTGCCCCTGATGAAGGTGGTCGAGGTGATCGCAGGGCTCAAAACCGATCCAGCTGTTTGCCAGCGCCTGACCGAGTTTGCAAGCCAAATGGGCCACACGCCCGTGCAAGCCCAAGACACGCCGGGTTTCATCGTCAACCACGCGGGGCGCGGTTATGGCACGGAAGCGCTGCGCATTGTGAGCGAGGGCGTGGCCGACTTCGCCACCATCGACCGCATCCTGCGCGATCAGGTGGGCTTCAAACTTGGCCCCTTCGAGCTGTTTGACTTGACGGCGCTCGATGTGTCCCACCACGTCATTGAGGCGATCTACCACCAATACTACGAAGAGCCACGCTACCGCCCCAACGTCATCACCGCCCAGCGCTTGGCGGGTGGTGTGGTGGGCAAAAAAGTGGGCGAAGGCTTCTACAAGTATGCGGACGGCGCAGCCCACGTGCCCGCCGAACCACCGGTGCCTGTGGTGGACAACATCCCGCCCGTGTGGGTCTCGCCTCGCGCCGCCCGCCGCATGGAGCTGCTGCAGCTGCTCAAAGACCTGGGGGCCAACATCGAAACCGGCGCATCGCCCTCACCCGAAGCCTTGACCATTGTGGCCCCGCTGGGTTTTGACATCACCACCGTGGCCGTGGTCGAGCGCCTGGACCCGGCCCGCACCGTGGGCATCGACATGCTGTTTGAGGACGCTTCCACCAAGCGCCGCGTGCTGGCCACCAACCCGGCCACGCGCATCGACATGCGCAATGCGGCCCATGCCTTGTTTGCGCGTGACGGCAAGGCCGTGTCGGTGATCCGTGACAGTGGTGGTTTTGTCACGCAACGTGTGGTGGCGTGCATCGTCAACATCGCGTCCGACATGTGCCAGCAACGCATCTGCAGCCCACAAGACCTGGAAACCGCCGTTACCTTGGGCCTGGCCTACCCCATGGGACCCTTGGCTATGGGCAACCGCTTGGGACCTGACAGCATTTTGGAAGTGCTGTTTAACCTTCAAACGGTTTATGGCGACCCCCGTTATCGCCCCAGCCCTTGGCTGCGCCGCCGTGGTGCGATAGGCCTGTCGCTGATGCACACGGAAGAACAATGACTTTGCGGGACAGGTCTTCAGCTCTGCCCCCATCTGATTTAAAAATATGACCGCCCAACTGCTCAGCACCAGCGAAGGCCGGACCTTGGTCCTGACCCTCAGCAACCCAGAGTTTCGCAACGCCCTGGGCCCCGAGATGTACGCCGCAGGTGTGGAGGCCCTGAGCGTGGCCGAATCCAGCGCCGATGTGCGCAGCGTGGTGATCACCGGAGCGAATGGCATCTTCAGCGCAGGCGGCAATTTGCAGCGTTTGCAAAACAACCGCCAGCAGCCGCCTGAACACCAGGCTCAAAGCATTGAAGGCCTGCACAACTGGATCGAAGCGATCCGCACCTTTCCCAAACCAGTGATCGCCGCTGTCGAAGGGCCTGCAGCCGGTGCCGGTTTCTCGTTGGCTTTAGCCTGCGACATGATCGTGGCCGCGCGCAACAGCGTTTTCGTGATGGCTTACAGCTCCATTGCCCTCTCGCCCGATGGCGGCGGCAGCTGGAGTTTGTCGCGTGCTGTGCCGCGCCAATTGGCCACCGAACTCCTGATGTGCGGCGAGCGCATTGGGGCGGAGCGCCTGCAACAACTGGGCGTGGTCAACCGCTTGACCGATGCGGGCCAAGCCCTGCAACACGCCTTGGACTGGTGCGAACAACTCAACACCCGCGCGCCCAATGCCTTGACCAGCATCAAAGATTTGCTGAACGATGCCGACGGCAGCAGCCTCAATGCCCAACTGGCACGCGAGCGGGATCACTTTGTCAAAAACCTGCACCACCCCAACGCGGGCGTCGGCATTTCCGCTTTTTTAAACAAGCAAAAACCCGAATACGAATGATGCGGCTGGTCCCCCAGGCGACAAAAATCTGATTCACAGTCACTCAAAGGACAGAACATGGACGAGCCCATTCTGACAATGGAGGAAAGAGAGTCGATCAACAACGGTCGTTGGTTCTCAAGTCTTTCACCTTCACTACGACACGACATACTTCGATGCGCTTACGTCAAACGTCACAAGGACGGCGATATGCTCGCTGCACGGGGAGATCCACCCGAGCAGTGGATCGCCTGTGCCAAGGGCGCGGTGCGCGTGAGCTCGACCTCGGTGTCGGGCAAACAGATCACCTTGACCTATGTGGAGCCAGGCATTTGGTTTGGCGATGTG
>CALBEV010000141.1 GCA_937891045.1 uncultured Burkholderiales bacterium | reverse complement strand
CGGGCGTCAAATTGATGGTGGAGCTTCTTACTTGCGCAGATGCATCAAAGGTATCGGCTCCGCCAGTGTCGACAACAGTCTGGAAATACAGTGGTGAAGACGCAGTCCAGTTTGCAAATTGATGGATGGTATTCGTGTTGTTGCTTGACGCGTTCGTGCCGTACAAGTGTTCCATTGCGGCCACATCGTAAAGGCCCGGCGTTGTCGCATAAAAATATTGTGCGGTGATTGAAGTACCACTTTGAACCCAGTATTGATTTCTGTCGTACTGGGTGTATGTCATGACTGTGTTTCTTGCGATGTCATCAGCAGCCGAGAGCGTGGCACCAGAAGAGGAACCGCCAAAAGAGTGACTCAAGCCAATGGCATGGCCAATTTCATGAAGCGCCGTGTAGTAGCCATAGCCACCGGGCGTGAAATCCAAATTGGTGGCTTGATCATCGATGTACCAAATATCACCGCCAGTGATGCCACTGTTGGGGTAATAAGCATACGCGGCACTGCCAGCGCTGGCATAGGTTCTTGTCGTGTATGCGCTTCTGAGTTCACCTACAGCAGTCCCCGATTCCGTGAATTTTTCAAGCGTGAAAGCTGAAGCCAAATCCCATGCGGCGAAAGCCTGATCAAGGTATGCCTGATTTTGTGCTGAGATGGCGGTGGCACCCAAGGGTGCGTTGTAAGTAGTACCAGCATAAGAGCCGTAAGCCACTGCAGGCGTGTAATAAGAATAGCTCAATGTCTCTCCAGCGGATAAGTCCCAGATAGCGCCGCTGCGAAGCGCCTCCACATAGCTGGCTGTCGATGCGCTTTTGGTGGTGGCCCCGGTGACGTTGGATGAATTGGTGGCTGCTGCTTCGTCAAGAATGGGGGCGCTGACCGCTAAGTTGTCAAACGCAGGTACGTCGGTATTCGCTTTTTGTGATGCGGCCATCGACTGACAAATGGGGCAGGTACTCGATTCGTGCGTTGAGTTCAAAACCTCAGCCAAGTCAACTTCCAGCACAGCAAAAGTATCTGTATCAGTGCTGGGGGTGGATGCGTCTGAGTCGATCGCCTTGAACGCTATCTTGTCAAAGCCTTCGCCCGGCGAATAAAACAACGAGATATCAGACATGGTGACGCTACGGCGACCAATGAATTCGGAGAGCTCCAACTCCAACTGTGTGATGTCATTGATTTGATCTGTTTGGGCTTGAGAGCCCTCGGTCATGCCAGATAGCGCGTCATAGCCCTGCTGTATTTGCGCCAGAAAGTTGGCTACTGCGCCTAGATCATCTTGGGCGAGCTGAACAACAGCCACCATGTTGGAGTATTCATCGACCCTGTCTTTCAAAACCAACCAAGAGGTGTTGGCCAGTTGAATATCAACCGTGCTTGCAGATACTTGCTGTAATTTTGAGCTTGCAATATCTAAAACCCGCTGGTCATCCGCCGTGGGAGCAACAGACGTGTTGGCCCCCAAGCGAGAAGCCAGCCAGTTGCCAGAAAGTTGCAGACGAGTTTCCATAGGAATTTGTATCGGAAATGCATTGAAAAACTTTAAAAATAAATAGATGTTTTCCGTTAAAAAAATATTACTTAAGTACTATATATTTCACTCAATTCTCATGCTTTCAAGGTTGCGTTAGCAAAACAGCCTGCAAGCTGCCCCTCCCAGAATTGAGTTGCTATAGTTTTGCTTCAACTCTTTCAGGCACCCCATGCTGCGCTTCGCTGCCAACCTCTCCATGCTTTACCCCGAACACGGTTTCCTCGACCGGTTTGCGGCGGCCGCGCAAGACGGCTTCAGGGCGGTGGAGTTCATGTTTGGCTATGACTTCCCCGCCCAAGACATTGCCCGCGCCGCCCAAGACGCGGGTGTGGAAGTGGTGTTGCTGAACGCCCCGCCCGGCGGGCAAGACAGCAACAGCATTTCAAACGCTTGGGCGAACGGTTCGCGCGGCACGGCTTGTTTGCCGGGGCGCGAGGCCGAGTTTCAAAACGGCGTGCTGCTGGCCCTTGAGTACGCGCAAGCCCTGAACTGCCCGCACATCCATGTGCTGGCCGGTGTGGTGCCGCCAGAGCACCAAGCGGGCTCTGCCCTGCCCCTGGCTTTGCAAACCAGCCATGCTTATGCCAGCACGCAAATCGCTCTGCGCGACAAGTTTTTAAGCAATCTGCGCTGGGCCGCCGCACAAGCCGCGCAGGCCCACAAAACCATCCTCATCGAGCCGATCAATGGCCGCGACATTCCGCACTATTTCTTGAACCGCCAAGCCGATGCCCATGCCATCGTGCAAGCCATCGGCGTGGACAACTTGAAAGTGCAATTCGACCTTTACCACTGCCAAATTGTGGAAGGCGATGTGCTGAACAAACTGCGCCACTACCTGCCCAGCGGCAAGGTGGGGCACATTCAAATAGCGGGTGCGCCGCAGCGCCACGAACCGAACTTCAGCGAGCTGCACTACCCCACGGTGTTCGACAGCTTGCGCGAGCTGCAATGGACCGGCTGGATTGGCTGCGAGTACCGCCCGGTGCGCGGCAGCGAGCCCGGTGGCACCACCGCTGGTTTGGCTTGGATGCCTTCATGAGCAGCTTGCCGGTGCTGAATATTTCAGCGTATGTGTTCACACCGCTCAACGATCTGCCCGACCTGCAACAAGCGTGTTTGGCGCAAGCGCAAGCGCGGCAACTCTTGGGCACCATCTTGCTGGCCGAAGAAGGCATCAACTTGTTTTTGGCGGGGCCACCAGAGGATGTGCGTGGCTGGGTGCGCTGGCTCCAACAAGACGCTCGGTTTGCGGCGCTGGCGCCCAAAGACAGTTGGTCGGCCAAGCAGCCTTTCCAGAAGCTGCTGGTGAAGGTGAAGAACGAAATCATCCGCATGAACCACCCCACCATTCAGCCGCAGCATGGCCGCGCACCTGCTGTGCAACCGGCCACGCTGAAACGCTGGCTGGACCAGGGCCATGATGACCGCGGCCGCCCGGTGGTCACGCTGGACACGCGCAATGATTTCGAGGTGGACGCGGGGGCTTTCCAAGGGGCACTGGACTGGCGGCTGACCAAATTCAGTGAATTTCCAGAAGCCGCCAAAGCACACCTGGACGCACTGAAAGACAAAACCATCGTCAGCTATTGCACCGGCGGCATCCGCTGTGAAAAAGCCGCCATCTATTTGCGCGAACTGGGCGTGGAAGATGTGTATCAACTCGATGGCGGCATCTTGAAATACTTTGAAGAAGTGGGCAGCGACCATTTCAAAGGCGACTGTTTTGTGTTTGACGAGCGCCGGGGGGTGCACCCGGATTTATCGGCGCTGAAAGACGAAGCCTGACGAGGCACTCGCCGTGAAGGTGCCGTGAAGGTGCCGTTTTTGCGCGGTGGGCCTAGTTGCCGTCGTTCAGCACTTCCAGCACATCCGAGCGGAATTCGCGGTTGTACAAAATGCCCACGATCAACACCGTGGTCAGCACAAAAGCCATGGGCGAGAAAAACCAGCCCATCACGGCAAACGCAAAATAGTAGGCACGCAAGCCGTCGTTGAAGGTTTCAGCGGCCAAGCCGGTCATGGCGGCCACACGCTGGGCATAGTCCATTTGCTCTTGTGGGTGCGCGATGAAATGCTCGTGGGACGGCAACGCGCCAATCATCAAAGACACAAAGGTGTATTGCCGCATCGACCAAGAGAAGCGAAAAAACGCATACACAAAAATCGAGATCAGCACCAAGATTTTGAACTCGAACACCAAGATGGGCGTGGCCTGCGAGAACGGGATTTCGCGCACAAACTCGGCCGCCTTGTCGGTGGTGCCCATGAGGGCGAGCAAACCACCCATGATCAGGATGGTGGTGCTGGAGAAAAACGCGGGGGTGTTGGACAGGGTCTGGGTGATGATGCCGTCGAGCACGCGCGGGTCTCGGGTGAGGGACACCTGGATCCAGCGCAATCGGAACCGGTTGGTGGCTGCCAAGATGGACGGGCGTTTGAGCGACCAGCGGGTGGCGAACTGGGCGTAGCCAATCCAAGCCGCCATGAAAAACAGCAGCACCAGCCAATCGGACCAGGGCAAGAGGCTTAGGATTTTCATGGGGGCATGCTAACGCACGGACTTTTAAAAAAACCGCTTGGCACTTATCGCACCAAGCGGTTCTGGGTTTGGCTGTGAAGTCAGACTTCTACAGAACGTTCAAGCATGCAACTTGCCCGCCATCTTGGCCACGCGCTCGCCATAGGCTTTGCCGGTGTCCAAGTCGCCTTGGGGAATGTCGGCGGCGGGGCTGGTGGGGCCTACCTGCGCCATCACGCCCGAGGACGAGCCCAAGCGGTTGATGCTGCCGTCGTTCGGGTTGGCTTGACCCACCCAGACCATGCCCAATTGCATGGACAAAGTAATGAAGTACTGCAGGGTGGACAGCTTGTCGCCGCTCAGGTTCGAGGAAATGGTGAAGCCGCCAGCCACTTTGTCTTTCCATGCGCCGCTCATCCAATACTTGGAGGTGGCGTCGGCAAATTTTTTGAACTGCCAAGACGCCATGCCCATGTAGGTGGGTGAGCCAAAGATGATGGCGTCGGCAGCATTGATGGCGGCCCAATCGGCCTCGCTCACGTTGCCTTCGGCGTCAATGGCCACCAGCGTGGCTTTGGCACCTTCGGCCACAGACTGGGCCAGGCGTTGGGTGTGGCCGTAGCCAGAGTGGTAAACAACAACGGTTTTGCTCATGATTTCTCCTAGTGAAGCAACAAAAAAATTCAGGGGGCCAGGTCAAACACCAACACTTCGGCGTCTTGGCCTTGGCTCAGGTTCAATTCAGATTCATCGGCCACCAGCAAGGCGTCACCGGCTTGCAGGCTCTGGCCATTCACATTCAATCCACCGCGCACCAAAAACACATAGGCACGGCGTTTCGGGTTCAAAGCCAATTGCGCCTGTTCAGCGCCATCGAACAACCCGGCATACAAGGCGGCATCCGCATGAATCTTCACCGCATCCGTTGTGGGCGTGTGGCTGGCAATCAAGGCCAAAGCGCCGCGTTTGCTGGCAGGTGGAACGGTTTTTTGTTCATAGCTGGGTGGGATGCCGCGCACATTCGGTTGAATCCAAATTTGCAAGAAATGCGTTTCCTCGCCTTGCGCATGGTTGAACTCGCTGTGCTTGACGCCGCTGCCCGCGCTCATGCGCTGCACGTCGCCGGGCGGGATGCCTTTGACATTGCCCATGCTGTCTTGGTGCGCCAGGTTGCCCGACAGCACATAGCTGATGATTTCCATGTCCTGGTGGCCATGCGTGCCAAAGCCGGTTTCGGGGGCGATGCGGTCTTCGTTGATGACGCGCAAATTGCCCCAGCCCATGTGGGCCGGGTCGTGATAGCCCGCGAATGAAAAGCTGTGAAAGGACTTGAGCCAGCCGTGGTCGGCATAGCCTCGTTCGTTGGATGGTCGGCGTGTCAGCATGGTGTGTTCTTCCTTGGCCTGAATTCTCAGTCCACCGTGCAGCTCAGAAGGCGCATCGGTTTGATGGCATCATTCAAATCGTTTGAACGATAAACCCCCGACCATGTCTTCTGCCCGCGATGTCCTGACCCCTGACGCCCTGACCATGCTGCAAACCATTGCCCGCCATGGCAGCTTTGCCGCCGCTGCCCGCGACATGGGCGTGGTGCCCAGCGCCCTGAGTTACCGGGTGCGGCAAATGGAAGAGGCGCTGGACGTGCTGTTGTTCAACCGGGCGTCGCGCCAAGCCAAGCTGACCGCCGCAGGCCATGAGCTGCTGAGCGAGGGCATGCGTTTGTTGAGCGACATGGACAGCATTGCGCACCGGGTCAAGCGTGTGGCCACCGGCTGGGAGAGCCAATTCACCTTGGTGTTTGACACCATCATCGATCAAAGCGTGGTGATGGATTTGTGCCAAGCCTTCTACGCGGCCAACCCGCCCACGCGGCTGCGGCTGCGCCACGAAACCCTGAGCGGCACCTTGTACAGCCTCACCTCCGGCCAAGCGGATTTGGCCATCGGGGTGCCGATGACCAGCACCACCACGCCGGGTTTGCGCTTTGCCGAAATGGGCACCGTGGTGGGCTTTGTGTTCGCCGTGGCCCCGCAGCATCCCCTGGCCAGACACCCACAACCCTTGAGCGACGAGGTGTTGCAAGCACACCGGGCAGTGGCGGTGGCCGACTCCATCCCCCAGGGCACGGGCATGACCATCGGTTTGTTGGCCGGGCAAGATGTGTTCACGGTGCCCACCATGGTGGCCAAACTCGACGCCCAGTTGCGTGGCCTGGGCGCGGGGTTTTTGCCGGAACCGATGGCGCGGCCGTTCATTGCCTCGGGGGCGCTGGTGGCCTTGCAAGTCAAGCGACAACAACGCAGCGGCCAACTGGGCTATGCCTGGCGCGAGAACACCCAGACCAAGGGCCAACCTGCGGGCGACCGCGCTTTGCAGTGGTGGCTAGAGCAACTGAGCAAGCCGCACACCCGCTTGGCCTTGTTGGGGCAATCCAGCAAGCCCAAGGGCCGCGCATCGGTGTAGAGTGCAGCCATGAAAAACACTGCTGTCATCGGGGCCGGTATGGCCGGTATCACCGCCGCACGCACCTTGCTCAAGGCCGGGCATCGCGTCACCGTCTTCGAGAAAAGCCATGGCGCAGGCGGGCGCATGTCCAGCCGCAACACGCCCTACGGCAGCTTTGACCACGGCACCCAGTACTTCACGGTGCGCAATCCCGACTTCTTGAAAGCCCTGACCGAGGTGCCCGGCACCCAAGCGGTGTGCCGCGCATGGAGCGCCAACGCGGTGCGGGTGCTCGACCCACTGGGCCGCGTCATCGAAGCGGCTTTGCCCACGCGCGAACCGCACTTTGTGGCCAGCCCCGGCATGAACGCCTTGGTGCGGCATTGGGCACTGCCCTTGGAAGACGCCAAATGCGTGCACTACCAAACGCAGGTGCAGTTTTTGAAACGCAATCGCCAAGGGTGGGAGCTGGTGTGCGCCGATGGCACCACGCATGGCGGTTTTGACAACCTGGTGTTGGCCATACCGCATGTGCAGGCCGATTTTTTATTGCGCCAATCGGGCGCACCTGCTGCCAGTTTCAAAGGCCTCAAAGCCCTGTCTGAAGTGCAAGTGGCCCCTTGCTGGACCTTGATGCTGGCCTACCCCTTGGTGAACCAATCGGGCCTGAGCCATTTGGGGCCACAGTGGAACGCGGCCCGCAGCGTGCACCACCGCATCGCCTGGTTGTGTCGGGAGTCATCCAAACCGGGTCGTGCCTCGGTGGAACGCTGGACGGTGCAAGCCAGCGCCGATTGGTCGCAAGAACATTTGGAAGACGATGAAGAACGGGTGCAGGCCAAGCTGTTGAAAGCTTTTGCCGAACTCACCGGCATCCGCGCCGAACCCGGCTACGCGCAGGTGCACCGTTGGCGCTATGCCAAGACCTTGCAACCGCTGGGCCAAAACCACCTGTGGGACGCCTCGCTGAAGTTGGGCTTGTGCGGCGATTGGCTGCTGGGCCACCGAGTGGAAGACGCGTTTGTCAGTGGCTTGGGGCTGTCCTTGGCCATGCTCGACTGAAGCTCGCGGGCTGGGTCTTGAGCGCCTCACCTGCCCCCTACCGGGGTCGTTTCGCCCCCTCTCCCACGGGTTTGCTGCATGCGGGCTCGCTGGTGGCCGCACTGGCCAGTTGGCTGGATGCGCGGGCCCACGGCGGCGCATGGTTGGTGCGCATGGAAGACGTGGACACACCGCGCTGTGTGCCAGGTGCCGACCAAGCTTTGTTGGCGCAATTGGCCGCTTGCGGCTTGGTGTCCGATGAACCCGTGCTCTGGCAATCCACGCGCCATGATGCTTACCAAACGGCTTTGAACAACTTGGTGTCCAAAGGCTGGGCCTACCCCTGCGGCTGTTCGCGCAAAGAGATTGAAGACGCGCAACAACAGCAACGCACACGCCACACGGCAGCGGTGTATCCGGGCACGTGTCGAAACGGTTTGCAGGGCAAACCTGCGCGGGCTTGGCGCTTGAATCTGCAACGCGTCATCAACGACTTGCAGTTGAGCCATCCAACCCATTGGCATGACCGACGCTTGGGTGCGCAACAGCAAGACGTGGTGCAAGAGGTGGGCGACTTCGTGCTGCGCCGCGCCGACGGTTTGTGGGCCTATCAACTGGCGGTGGTGGTGGATGATGCGGCGCAAGGCATCACGCATGTGGTGCGTGGCCAAGACCTGGCCGACAACACCGCGCGGCAAATCCTGTTGCAACAGGCTTTGGGTTTGCCCACACCGCGCTACCTGCACACGCCCTTGGTGCTGGGCGCCGATGGTGAAAAACTCAGCAAGCAAAACGGCGCACAGGCTTTGAACTTGAACGACCCTTTGGCGGCGTTGAATGCGGCGGCGCAGTTGTTGGGGCTTGAAGCCAGTGGAGGTTCAGTTCAACAAGCCTTGCTTGCATGGACAACCGCTGTTGCCAACCATGCTGTTGCGCAGAGCCGCTTGGCCTGGCCGCGATAATCGCCAGCTCTTTCTGCAAGCGCACCCCATGACCGCCACCGACACAAGCCAAGCCCCCACCACAGACGTCCCCTTCATGCGCGTCATCAAAACCTATGTGCTGCGCGCAGGCCGCATGGGTTCGGGCCAGGTGCGAGCCTTTGAGCAATTCGGTCCGCAGTTTTTGTTGAACTACACGCCCGACAAACTGGATGTCGACCAAGCCTTTGGCAGGGCCGCACCTTTGATTTTGGAAATTGGGTTTGGCATGGGCGACGCCACCGCCAAGATCGCGCACAGCCGCCCACAGGACAATTTTTTGTGTTGCGAAGTGCATGTGCCCGGCGTGGGTGCGCTGCTCAAGCGTTGCGGCGAGGAGGGCATTGGCAACATCCGCATCCTGCAACACGACGCCATCGAGGTGATGGACCACATGTTGGGCCACAACAGCCTAGATGGTGTGCACATTTTCTTTCCCGACCCCTGGCACAAAAGCCGCCACCACAAACGCCGCCTGATTCAAAGCCCCTTTGTGCAGCGCTTGGCGCAACACATCAAGCCCGGCGGCTACCTGCACTTGGCCACCGACTGGCAGCCTTACGCCGAGCAAATGCTGCAAGTGCTGTCCGCAGAACCGCTGTTGCACAACTCCGCCACCGATACGAGTGGCTATGCCGAGAAGCCCAGCTACCGCCCGCTCACCAAGTTTGAAAACCGCGGCTTGAAACTCGGTCATGGGGTGTGGGACTTGGTGTTTCACAAACGCTAAACCCTTGCGATGGGCCGCGTCAGCCAACTCCCCAAGCTGCCCATGCACGATGGCGTGAGCCCCAGCCGCGTCGCCGTGCCCTTGGGGCACTGGCCCAATGTGATGGCGTTTTTGTGTGAACGCTTTGACAACATCAGCGCCGAAGAATGGGCGCATCGTTTGTCACAAGGCTTGGTGTTGAACGCAGACGGTCATGCGTTGTCAGCGCACGATACTTGCCCCGTGGGTGGCCATGTGTTTTATTACCGGCAGTTGCCCCTTGAGGCTGAACTGCCAGAACCAGCTTGCATCTTGTTTGAAGACGAGTTGCTGGTGGTGGCCGACAAACCGCATTTCATGCCTGTGACACCTTCAGGCCCTTATGTGCACAACAGTTTGTTGGTGCAAATGAAGCAACAAACCCAGTGTGAAACATTGACGCCCTTGCACCGCATCGACCGCGAAACCGCGGGCTTGGTAGTGTTTTGCAAACGGCCGCCAGACCGTGACGCCTACCACGCGTTGTTTCGCCAACAGCAAGTGAACAAGCTGTATGAAGCCGTGGCCCCGCATCTTGAAACGCTTGAATTACCAAGCAGCTTGCGTTGTCGCTTGGAGGAAGACGAGCGGTTTTTCTTGTCTCGGGTGACCAGCGGTGAACCCAACAGCGAAACCCGCATCAGCCTGCGCCAACATCGCAATGGCTTGGGGATGTACGACTTGGAACCTTTGACAGGCCAACGCCACCAGTTGCGTTTGCACATGTGGCATTTGGGGGTGCCGATCTTGGGCGATCAGTTTTACCCCGAAGTGTTGCGCGGCCCGCAAGAGCCGGATGATTTCAGCCAAGCCTTGCAACTGTTGGCTCGGCAGATCGCGCTCACCGACCCGGTGAACGGCGAACAACGACGCTGGGTCAGCCAGCGGCGATTGCAGCAAGCCTGGTGAGCATCACAGGCGTTCAGTGACCCAAGCTTGCACGCTGGCCAAGGCTTGGTCCAGGCCTGCCGGGTTGGTGCCGCCCGCCATGGCCATGTCGGGCTTGCCGCCGCCTTTGCCACCCACTTGCTGAGCCACAAAATTCACCAACTCACCGGCCTTGACCTTGCCCAAGCTGTCGGCTGTGACGCCAGCCGCCAATTGCACCTTGTCGCCCTCCACACTGGCCAACACCACCACCGCGGTTTTGAGTTTGTTTTTCAATTGATCCAAGGTGTCGCGCAAGGCTTTGGCATCAGCCCCGGGCAACTTGGCGGCGAGCAACTTCACACCCTTGATGTCGATGGCCTGCGCCAGCAAATCGTCGCCTTGTGACGCGGCCAATTTGCCCTTGAGCGCAGTCATTTCTTTTTCCAAACCGCGCATCTGTTCCAACAGCTGGCTCAAGCGGGTGTTCAGTTCTTGCGGCGTGGCTTTCAAGGCACCAGCCGCTTGCGCCACCGTGTGCTCGAGGTCTTGCAAGTAGGCCAAGGCGTGGGTGCCGGTCACGGCTTCGATGCGGCGCACACCAGCAGCGACACCGCCTTCAGACACCACCTTGAACAAACCAATGTCGCCCGTGGCATGCACATGCGTGCCGCCACAGAGTTCGCGGCTGGCACCGATGTCCAGCACCCGCACGGTGTCGCCGTACTTCTCGCCAAACAACATCATGGCGCCGGTTTTTTGCGCGGCTTCCAAATCCATCACCCGGGCTTGGGTGGCGGCGTTGGCCAAAATCTCGGCGTTCACACGGGCTTCAATCTCGCGAATTTCAGCGTCGGTGACGGGCGCGTTGTGGGCGAAGTCGAAGCGGGTGCGCTCGTCGTTCACCAAGGAGCCTTTTTGCTGCACATGCGCCCCCAGCACATCGCGCAAGGCCTTGTGCATCAGGTGCGTGGCGCTGTGGTTGCGCACCGTGGCGGCACGCAAGTCGGTATCAACGCGAGCGGTGAGCACGTCGCCCACTTTCAGGCTGCCTTGCGCCATGTGGCCATGGTGGCCAAACACATCGGCCTTGATTTTCAAGGTGTCTTCCACCACAAACTTGGCGGCCTTGGAAGATTCCCCAGCCAGCAACCAACCTTGGTCGCCCACTTGGCCGCCGCTCTCGGCGTAAAACGGTGTGGTGTCCAGCACCACCACGCCCACTTGCTCTGAGCGAAGTTCCGTCACGGCCACGCCATCCACATACAGCGCGGTCACGGTGGATTGCGATTGCAAGTGCTCATAACCCACGAACGCATTGCCCACACCGGTGTATTCCAAGGCGCGGTCCATCTTGAATTTGCCGGCTGCACGGGCCTGGGCTTTTTGCTTGTCCATGGCGGCGGCAAAACCGGTTTCGTCTACCGACAAACCACGTTCACGGCAGACATCGCCCGACAAATCGAGTGGGAAACCATAGGTGTCGTGCAGCTTGAAGGCCACTTCGCCGGGCAACACTTTCACACCACCTGCCAAGGCGGCATCCAAAATCTCCATGCCGTTTTCCAGCGTTTCGTAAAAGCGTTCTTCCTCGGTTTTCAGCACCGCCATGATGCGATCCGCTGGCTGCGCCAAGCTGGGGTAGGCCTCGCCCATCAGGGCCACGAGGTCGGGCGCCAGTTTGTGGAAAAACGGTGTTTTTTGACCCAGCTTGTAGCCGTGGCGAATGGCGCGGCGGATGATGCGCCGTTGCACATAGCCGCGGCCTTCGTTCGAAGGAATGACGCCGTCGCTGACCAAAAACGCGGTGGCGCGGATGTGGTCGGCAATCACCCGCAATGAGCTGTTGTGCAAATCGGTGCAGCCGGTTTCACGCGCAGCCGCCTTGATGAGCGTGTCGAACAAATCAATTTCGTAGTTGCTGTGCACGTGTTGCAAGATGGCGGCCAGGCGCTCCAAGCCCATGCCGGTGTCCACGCAAGGGGCGGGCAGTTTTTTCAGGGAACCATCGGGCTGCATGTCGAACTGCATGAACACGTGGTTCCAAATTTCAATGTAGCGGTCCCCGTCTTCGTCGGGGCTGCCGGGTGGGCCGCCCGCCACTTCGGGGCCGTGGTCGTAAAAAATCTCCGAGCACGGGCCGCACGGTCCGGTGTCGGCCATCATCCAAAAATTGTCCGAGGCGTACTTGGCACCCTTGTTGTCGCCGATGCGCACGATGCGCTCGGCGGGAATGCCAATCTCTTTGTGCCAAATGTCGTAGGCCTCGTCGTCGTCGATGTAGACCGTGACCCAAAGTTTGTCGGCGGGCAGTTTGTAAATTTGCGTCAGCAGCTCCCAACCCCATGTCAGGCTGTCGCGCTTGAAGTAGTCGCCAAACGACCAGTTGCCCAGCATTTCGAAAAACGTGTGGTGACGGGCGGTGTAGCCCACGTTTTCCAAGTCGTTGTGCTTGCCGCCAGCACGCAAACAGGCTTGCACCGAAGCGGCCCGCACATACGAGCGCTTGTCTTCGCCCAAGAACACGTCTTTGAACTGGACCATGCCCGAGTTGGTGAACATGAGCGTGGGGTCGTTGCCGGGCACCAGGGGGCTGGAGGCCACCACGGTGTGGGCGCGGGCGGCATAAAAGTCGAGGAAGGTTTGACGGATGTCGGCAACGGAAAAGCGGGGCGTGGTCATGTGCGGGGCTGCAATCGAGGTGGGCGGCACAGGAGCGAATGCCCTGCGAACTGCGTGCGAAATTATAGGTTTGCCCCTTTGGCGTATTTGGGGCGACCAAGGCTGCTGGTTTTTGATTTGTGCCATCATCGCCGCTGCCCGTTTCGGCACCCCCTTCAAAGCACCCTAGACACCATGACAAACGCCACCACCACCCCCTCGCCCCTGTTGCAATTGAAAGACCCCAGCCTGCTGAAAACCGATGCCTTGGTCAACGGCCAATGGATCAAAGGCGCATCCCGCTTTGCGGTGCATGACCCGAGCAACGGCCAGTGGCTGGCCGATGTGGCCAACCTCGGCCCCGCTGAAGCAGCCCTGGCGATTGACGCCGCCAACGCCGCTTGGGGCCCTTGGAAAACTAAGACCGCCAAAGAACGCAGCATCATCTTGCGCCAATGGTTTGATTTGCTGATGGCGAATGTGGACGACTTGGCCCGCATCCTTACCGCCGAGCAGGGAAAGCCCTACGCCGAGGCCAAAGGCGAAATCGCCTATGGCGCGAGTTTTGTCGAGTGGTATGGCGAGGAGGCCAAGCGGGTGAACGGCGAAACCCTGCCCCAGTTTGACAACAACCGCCGTTTGATGGTGCTGCAACAGCCCATCGGCGTGTGCGCTGCCATCACGCCTTGGAATTTCCCGCTGGCCATGATCACCCGCAAAGTGGCCCCAGCCTTGGCCGCCGGTTGCCCGGTGCTGATCAAACCCGCCGAGCTGACGCCGCTCACCGCCTTGGCCGCCGCTGAATTGGCTGTACGCGCCGGTTTGCCCGCCGGTGTCTTGAACGTGCTGAGCGCTGACGGCGACAACAGCATCGCCATTGGCAAGGTGATTTGCGACAGCGATGTGGTGCGCCACCTGAGCTTCACCGGCTCCACCGAAGTGGGTCGCATCCTGATGGCACAGTCGGCGCCCACCGTG
>CALBEV010000140.1 GCA_937891045.1 uncultured Burkholderiales bacterium | reverse complement strand
CTCCACATCATTCTTGGTGCCGGTCTTTTCCAAGATGCGCGCACGGTAAGTGCTCACGGTGTTGGGGGCCAGGCTCAGTTGCGCACCAATTTCGCTCACGGTGTGGCCTTGGGTCAACAAAAGAAAGACCTGGTGCTCGCGGTGCGAGAGCAGTTCGATCCCGCTTTTGGTGCGTCCTTGGCTCACCAAACTGGCCAGCGCCTCGGCCGTGGTCGGCGTGACGTGCATGCCGCCTGCAGCCACGCGGCGCAGCGCGGCCATCAGCTCATCCGGGTCGGTGCTTTTGTTCAGATAGCCCGAGGCCCCCAGCTGAATGCAGCGCACCGCGTATTGTTTTTCAGGGTAGGTGCTGAGCATGAGCACGGGCAGCCCCGGCCAGTCGCGTCGCAGCGCTTGCAGCACATCCAGCCCGTCCATGCCCGGCAAAGCAATGTCGAGCAACACCACGTCAATGCCCTGCAGGCCCTGCCGTTTTTGCACCTCGTCCAGCACACCGGGGCCAGTGTCGGCCTCCGCCACCACCTGCAGGTGCGGGTCATCGGCCAGCACCATCTTCAGGCCTTCACGCACGATCTTGTGGTCGTCACCCAGCAGCACGCGCACTGTCGCGTTCATGGCGCAGCCTCAAAAACTGGCAAAGGCATGGACAGCCGCATGCGGGTGCCCCGGCCGGGTTGGCTGTCGATGTCGATCACACCGCCAAAGTGGCGGGCACGTTCGCGCATGCCCATGATGCCGTAGGCCTGCGCCGACTCAAAGGCCTGCGCCAAGGCACCGCAACCATCGTCTTCCACCGACAGGTGCAACCAACCCTCGCGTTCCACAATGTCCACATCCACCGTGTGTGCCCGGGCGTGGCGGCCCACGTTGCTCAGCATCTCTTGAAAGATGCGGAACACCGCCATGGCCATGGGCTCAGGCAGCACGCGTTGCTCATTGACTTCCATGCACCACTTGAGTTCTTGCTCGGCCGACTGCACAAACTCTTGCGCCTGCCACTCCAAAGCGCCCCACAGGCCTTGGTGGTCCAAGATGCTGGGGCGCAGGTCGGTGATGATGCGGCCCACATTGACCACCGCGTTCTCGATCAAGCGGCTCATGTTCTGGCACTTGCCTCGCATCTTCTCGCGCATGCTTTGGGCTTCCAGCGCGGCCCGCTGTTCTTGCTCTGACAAGCGCTTGTCCAGCCAACTCACATCCATCTTGAGGGCCACCAACAAGCTGCCCAACTCATCGTGCACCTCGCGGGCGATGCGGGTGCGCTCTTCTTCGCGCACCGCCTCGGACCAGGCGGCCAGTTCACGCAACTGCTGCAAAGCGGTTTCCAGGGCATGGGTGCGTTCGGCAACCCGCACTTCAAGCTCGTCCTTGGCCCGGTGCAAAGCCTCTTGGGCCCGTTTGCGCTCGGTGATGTCCACAAAGGTGACCACCGCGCCGCGCACCTGGCCTTGGTCAAACACCGGGTAACTGGAATACTCCACCGGAAAGCTGCTGCCATCGGCGCGCCAAAACACCTCGCTGTCGATGCGGCAGGGCTCGCCCTGGCGAAACGCGTTGTAAATCGGGCAGTCCTCCAAGGGGTAATGCGCCCCGTCGCCATGCGAGTGGTGCGTGAGCACATGCATGTTCTGGCCCAGCACCTGCTCGGGCTCCATGCCGATCATGCGGGCACCTGCCGGGTTGATGAAAACACACAGGCCGTCCAGATCGACCCCAAAAACCCCCTCGCCAGTGGAAGCCAACATGAGACCCAAAGGGTCGCGCCAGGCGTCGGTGACACCCATGTCGCCGTTCAAGGCAGGCTGCGAAGGAAGTCGTGCAAGGTTCATACACATGACAAGCAAGCCGTGTGCCAAACAGAGCGCAAGATGGGTTCATCACCTTGGGCTGCCCGGGGTTTGTCGCCTTCGGCAACAGGCGGGGGCGGGGCGGCGCGTGACAATGGTGCTCATATTTTTTCGATTTGACTGCTGATTGGATGGCCATGACCCCGGTACCCCCTGCGCTGCTGCAAGGCGCTTCGAACTTTCGCGATGTTGGCGGGTACCGCAATGCCGATGGCCGCCGTGTGCGGCAAGGCCAAGTGTTCCGCTCAGACCATTTGGCGGGCTTGACACCTGACGACTTGGCGCGCTTGGCGTCCTTGGGCATCGGGCACAGCTTGGACTTTCGCGGCGCAGCCGAATCCACCGCCACGCCCTATGCAATCCCCGGCGTGAAGCGTTTGGCGATGACCATCGAGCCCACCGTGATCGCCCGCATGCAAGCCTTGGTGGCGCAAGGCATCGTGCCCACCACCGAAGAAACCGTGGCGCTGATGCAAGAGACCTACCGCGATTTTGTGAACCACAACGCGGGCACCTTTGGCCGTTTTTTAAAGCACCTGCTGGAGCAGCCTACACCGCAGGTGTTCCACTGCACCGCAGGCAAAGACCGCACGGGCTTTGCCGCCGCGCTGCTGCTGTCTGCGCTGGGTGTGGACCGCAGCACCATCGAACACGACTATTTGTTGACCAACCAGCTCTACCAGCGCGATGCCCGCCTGGAAGGCCAAGGCCACCCGCATGTGATGAAGGTGCTGTGGCAAGTGCAGCCCGAGTTTTTGCACGCGGCTTTTGACGCGGTAGAAACACAGCACGGCGGCATGCAGGACTATTTACACGGCGCGATTGGCCTCAGCCCCCAAGAGCTGGCCGAGTTGCAGCGGCGCTTGCTGCAAGACTGACCCCAAGCCTAAGCCGCTGCGCGCTGAATTCAGGCCGTGGGCAAACGATGGTCTTTGTACTGTTGGCGCAATTTGGTTTTGAGCAGTTTGCCCGTGGCCGTGTGGGGCAAGGTGTCGACAAAAACGATGTCATCGGGCAACCACCATTTGGCGATGCGCGTCGACAAATAGGCCATCAACTCTTGGGCCTCGACCTGTGCGCCCGCCCTGCGCACCACCAACAAAAATGGACGCTCCTGCCACTTGGGATGGGCCACGCCAATCACCGCCGCCTCTGCCACGGCAGGGTGCGACTGGGTGGTGTTTTCCACGTCGATGGACGAGATCCACTCGCCGCCTGACTTGATCACGTCCTTGGCGCGGTCCACCAATTGCAAGAAACCATCGGGGTCGATGGTGGCCACGTCGCCCGTGGGAAAGTAGCCTTGCGCGTCCAGCACGGGGCCGCCCTCCCCACGGTAATAACCGCTGGCAATCCAGGGGCCGCGCACATGCAAGTGACCAAACGCCACGCCGTCCCAGGGCAGGGCCTGGCCCTCTTCATCCACGATTTTCAGATCCACACCCCAAACGCCTCGGCCTTGCTTGAGCTTGGTCTTGATCAGTTCTTCGGCGGGCAGGCCTGCATGTTTGGGCAACAGTTTGCTGATCACGCCAATCGGGCTGGTTTCGGTCATGCCCCAGCCTTGTACCACCTCGGCGTTGAACTGTTGTTCAAAACGCTCCAGCATGCCGCGGGCCACCGCCGCGCCCCCAATGCCCACGCGTTTGACCCCCAACTCTTTGGGGTCCAGGTGCGGGTTGGCATCGAGGTACTGGAACAGCATCAGCCACACCGTGGGCACCCCTTGCGAGAAGGTGACCCGCTCTTGCTTCATCAAGTTGTAGACGCTTTCGCCATCCAGGTGCGGGCCTGGCAACACCAGTTTGGAGCCCACCATGGCCGCCGCATACGGCGCACCCCAAGCGTTGGCATGGAACATGGGCACGATCAGCATCAGGGTCTCAGCCGAGCTGATGCCAAACGTGTCAGGGGCCATCTCCATCAAGGTGTGCAGCATGGTGGAACGGTGCGAATACAGCACCCCTTTGGGGTTGCCTGTGGTGCCTGAGGTATAGCACAGCGATGAGGCGCTGCGCTCGTCAAATTCGGGCCAGGTGTATTCGGTGCTTTGCGCGGCCATCAGGTCGTCAAAGCACAACACATTGGGCACACCGATGTCGGGCATGTGGGCTTTGTCGGTCATCGCCACAAAGGTTTTGACGGTTTTGAGCAAAGGCGCAAGTTGCGCCACCAAGGGGGCAAAGCTCAGGTCAAAAAACAGCACCTGGTCTTCGGCATGGTTGACGATGTAGTCAATTTGCTCGGGGAACAAACGCGGATTGACGGTGTGCAAAACCGCGCCACTGCCGGACACCCCAAAGTACAGCGCCAAATGGCGGTACGAATTCCAGGCCAATGTGCCCACGCGGTCACCGGGCTGAACACCCAGCACACCCATGGCATTGGCGATTTGGCGCGACAAGGTACAAATGCCGCGCCAATCGGTGCGGTGCAACGCCCCTTCAGGCAAACGCGACACGATTTCTGTGTCCGGGTGGAATGTGGCGACGTGCTGAATCAGTGAAGAAATGAGCAGGGGGCGATCTTGCATCAGGCCTTGCAGCATGTGTGTCTCCGTGTTTTTTTATAAGAGGCACATCGCCACGCGGGCCAGGTGCCTAGGGGTCAGCCACCGCAAATCACCCAAGCAGTGGTGGTCAGATTTTTAACATAGAAAGGGCGTTGCGTATATGGCGCGATCGGCGGGCAGCGGGGTTTGAACGAACCTCGTCGGACCTGAAGGCACCGACCTACGAGAGGCGAGGGCAGAGGTGGTTGGTTTTCGTAGGTCGGAGCCTTCAGGTCCGACATTTTTTCCTCCGCAAAGCGCCACTTCAATACAGTTGACGTTCACCGCCCAGGAGGGTCACTCGAAGGCGCTCAACAAACAATCTCAAGCCGCTTCTTTGTAAAAGAAGCCACCGTGCACATTGCGCGGGGCCAGCGGGGCGACGGCGCGGCCGATGGCACCGATGTGTTCAGGCGTGGTGCCGCAGCAGCCGCCCACGATGTTGACCAGGCCTTCGGCTGCGAACTCGTGCAACAGGCGGCTGGTCACGTCGGGCGTTTCGTCAAAGCCCGTGTCGCTCATGGGGTTGGGCAAACCGGCGTTAGGGTAGCAGCTGATGAAGGTGTCGCCCGCGACCTTGTTCAGCTCTTGGATGTAGGGGCGCATCAGCGTCGCGCCCAAGGCGCAGTTCAGGCCAACGGCCAGGGGCTGGGCGTGTCGCACGCTGTGCCAAAACGCTGTCACGGTCTGGCCGCTCAGGATGCGGCCCGACGCGTCGGTCACGGTGCCGCTGATGATCAAAGGCAGGCGCTCACCGCTGGCCTCAAAAAATTCTTCGATGGCAAACAGCGCCGCCTTGGCGTTCAAGGTGTCAAAGATGGTCTCCACCATCAACACATCGG
>CALBEV010000139.1 GCA_937891045.1 uncultured Burkholderiales bacterium | reverse complement strand
GTTTTGCACCGGCAGATTTTGAATCTGCTGCGTCTACCAATTTCGCCACTCCGGCAGGAGGGAGAGGCGGAATTATGGCACAGTGTAGGGATGAACTATCCGACCATTGAATCAGCCATCGGAAACACACCGTTGGCCGCGCTGCAACGCATTGGTGCAGCAGACAACAAAAACCGTGGCAATGTCTTGTTGGGCAAGTTAGAGGGCAACAACCCCGCAGGTTCGGTGAAAGACCGTCCTGCCTTGTCCATGATTCAACGTGCAGAAGAACGCGGTGACATCCGACCGGGTGACACCTTGATTGAAGCGACATCGGGCAACACCGGGATTGCTTTGGCCATGGCCGCAGCCATCAAAGGCTACCGCATGGTGCTCATCATGCCCGAGGACTTGTCGATTGAACGTGCGCAAACCATGAAGGCTTTTGGCGCTGAACTCATCCTCACATCCAAAAGCACCGGCATGGAAGGCGCTCGTGATTTGGCCGATCAAATGCAAGCCCAAGGCAAGGGCTTGGTGCTTGATCAATTCGCGAATGCCGACAATCCGCGCATTCACTATGAAACCACCGGCCCCGAAATTTGGCAGCAAACGCATGGGCAGATCACGCACTTCGTGAGTGCCATGGGCACCACCGGCACCATCACGGGTGTGTCGCGCTACCTGAAAGAAAAAAACCCCAAGGTGCAAATCATCGGTGCGCAACCCAGCGAAGGCTCGCGCATTCCAGGCATTCGCAAATGGTCCCCTGAATATTTACCCAAAATTTACGATGCCACCCATGTGGATGAACTCGTTTATGTGAGCCAACAAGACGCCGAAGACATGTGCCGACGCATGGCCCGTGAAGAGGGCATCTTTGCAGGCATCTCAGCAGCTGGTGCTTGCTGGGTCGCCTTGGAAATAGCCAAACGCGTTGAAAACGCCACCATCGTGTTCATCGTCTGCGACCGAGGCGACCGTTACCTTTCAACAGGCGTGTTTCCGGCATGAGCCATTTTCAGTATTGCCCGATGTGCGCCACCGAGTTGCAACTCATCACCCAAGATGAAGACGGCGGCCCGAAACAACGCATGCGCTGCGTGGTGTGCAACTGGACCCATTGGAACAACCCCACGCCCGTGCTGGCAGGCATTGTCCAGGTAGGCCATCAAATTTTGCTGGCCCGCAATGCGGCCTGGCCGGGCAGACGCTTTGCACTCATCACTGGCTTCATGGAGGCTGGTGAGTCCCCAGAAGAAGGCATTGCCCGTGAAGTCGCTGAAGAAACCAATTTGAAAGTGACGAGCTTGAAGTTGGTGGGGGCTTATGACTTTCAACGCATGAACCAAGTCATCATTGCTTATCACGCTGTGGCGGAGGGTGAGATTCGTTTGTCACCTGAACTGGCCGAATACAAGTTGTTTGATTACCAAGACATCATTTGTTGGCCAGCTGGCACGGGCTATGCCATGGGCGATTGGCTGCGCACCCAGGGTATCGAGCCGCGCTTCATGAGTTGGGAAGAGCGTGCCGCTCAAAATTTAGAATGATGGCCATGCAGATCGATCAAGAATTAGACACGCGGGGCTTGAATTGTCCCTTGCCCATCCTGAAAGCCAAGAAAGCCTTGACCGCGATGCAAAGCGGTCAGTTGCTGAAAGTGGTGTCCACCGACAAAGGCTCGTTGCGCGACTTTGCTGCTTTTTCAAAGCAAACCGGCAATGAGTTGATGTCGCAAGAGACGGTGGGCGAAGACTTCATCCACGTGCTCAAAAGGCGCTGATACATGAATTGATAGCACTGGTGTCGTGCCTGCCATCGTGGGTTCGGTCGCCTCTCACCGCCGCATGCGGCAACGTTCGGCCCGACCCACCATGCCAGTCACTCAGCGAATATCACACGAGCCTCTTTAACTGATCAGCCACTTTGAGCAAAGTGGCTTCAAAGTCGGCCACCCGCTGACGCTCTTGCGCAATCACTGCAGGTGGCGCTTTGGCCACAAAGGCTTCGTTGCTCAGCTTGCCGTTGGCCTTGGTGATTTCGTTTTGCAATCGTGCAATTTCTTTGCCCAAGCGGATCTTTTCAGCCGCGACATCAACTTCGATGAACAAGCACAAACGGGCTTCACCTACCACCGCCACAGGGGCGGCTTGCGCGGCGGCTTGCCAAGCGGCTTCATCGTCAAATATTTTCACCTCGCTGAGTTTGGCGAGGGCTTGCAAGACAGCCGCATTGCTGCGCATGAACTCGGCATGGCCCAACACAAACATCGGCATGCGGGTGGACGGTGACACGTTCATCTCGCCCCGCAAATTGCGGCATGCGTCCACCAAGGCTTTGAGTTGCTGCACATTGGCGATGGCTTGCAGGTCGATTTTGTTCGGTTGTGCCTCGGGGTAACGCGCAATGCTGACCGACTCGCCGGGCATGCCCGCCACGGGCGCGACCTTTTGCCACAGTTCTTCGGTGATGAACGGAATGATGGGATGCGCTAAACGAAGGATGGCTTCCAAGGTGCGGATGAGGGTACGGCGTGTGGCCCGTTGTTCGGCCGGGCCACCGGTTTGGATTTGCACCTTGGCGATTTCCAAATACCAATCGCAGTATTCGTTCCAGACAAATTCATAAAGCGCTGTGGCGACGTTGTCCAGGCGGTATTCCTCAAAGCCTTTGGCCACATCCGCTTCAACCTGCTGCAACACGGATGAAATCCATCGATCGGCTTGGCTGAAGTGCATGTAGTTGTGTGCTTTGCCGCCCGGCGCACAGTCGGCTTTGGTGTGGTCCATGAGGCCGCAATCTTGGCCTTCACAATTCATCAAGACAAAGCGCGTGGCGTTCCACAATTTGTTGCAGAAGTTGCGATAACCCTCGCAGCGCTTGCTGTCGAAGTTGATGCTGCGTCCCAAACTGGCCAAGGCGGCGAAGGTGAAGCGCAAGGCATCAGCGCCGTAAGCGGGAATGCCCTCTGGAAATTCTTTTTGGGTGTTTTTGCGCACCTGTGGGGCGGTTTCGGGCTTGCGCAAACCTTGGCTGCGTTTGTCCAGCAAAGGTTCGAGTGCAATGCCGTCAATCAAGTCCACAGGGTCCAGCACATTGCCCTCGGACTTGCTCATCTTCTTGCCTTGGGCGTCACGCACCAAACCGTGGATGTAGACATGCTTGAAAGGTACTTGGCCGGTGAAATGCGTGGTCATCATGATCATGCGGGCGACCCAAAAGAAGATGATGTCGTAGCCTGTGACCAAGACACTGGAGGGCAGGTACAGGTCTGCATCCAAGAGTTTGTTGGCAGAAGCGTTGCCGAGCGTCGCTGCAGCGTCGAGTTGGCTCGTGTTCGTTTCGCGCCCGGATTGATGAACAGCTGTATCACCCTGCCACCCCAAGGTGCTGAACGGCACCAAAGCGCTGGAGTACCAAGTGTCCAACACGTCTTCATCTCGGCGCAGTGTTTTGCCTGGCGCTTGGGCCTGGGCCTCGGCTTCGTTGTGGGCCACGTACACCTTGCCGTCTTCGTCATACCAAGCAGGGATTTGATGGCCCCACCAGAGTTGACGGCTGATGCACCAATCGGTGATGTTGTTCATCCACTGGTTGTAGGTGTTCACCCAGTTCTCGGGCACGAACTTCACCTCACCGGACTGCACTGCATCGATGGCCTTTTGGGCGATGCTTTTGCCGGTGGCGTCTTGCGGGCTGACCCTGTTCATGTCGACAAACCATTGGTCGGTCAGCATGGGTTCAACCACTTGGCCGGTGCGGGCGCAAATCGGCAGCATCAGCTTGTGGGGCTTGATCTCCAGCATCAAGCCCATGGCTTCCAAGTCGCGGTTGACGGCTTTGCGGGCATCAAAGCGGTCCATGCCTTGGTAGGCGGCAGGACCGTTTTCATTGACCTTGGCATCCAGCGTGAAGATGGTGATGAGTGGCAAGCCGTGACGCTGCGCACAGGCGTAGTCATTGAAGTCGTGGGCGCCGGTGATCTTCACGCAACCCGAGCCAAATTCGCGGTCGACGAAGTCATCGGCAATGATGGGGATTTGCCGATTGCACAAAGGCAGATCGACCATTTTTCCTACAAGGTGTTTGTAGCGTTCATCTTCGGGATGCACAGCCAAGGCACCATCGGCCATCATGGTTTCAGGGCGGGTGGTAGCGATCGTCATGCCTTTTTGCGCGACGCCGTCAATCAGCTGAGGGCCATTGGCAAACGGATAGCAGATGTAGTGCATCTTGCCTTCCGATTCGGTGCTCTCCACTTCCAAGTCAGACACCGCACTCATCAGCACAGGGTCCCAATTCACCAAGCGCTTACCACGGTAAATCAAGCCTTGTTGGTAAAGCTTCACGAAGGTGTCGGTCACCACAGGTGTCAACTTGCCGTCCATCGTGAAGTACTCGCGCGTCCAGTCCACGCTGTCGCCCATGCGGCGCATTTGCTGGGTGATGGTGTTGCCTGAATGCTCTTTCCATTCCCATACTTTGCTGATGAAATTCTTGCGGGCTTCAGCAGGTGTGGGGCCCATGTCATGGCGGTTGATGCCTTGGGCTTGCAACTGACGCTCGACCACGATTTGCGTGGCAATGCCAGCATGGTCTGTGCCGGGAATCCACACGGTATTGAAGCCGCGCATGCGGTGATAGCGCGTCAGGCTGTCCATGATGGTCTGGTTGAACGCATGGCCCATGTGCAAGGTGCCGGTCACATTGGGCGGCGGCAACTGAATGGCGAAGGATGGTTGTTCTGCCTTTGCTTGGCCGGTGCCGCGAAATCCAGCGACACCGTAACCTCTCTTTTCCCACTCGGGCCCCCAATGGGCTTCCAAAGCGGCGGGTTCAAAGGATTTGGACAGGCTGTCTAAGCCGGGTTGAGCTGGTGTTGTGGACATGCGAGGCAGATGTTGGAGGAATCAATCAAAACAGGCGATACAAGCGTTGATTCTAGGGTTCAGCGCCCAGCTATACTTTTGATGGATGTCATCGGGAGAGTGTGTCAAGAGACACCGCCGAAGGAGCAACCGCCCCGGAATCTCTCAGGCCCCAGGACCGGTGACATGGTAAATCTCTGAAGAGTTGCAGATCATGGTCAATCTGCACACCGAAGGAGCAAGCCATCGCCTTGCTGCGATGCGCGAATCTCTCAGGTCCAGCACAGAGGGGGTGGTGTACAGCAGGGTGCTGTGCGTCTCCCTTTCACGGACTCACTGAGGATTGCTTCATGAAACACATCGCCGTCATTGGTGGTGGCATCACAGGTGTCACCACTGCTTATGCCTTGGCGCAACAAGGCTTTTCCATCACACTTTTTGAGCGACACCGCTACGCGGGCATGGAAACCTCCTATGCCAATGGCGGGCAACTCTCCGCCTCGAATGCCGAGGTTTGGAACCACTGGTCTACCTTGGTCAAGGGCATGAAATGGATCACGCGACGGGACGCCCCTTTGTTGTTTCACCCCAAAGCCAGTTGGCACCAGTGGTCTTGGCTCACCGAGTTCGTGGCGCAATTGCCCCATTACGAGGCCAACACCATTCACACCGCGCAATTGGCCATTGCCGCGCGGGACTACTTGTTTGCTTGGGCGCAACAAGAAAACACCGATTTCGATTTGAAGCGCGAGGGGATTTTGCACATCTACCGCGATCCAGCCAGCTACCAACATGCCGTCAAAGTCAGCGCCTTGTTGAAAAAGGGCGGCTTAGAGCGCTGAGCGGTGTCACCTGAAGAAATGCGGCAAATTGAGCCTGCTTTGCAAGGCACTTTCCATGGCGGCTTTTTCACTGACAGTGACAGCACCGGCGATATCCACAAGTTCACCTTCGGGCTGTCACAGGCGCTAGAGCGCATGGGTGTGCAAACCATCTATGACTGCGATGTGACCAGCGTCAACACCACAGGCGAGCGGGTGCAACTGGTGTATGCAAAAGAATCGGAATTCCAGTCGCAAACCGCTGACGTCGTTGTGGTTTGCTGTGGCACCAACAGCCGTGAATTGGCCGCGCAACTGGGCGACCGCGTGAACATTTACCCCGTCAAGGGCTATTCCATCACGGTGAATTTGGACGATGCCCAAAGCCAAGCCAGTGCGCCGCATGTGAGCTTGCTGGATGACGCGACCAAGCTGGTCAGCAGCCGATTGGGCGTGAATCGATTTCGGGTGGCTGGTACGGCCGAGTTCAATGGCTTCAACAAAGACATCCGAGCAGACCGAATTCAACCCTTGGTTGATTGGGTGGCGCAGTGTTTTCCGGGTGTGAGCACACGGCAATTCACCCCATGGGCTGGGTTGCGGCCGATGATGCCCAACATGCTGCCCAAGGTGGGCCCGGGCAAAGCACCGAATGTGTTCTACAACACAGGGCATGGGCATTTGGGCTGGACCTTGTCGGGGCTGCCACGGCGGTGTCGGTGGCCCAAACTGTGGTGGCTGCCAGAGCGGCGCTTGCTAAAAAACCGTCATCCCAAGCAAAGAAGGAAACAGCTTGAATTGTTCAGGCTTGGGCAGCGATGTAACGCAAGGCCTGCGCAAACACATGCGCAGGCTGACCACCCGAAATCAGGTGGCGGTCATTGATGATGACGGCGGGCACGGCGCTGATGCCTGCATTGGTATAAAAATGCTCGCGCTCTTTCACTTCTTGGGCATAGGTATCGCTCTCCAACACCGTTTGCGCGGCTGCTCCATCCAGCCCCAAACTGTTCACCGCTGCCAACAACACCGCGTGAGATTCGATGTTCTCGCCGCGCCCTTGGTAGGCTTCAAAGAATGCTTTTTTCAAGCGATGCTGTGTGCTGGCGTCAGCGGTGACTTCGGCCCAATACAGCAAGCGGTGTGCATCAAAGGTGTTGAAGATGCGGCCGCGTCCGGTGGGGTGAAAAGCAAACCCCACTTCGGCACCACGCGCCTTGATGTTTTGGTACATCTGCGCTTGTTGTTCGGCGCTCGAGCCGTATTTTTGGTTCAGATGTTCAAACAAGTCTTGGCCACCTTCAGCCAAGTTTGGGTTGAGTTCAAAAGGCTGAAAACGGATGTCGGCTTTCACTTCACCTTGCAGCGAATCCAAGGCTTGTTCTAAGGCGCCCAAGCCCACGGCGCACCAGGGGCAGGCAATGTCGGAGACGAAATCAATTTTCAAGGTGGTGGTCATGGTGAGATCCATTTGTTCAATGCAGGGCCAAAGATTGGGCAATGGCGTTGACGAGTTTGCTGTCGATGTGTTGCCCGCGGGCTGCCAAATACGCATCTGGGCGCAGCAAGGCCCAGCCATGGCCCTCTGCACCACAGGCTTTGCGCAGCTGCTTGCCTTTGTCCACAATGTGTTCCAAGGCATCGCCTCGCGTTTTGTGCACCACTTGCACAATGCGCACGGGCGTGCCCATGCTCAGCAAGGCCAGCTTTTGAATCTGGGTGCGTTTCAAAGCACCAAACACCAGCAGCAACAACCGGCCATCGGCCCATTGCAGCAAATCACTCAGGCTGCCTGGGCGTCCCTTGGCCAATTGCACACCAACGTTTTGCAGCATCCATCCACCCTCAGGTTTGCAAATGTCGGACACCGCATAGCGGTTCGCCTCGGCCATGCGGCCGGTGTTGATCAAGGGGCGGGCAAAGGCATGGTGCTTGGCCAAGCCAATACTGGCATCACGAAACAATCGTTCCACACCTTCGGGCGCCCGCAAATAACGCGCTGTGCGGTTGGTGACTTGCACATTGCGCTTGGCCGCTTGCAAGCGTTCTTGACCGTAACTGCTGAGCAAGCTTGCAGGCGCATGGCCGCGCATCACAGCCGCCAATTTCCAAGCCAGGTTGTCGGCGTCCGCGATGCCTGTGTTGCCACCACGTGCCCCAAACGGACTCACCACTTTGGCCGTGTCGCCAATGAAAAACACCCGCTGGTGTTGCAATTGATGCAGGCATTGTGATTTGTAGGCGTAAGGGCCCACCCACACAATGTCGCACTTCACGCCCTTGCCAAATTGTTTGGCCAAGCGCTCGCGCACCACGTCTTCGCGGCTCACATACGCCGGGTCCGCATCCGGGGCCATTTGGTAATCGATGCGCCAGACATCGTCGCCCATCAGGTGCTGCCAAACAGCGCGGTTGTCGTTGAATGGCGCTTCAATCCAAGTGTGGCGCTCGGTTGGCGGCGTGTCTTTGAAGCGCACATCGGCAATGCACCAACGGTCGTCGCCGCGTTTGCTGTCCATGGTGACGCCACACCAAGCGTGGAAGGGTGTGTGTGAGCCGGTGGCGTCAATCACGTAGCTGGCTTCCAGGGTGTAACTGCCTTTGGGCGTGTTCACCACCAAGGAAGCGCAACGTTTGTCTTGCTTGAACTTCACCACCTTGGAGGACCAACGCAGGTCGATATTCGCCCCCGCTTGATTCAAAGCTTGGATTTGCTCAACCAGATACATCTCTACATAAAACTGCTGAATATTGATGAATGGGGGCTGCTTGCTCACGGCAAATTGCTGCTTGTCTCGCAAGTCGAAAGAAAACACTTCATCCTTGCCCGCAAATGTGCGTCCGACTTGCCAAGCCACGCCTTTGGCTGCGATGCGTTCAAAGATGCCCAGCCGGGCAAAGATTTCCAGTGATTGTTGGGTGTAGCAAATACCCTGCGATGAAGCGCCTTTGACGCCGACCGAGTTGTCTTCATCCAGCACAACGGCAGGCACGCCCAGATGCGCCAGCTTGCAAGCCAAGGTCAGACCGCTCAAGCCTGCGCCCACAATCACGATGGGGTGGTGTTTCACAGTCCCCGTTCGCAATTCATCCGGCACCACAAAGGGATAGTGCGGCAGCTTGTAGTTGCTGATGGAAACGGATGGCGCAGGCGGCAGCTTGGGGGCGCGGATGGTTTGGTTCATGTCGGTTCAGTTTACTGGGCCGCTTCTTTGATTGAAGCAAGAAGGAAAAACTGAATCTCTGATAGATAAATTGCATGAAGAGGATTGAAAGGCTCGATTGGACGCTTGTCCCAGACAAGGAGTAACCTTGACCAGACTTTGGCAATCAGGTCAAAGCTCGTAGATCAACCAAGGAGATATTTCATGGCAGCACTCAAAGGCTCCAAGACGGAAGAAAACCTGAAAGCCGCTTTCGCAGGCGAATCACAGGCCAACCGCCGTTATTTGTATTTCGCAAACAAGGCCGACATCGAAGGCCAAAACGACGTGGCCGCTTTGTTTCGCTCCACCGCTGAGGGCGAAACAGGTCATGCACACGGCCACCTCGAATGGCTTGAGCAATGTGGCGACCCTGCCACTGGCTTGCCAATTGGCGCCACCCGTGACAACCTGAAAGCCGCAGTGGCTGGCGAAACCCACGAGTACACCGACATGTACCCTGGCATGGCCAAAACCGCACGCGAAGAAGGCCACGACGAAATCGCCGATTGGTTTGAAACTTTGGCCAAGGCTGAGCGTTCACACGCCAACCGTTATGCCAAAGCATTGGCTGAATTGGTCGATTGATCGTTTTTCAGCATTGAGGGTTGGGCGTTGCGCTTATTGCAGCGCCCCTCTCTGAGTATTGACAGACGACCAGCCGTCTTATTTGCATACCCCCTGAAGGAACAAAAACCATGGCACGCGAAGGCAGCTTGGAAGCACCCACACGCCATCCCCTGGATTGGCTCAACCCCGACTTTTATAACGAGGAAGCCTGTCTCACCGAGATGGAGCGCATTTTTGACATCTGTCACGGTTGCCGCCGCTGCGTGAGTTTGTGCGGCTCTTTCCCCACGCTGTTTGACTTGGTGGATGAAAGCCCCACCTTGGAAATGGACGGCGTGGATAAAAAAGATTATTGGAAAGTGGTGGACCAGTGCTATTTGTGCGACCTGTGCTACCTCACCAAATGCCCCTATGTGCCACCGCATGAATGGAACCTGGATTTCCCCCACACCATGTTGCGGGCCAAGGCCATCAAGTTCCAAAAAGGCGAAGTCACAACAGGCGAAAAATTCTTGGCCTCCACCGACATGCACGGTCAATTTGCCGGTATTCCCATCGTGGTGCAAGCGGTCAACGCCCTGAACAAAACCAGCATGGCCCGTTCTGTCATGGAAAGCGCTTTGGACGTGGACAAAGACGCGTGGTTGCCCGAGTTGGCCACCAAAAAATTCCGCAGCCAAGCACCCAAAGCCAAGTCAAGCAACGTGGTGAACGGCGAAAAAACACCCGGCAAAGTCGTGATTTATTCGACCTGCTATGTCAATTACAACGAGCCCGGCATTGGCATGGATTTGCTGAAAATCCTTGACCACAACGACATCCCTTACGAATTGGTGTCCAAAGAAAAATGCTGCGGCATGCCCAAGCTCGAGTTGGGCGACTTGAAATCCGTGGACGAGAACAAGCAGATCAACATCCCCATCTTGGCCAAGTATGCGCGAGAGGGTTATGCCATCTTGAGTGCCGTGCCTTCCTGCACCTTGATGTTCAAGCAAGAACTGCCACTGATGTACCCCAACGATCCTGAAACACAGCTCGTCAAAGACCACATGTGGGACCCGTTTGAATACCTGATGGCCCGCAAGCGCGATGGTTTGTTGAAAACCGAATTCCCGCAAAGCTTGGGCAACATCAGCTACCAAATTCCTTGCCATGGTCGGGTGCAAAACATCGGCAAGAAAACCGAAGAAATGCTGAAGATGATCCCGGACA
>CALBEV010000138.1 GCA_937891045.1 uncultured Burkholderiales bacterium | reverse complement strand
CCAAGACCTGTTGCACATCGTCTTGGTATGACGTGTTGTTGGGCGTGGCGCAAGAGGCCAAGGCCAGAGCGGCTAAAGACAAAGCCCCAACGCGGATGGTGTTCATGTTCATGTTGTTCTCTTTCGCCTGTCAACGTCGAATCGCTGGTGCCGTGGTGGCCACATCTTTGGCTGTCACGCCCAAATACACCCCCAAGGCGGCACTGGCATCGCTGCCAAACACGGCGTAGGGGAACCGCTGTTGTCGGTAACAGTCATTCAGTCGCAATTGCATGCTCCACATCTGGCCATTCGACACCCGGTAGGCGGGCCATGCCCCAAAGCCCATGCCAGCACCTGCAGCAGTGGTCAAGTTGGGCAGGTCTTGCAGTCGAATGCGTTTGTCGTCTTGCCCGTGGCAGGTGGAACAAGCGAAGTCGTGCGGCCCGGACCGAAAGAAGAACAATTTCTTGCCCAAATCGAACATGCGTTTTTCTTCGGCATGGGCTTGCGGCAGATTGAACTTCAGGCCCCTGGACTCGGCGGCCACCCAGGTGGCCAAAGCGGTGATGGTGGTTTGCTCGCCCTTGCCATAAGGGGTGCTGCGAATCTGCTCTGCGTCAAAACCTTGCAGCGTTTCCATGCAGGTGAGCAAACGCGATTCCAAGTCTTGTACTTTTTTCGTGTCGGCAAAGTAGCGCGGCATCTCGACCCAAGCCCCTTTCACAACGCCGGGGCCTTTGCCCAAATCGCACTGCATCAAGTTGGTTTTTTTCGGACCGCGTGCCTGCTTCCACAAGTCTTCGCCCTTGGCCTCGAACAAATCGGCAGGATTGCCGTCTTGCAACATGGCGCGGTATTCGGCAATGCCGTCAGAGGCTGATTTTTGCGCCCAGGTCGCAGACGCAACGCAGGCCAAGGCCACAGCGGCCAATGAAGCAGATAGGCGGCGCATGTCAGGACACCGTGGTTTCGTCAGTGCGGGTGTCGCCCTTGTTGTCTTTCCAACTCACGCCCACTTTGTCACCTGCTTTGCCGTTCTTGATGGTGAACTGCAAGAAGGGATTCTTGGAGACGCCTGGTCCCCATTCGGCGGTCATCACGGCTTGGCCATTGTGTGTGGCCGTGACTTCCTGGATGTGCCAAGCTGGCACGATGGCTCCATTGGCGTCTTTGCGTTGTCCGGATTCCATCTCGTGGCTCATCAAGACACGGACGTTGATTTTTTCACCAGCCATTTGGGCGCGAATGCGCATGGGATCTGCCATGTTGTTTCTCCTTAGATTGATGATTGATCAGCCGCCGCAGCCACCGAGGGTGACCTTGACTTCTTTTTTCGAAAACAGGGTTTTGCCGTCTTCCATCACCGCCACGGCATAAACATCGCAGGACTGGCCCATCTTGGCGCGGGTTTGAAAGCTGGTTTCCACCGATGGGTTGACCATGAACAAGGCCACCAGCGGTGAGGGGTTCTTTTCCACCAACAGCATCAGTTTTTTCACGCCAGGCAAGTTGGTTTGTACCGTCATCGGGACGACCGCGCCGTTTTCCGCAATGTCGGGGGCTGTGAGCGCCACATCTTTGCTTTCAGCGGGCATGGGCAAGCCCAAAGCTTTGAAAACATCGGCCACCGATTTAGCGTCGAAAGCCGATTTCTCAAAAGCTTGCGCCACCTGCGGCAACAAGCCTGCGCCCATCAACAAACTGGCTACAGCAAAGCTGCGTTTGAGTGCATCACGTCGTGTTTGCATGTTTTTTCTCCTGTAAAAATTTAAGGGGTTTGGCCACCAGCCAACCATTCAGCAATGGCTTTGGCGTCCGCAGGTTTGAGGTTTTGAGCAGGCATGGGAATGCTGCCCCAGACACCAGCGCTGCCCTGCAAAATTTTGTTGGTGAGGTAGTCTGTTTTGCCAGCATGTTTGGCCGTCACTTCTTTGAAGCCTGGGCCGACAACTTTGTTGTCCATGCCATGACAGGCCAAGCAGTTGTTCGACTGCAGAAGACCCAGTACCGCCGAGTTGGGGCCCGGCGAAGGTGCAACAGCTTTGACAGCCGTCGCTGATGCCCGGACGGTGCGAACGCCCTTTTGCTGCCCCACCAAACGATTTTGATCGGCCAAGTTGCCATGCGCATCACGCGCAAAGTCCGGCAGCATCGAGGTGACCTTGACATCGGTTGCGCAGTTTTTCATGCAAGCGGAATTGGACGTGTCAGGCTTGGCAACGCCGCCCAATTCTGTGGTGGGCCACAGCGCGTGTTGGGTGGTCATGCCCTCGCGGTTGGGCATGCGGGCTTGCGCTTGAACGATGGTTTTCTCGTTCAAAACAAAGTTGTCCTCGACCACGCCACTCAAATTCAGCATATAGGCCGTGACTGCATACACCTCGTTGGCGCTCAAGGTTTTGGGTGCGTTCCATGGCATGGCGCGGTTGATGTAGTCCCAGACCGTCGCCAAACTGGGGGCTTTCATGAAGGTGGTGCGGGCTGGAAAAGACGTGTCTTTGAGTTTGGCCACGCGACCCGTTTTCACATCCTCAGGCCCCACACCACCCACCACAGGGTTGAACACCTCGTTGGATTCGCCAAAGATACCGTGGCAACTGGCGCACTTGCCTTCCCAGACATCTTGGCCCTGCGCCACCGAGCCTTCGCCCTTGGGCAGGCCTTTGAAATCGGGTCGCACGTCAATGTCCCACTTGGCCACCTCAGCAGGCGTGGCAGCACGGCCGACGTTTGGAAAATGCTGTTGCGCGTGAGCGCTGGCCACAGCAGCCAACAACACCGCAGTCAGGGTCCATGTGTTCATGCGGAACTCAAGAGACTTGTACATTTTTGACCTCGCCGCTTTCTTGCACCAACCAAGATTGAATCGCGTTGTTGTGATAGATGGAACGCGTGCCACGCACCTCGCGCAACTGCTTGATGGTGGGTTGCACATAGCCGGTGTCGTCGGTGGCTCGGCTTTGAATGATGGATGGCTTGCCATCCCACACCCAATCGAGGTTGAAACGGGTCAGGCATTTGCTGAGCACCGGGGACTCCAAGCGCGCTGGTTTCCAATTGGCGCCGCCATCCACCGACACATCCACCTTTTTGATGACACCGCGACCCGACCAAGCCAGACCCGTGATGTTGTAAAAACCTTTGTCCAGCAAGGCTTGACCGCCCGAAGGGGTGGTGACCACGCTTTTGCATTCTTGAATGCCGCTGTATTGGCGGTGGCTGCCATCGGGCATCAAGTCGATGTAGTGAATGGCTTCGTCTTTGGTGCCATAGGGTTTGTCGCCCAACTCGATGCGGCGCAAATACTTCACCCAACTCACACCCTGCACACCGGGCACCACCAAGCGCAGGGGGTAGCCGTTTTCGGGGCGCAGCATTTCGCCGTTTTGACCGTAGGCCACCAAGACTTCACCCGATTTGATGAGGCTCATCGGGATGGTGCGGGTCATGGACGAACCCTCACCGCCTTCGGCCAACACAAATTGACCAGCTTTCAAATCGGCACCGCAGTGCTCCAAGAGGGTGATGAGGGGCACACCGGTGAATTCACTGCAGGACAACATGCCGTGTGTGTATTGCACCGTGGGGACCGCCACATTGCCCCACTCCATCCCGGTATTGGCACCGCACTCGATGAAATGGAAACGGCTGACCGAGGGCAAGCGCAGCACAAAGCAGCCAGCGCTGCATCATCAGCCCAAAGCCCGATAAGCCTTCAATCCACCAGCGATGTAATGGGCATTCACATAACCCATTTGACGCAAGGTGTTGGCCGACAAAGCGCCACGGTTGTTGGCATTGCAATAGCAAAGCACGGTGGTGTTCAGGTCGGAGATAACGCCCTCAATGTTCATTTCCAGCTTGCCACGACTCACATGCACAGCGCCTGGCAAATGGTCAGCGTCATGTTCTTCTTTGTCGCGGATGTCCAGCGCCACAGCGCCTTGTGCCAAGAGCGCATCCACTTGGTCTGGCGCAACGCCCGTCACCTGCGCCATGGCGGTATCTGCCAACTGCTGAAATTTGTGTGTATAGGCCATGTAGTTCTTTCAAAAAATCAATACGTGAGTTGGGTGGACTTGCCCCAAAACACGCGGTAAGCGAAAACGGTGTAGCCAATGATGACGGGCAGCACCACCACCACACCGTAAAAAATCACCAACAAGGCCTCGGGTGAACTGGCGGCTTGCCAGATGTTGAGCTTGTCAATCACCAGCCAGGGGAACAAGCTGTAGGCCAAGCCATAAAACGAGAGCAAAAACACACCCACCGTGCTGGCGAAGGGCACGCCAGCACCGTATTGGTTGCCTTGTGCCAAACGGGTTGGCAACCGGTTCAGGCTGCGTGAAATCACAAAAAACAAGCCCATGGTCATGGCAGGGATTGGAAACAACATGAGCAAATTGGGAAAGCTGAACCATTTGTCAAAAATCCGTGGAGAGACCCAGGGCGTGGCCACGGAAATGGCCAGCACACCCGCGGCCGTGAGCCACAAACTGCCTTTGGCCCAAGCAACTGCATTAAGTTGCAAGCCACCTTCGGTTTTCATGATCAACCAACTGGCACCCAACAGCCGGTAGGCAAAAACCAAACAAAAACCAATGAGCGCGCTGAACAGGTAGCTCACCATGTCTTGTTTGAAACCCAAGATCAACTGACCGAGCATGAAACCCTGTGACCACGAGGCCAGCAAGGAACCGATGAAAAAAGTCTTGTCCCACAGTGGACGGTGCTGTGCTTTGGCTTTGACCCGAAAGTCAAAAGCCACGCCGCGCAGAGACAACGCCACCAGCATCAGCGCCACCGGCAAATAGAGGGCACCCAAAATCACGCCATGCGCCAAAGGAAAACCCACCAACAAGACACCGACACCCAGCACCAACCAGGTTTCGTTGGCGTCCCAAAATGGTCCGATGCTGGCGATCATGGTGTTTTTTTGCTCGACCGTGTCCGCGCTGTCGAGCAAGGCGCCCACACCCAAGTCGTAGCCATCCAAGATGACATAGGCAAGCATGGACAGGGCCATGACAAGCGCAAATGCCAATGGCAACCAACCGGATGGGCTGGTGATATCAATGCCTGCATCAAACATGGCGAAGTCCTTGTGGGGTGGATTGGGTGAGGTGGTCTCCATGGGTTGCCTTGTTGGCCAAGTAAAACACCACGGACACATAAGCCGACAACAAAGCGATGTAGAGCGTGAGGTACAACGCCAAAGACAAGGCGATGTTGCCCGCAGGTACCTGGGATGCAGCTTGTGCGGTGGTCAGCACACCTTGGACCAACCAAGGCTGTCGTCCGATTTCGGTCACATACCAACCAGACACCAATGCAACCCAGCCGGCAAAGGTCATGGCCACCAAAACCATGGCAGTGCGCCGCGACAGACCGTCTTTGAAACGCAGTTCATAGCTGGCAAACCAACTCACCGCCAACATCAACAAACCCACGCCAACCATGATGCGAAATGCCCAGAAGACCGGTCCGACGGGTGGGTGCTCAGCGAAGTCTTTGATGCCTTTGACTTCGCCATCCCAGTCGTGTGTCAGGTAGAAAGAGGCGAGTTTGGGGATGGCAATTTCATATTTGTTGGACTGCGTGGCTTGGTCAGGGATGGCGAACAACACAGCAGGCACGCCTTTTTGGGTTTCCCAAATTCCTTCCATGGCCGCTAACTTGGCCGGTTGGTATTGCATGGTGTTGAGGCCATGCAGATCACCGACGAAGATTTGGACCGGAATCAACAGGGCTGCCACGGTGACACCGGTGCGCAAAGAGGCCATCACATCTTTGGCGCGGTCATTTTTCAGCCAGCGGTAGGCACTGATGCCTGCCAGCAAAAATGACGCTGTCAAGCCCGACGCCAACAGCATGTGTGTCATGCGGTAAGGGAATGAAGGGTTGAAGATCACCTCGAACCAACTGGTGACATGGGCTTGTCCGTTGATCATCTCAAAGCCGGCAGGTGTGTGCATCCAGGAGTTCAGGGCCAAGATCCAAAAGGCCGAGGCGGTGGTGCCCAAAGCCACCAGCCAGGTGGCCAGGGTATGCACCCCTTCACTGACCCGACCGCGACCAAACAGCATGATCCCCAGGAAAGTGGCCTCCAGAAAAAAGGCGGTCAACACCTCGTAGGCCAGCAGTGGACCGGCCACATTGCCTACGGCGTTCATGAACCCCGGCCAGTTGGTGCCGAATTGAAAGCTCATGGTGATGCCGCTGACCACGCCCAATGCAAAGGTCAGGGCAAAGATCTTGATCCAGAGCTGGTAGGCGTCCATCCAATGTTGCTCACCAGTGGCCACAAAGCGGGTTTTAAAAAACAACAAAATCCAGCCCATGGCAATGCTGATGGTGGGAAACAAAATATGAAAAGTGATGTTGGCAGCAAATTGCACACGCGCCAGCAAAATCGGATCAAGGGTGTCCATGGTTTATCTCATTCAGTCACAGAGTTGGGATCGGTTTTGATGGCACAGGTGCTGAAACCAAACAATTTGTAAGGCATGCAAATGCCCACGAGTCCGGTCGCCAGCAAGATCACGCCCAGCCAGGCCCATGGGCCCAGGACGCCAGTGGCGGCCAAGATGACCAGCACCAAGCCAACTGCGATGCGAAGAATGCGGTCGATGCCGCCAACGTTTTGAATCATGATCTTTCCTTGAAGTTTGGGGTCAGTTCAAACCTTGAGCAACGCAGCGCTGACCCAACGCGCCAAATCGGGGGCCGACATCGCCCCAGGTTGTCTGGCCAGTTCACGGCCAGCCGCAAACACCGCCAATGTGGGAATGCTTCGAATGTTGTAGGTCGCAGCCAAGCTTTGTTCGTCCTAGGTGTTGACCTTCACAAAGCGGGCTCGCCCATGCATGTCTTGACTCACTTTTTCGTATGCGGGTGCCATCATCCGACAAGGGCCACACCACGGCGCCAAAAAGTCCACCACCAAAGGCAAATCGCTTTTGGCCAATTGCGCCTTGAAAGCGACTTCGCCCAAGTTGTCGGGTTGATGACTGAGCAAGGGCGCATGGCACACCCCACAGCTCAACTCGGCTTGCAATTTGTCAGACGGCACCCGGTTGGTGGCGTTGCAATGGGGACAAACCAGATGCAAGGGGTTCATGGTTTTTTGGCTACAAAGCCCACCAGCGCTGACATGCCACTGTGGCCTGCACCCTCTTGAATGGAGGTTTCATAGGTTTGACAGACCTGCACATCAAAGCCGGCAAAGGCTTGACGCAGCAAGTCTTCGTCGTACAAATGATCCAGCTTGTCTGGGCCACCCGTCTTGTAAGTCAACTGGTTTTTGCCATAGCCTTGGATCAGCAGCACGCCTCCTGGCTTGAGGCATTGCTTGATTTTTTCAAACAACTCGGCACGTTCATCGGGTGCTGCAAATTGGAAAAAGACACCCGCGACCAGGTCGTAATGCGCGGGCTTCCAGTCAAACGACTGCCAATCACTGTGGATGAAATTCACGCTCACCTGGTGCTTCTTGTCCAGCGCTTTGGCTTTGTCGATCGCTGGAACAGAAAAATCAAAGGCATCAACCGTGAAGCCTTGCTGGGCCAGCCAAACACTGTTGCGCCCTTCGCCATCGGCCAAGGCCAGTGCGTGGCCCATTCCTAGGCGTGCCGCTTGGGACACCAAAAAGGCGTTGGGCTCTTCGCCAAACACATAGTCGGGCGTAGAGAAACGCTTGTCCCACATGGCTTGCGGGTTGGAAAAACCTGTCATGGTTTGCGCACCTTCACAGTGCGTTCAAAGGAATTTTGGCGTAGGCAATGCCGTTGTCTTCCTTGGGTGGCAACTCACCTGCACGGATGTTGATTTGCACGGCTGGCAGGATGAGCACCGGCATTTCCAAGGTGGCGTCCCGCTTGGTGCGCATCGCCACAAACTCGGCTTCGCTGATGCCGTCGTGCACATGGATGTTGTTCGCTTTTTGATCGGCCACGGTGGTCTCGAAGTTCACAGGGCGGCCATTGGGTGGGTAGTCGTGGCACATGAACAAACGGGTGGCTGGGGGCAAGCTCAAAATTTTGCGGGTGGAGGCGTACAAGGTTTTCGCGTCACCACCGGGGAAGTCGCAGCGTGCTGTGCCGACATCGGGCATGAACATGGTGTCACCCACAAACACCGCGTCGCCAAACTGGTAGGCCACGCAAGCGGGCGTGTGACCGGGCACATACATCGTGTGGCCGGTGAGACCGCCCACTTGCACCACTTCGCCTTCAGCGAACAAATGGTCAAACTGTGAGCCATCCGGTTTGAAATCAGCTTCCATGTTGAAAATGCCCTTGAACACTTTTTGCACGCCGCTGATGTGGTTGCCAATGGCGGTTTTGCCACCCAAATGCTGTTTCAAATAAGGCGCAGCGGACAAATGGTCGGCATGGGCATGGGTTTCCATAATCCATTCCACTTTCAAATCGTTGGCTTTGACAAACTCAATCACTTTGTCAGCAGACTTGTGGCTGGTGCGCCCCGACTTGGGGTCGTAGTCCAAAACCGAGTCGATGATGGCGCAGGCCGAGCCTGTTTTTTCATAAACCACATAGGTCACGGTCCAGGTGGCCGGGTCAAAAATACCGTGAACTTGGGGGTTGAGCGTTGCGGTGGTCATCGAAAACTCCTTTTTGAATTAGGTTGGTGATAATATATTGACAAATAATCTGTTTGTCAATATACTTTCACATCTTCACAAAAACAGCCAGGAAAACCGCCCATGGACACAACCACCTTGGACCTAGACAAAATGAAATCGTCGGCTGGCAATGCCTGCCGACTGATGAAAGTGCTCTCCAACCCCGACCGGCTCATGCTGCTGTGCCAGCTGTCACAAGGGGAAAAACGGGTGGGCGAACTCGAAGAGATTTTGGGCATCCTGCAACCCACCCTGTCCCAGCAACTGACTGTCTTGCGAGACGAAGAACTGGTGACCACACGCAGAGACGGCAAAAACATCTATTACCAAATCGCCAGCCCTCAAGCACTGGCGGTCATGAACGTTTTATTTGATCAATTTTGCAGACCTAACGCAGGAGACAACACATGAGCATCGATTGGACAAATTTCACCCCTTGGGCATCCCTTACCGGCGGCATCATTTTGGGGCTGGCCTCGGCTATTTTCATCCTGGTGAATGGCCGCATCCTGGGCATCAGTGGCATCTTGGGTGGGCTGTTCCCTCCCAAAGTGGGGGACACCACTTGGCGGATCGCTTTCATGCTGGGCCTGTTTGCAGCACCCGCTGTTTTTCATGCCGTGGTACCCGTGCAATACATCACTGCACCCCGGATTGAAGCGAGCGATTTCTTGGTGGTGGCCGCAGGTTTGTTGGTCGGTATCGGCACCCGCTATGCCTCGGGTTGCACCAGCGGTCACGGGGTCTGCGGCTTGAGCCGTTTGTCTCCTCGATCTTTGGTGGCCACCGCTTCATTCATGGGCGCTGGCTTCATCACTGTTTACGTCATGCGTCACGTCATTTAAGGAAAAATCATGATTCAAAAAAACCACATCCACCATCTCGTCGAATTCGCGGTTGGCCTGAGCTTTGGCCTCGGCCTGATGCTTTCGGGCATGACCGACCCTGGCAAGGTGATCGGTTTTCTCGACCTGTTTGGCAGTTGGGACCCATCGCTCGCCCTGGTCATGGGCGGCGCCATCATGGTGGGCTTTTTCGCTTTCACCGTCGCCAAAAAACGCACCACCACGTTCTTGGGCGGCGTATTGCGTTTCCCCAACAACATGGACATCGACAAAAAGCTGGTCATCGGTAGTTTGATGTTTGGCACGGGCTGGGGACTGGCCGGTTTTTGCCCCGGCCCTGCCTTGGTATCCATGGCCGATGGCCAACCCAAAGCGCTGGTATTCGTGTTGGCCATGTTGGTCGGCATGTTGGGCTTTGAACTCATGGACCGTTTTGTCCACGCACCCCGCAAAGAAAAATTCAACGCGGCTTGAGCCTCACAACTGGACACATCATGGACATCAAAGCACTCACCCCCAACCTTTCCATCAGCCCTCAGATCTTGATTTCCGAGATGCAAGCTGTGGCTGAGGCCGGCTTCAAAGCCATCATTTGCAACCGCCCCGATGGCGAAGGTCCCGACCAACCCAGCTTCCAAGAAATTGAAGCTGCGGCTCGTCAATATGGCCTGCAAGCCCAATACCTGCCTGCTGAAACAGGCAAGGTGCGCGACGAAGACGGCAAGGTGTTTGGCCAGTTGCTCCACACCCTGCCCGGCCCCGTTTTGGCCTATTGCCGAAGCGGCATGCGCTCCACCACCATGTGGGCCTTGTCGCAATCTGGTGTCACCCCCCTGCCCCAGATTTTGGAAGCCTCCACCAAAGTGGGCTTTGACATGAAACCCTTGGTGCAACGCATCGCCAATGGCGGCAAAACGCCCTCAGACCAAGCCGATGCCAGCCACGATGTGGTGATCGTCGGCGGCGGTGCCGCAGGCATCTCCGTGGCGGCAAGTTTGCTGCAACGCAGCCCGCAACTGGACATCGCCATCATCGACCCCGCGGACGCCCACTTCTACCAACCAGGATGGACCATGGTCGGTGGCGGCATCTTCAAACCCAGCGAGACCGCCCGCACCATGGCCTCGGTCATCCCCACCGATGTCAGCTGGATCAAGGCGGCAGTGGCGGCTTTCGAGCCCGAGCACAACCAAGTCATTTTGGAAGGTTGCCGCGTGGTGAAGTACAAACAGTTGGTGGTGTGCCCCGGCTTGAAACTGGACTGGCAAGGCATTGAAGGTTTGAACGACACCTTGGGCCGCAATGGCGTGACCTCCAATTACCGCTTCGACCTGGCCCCCTACACCTGGGAACTGGTGCAAAACTTGAAAGGGGGCAAGGCGCTGTTCACCCAGCCACCCATGCCGATCAAGTGCGCTGGTGCGCCGCAAAAAGCCATGTACTTGTCGGCCGACCATTGGACCCGCCAAGGGGTGCTCAACAACATTGATATCCAGTTTTCCAATGCAGGTGCCGTGCTGTTTGGCGTGGCCGACTATGTGCCCGCCCTGATGGAATACGTCAAGAAGTACCGGATTGGCCTGAACTTTGGCGAAACCCTGGTGGCCGTGGACGGCCCAGCGCACAAAGCCACATTCATGAAAAACATGCCCGACGGCAGCAAAGAAAAAGTCGTGCGCGACTTCGACATGATCCACGTGGTGCCGCCACAAAAAGCCCCCGATTTTGTGCGTGTCAGCCCCTTGGTCGACGCCGCTGGTTGGGTGGATGTGGACCCCGCTTCCCTGCGCCACAAAACCTACACCAATGTGTTTGCTTTGGGCGATGTGGCCAACACCACCAACGCCAAAACCGCTGCCGCGGCCCGCAAGCAAGCCCCCGTGGTGGCCCACAACCTCTTGGTGGCCATGGGTCAACGCCAAGGCATTGCCAAGTACGACGGCTATGGTTCATGCCCACTCACGGTGGAACGCGGCAAGATTGTGTTGGCCGAATTCACCTACGGCGGCAAGGTGGCCCCCAGCTTCCCTTCTTGGCTCATCGACGGCACCAAGCCTTCTGCACTGGCTTGGTACCTGAAAGAACGCATCCTGCCCCCCATCTACTGGGAAGCCATGCTCAAAGGCCGCGAATGGATGGCGCAACCTGAAATGGTGGGCTGATGACTGCACTGACACGCTGGCTGCCCTCGGTTCCCCTGCTCGATTGGGGTCGCCAATACAACAGAGAAACCTTCACCAACGACGCGGTGGCGGCACTGATCGTCACCATCATGCTGATCCCGCAAAGCCTGGCCTATGCCTTGCTGGCGGGGTTGCCGCCCGAGGTGGGTTTGTACGCCAGCGTGGCGCCGCTTTTGTTGTATGCGGTGTTGGGCAGCAGCCGTGTGTTGGCCGTGGGTCCGGTGGCGGTGGTGTCCCTCATGACCGCGGCGACAGTGGCCGAACATGCGGTTGCAGGCAGCCATGCCTATTGGCAAGTGGCCATCACCTTGGCGTTTTTGTCGGGCGGCATGTTGCTGCTGATGGGCTTGCTGCGTTTGGGTTTCTTGGCCAATTTCTTAAGCCACCCCGTCATCTCCGGTTTCATCTCCGCCTCGGGTTTGTTGATTGCGCTCAGCCAGTTGAAAACCATCATGGGCGTGAAAGCCGAGGGGCACAATTTTGTTGAATTGTTGAATTCGCTAGCGCACCAAGCCTCGAACCTGCACCTGCTGACCTTGGTGGTAGGCATCTCCGCCACGGCGTTTTTGTTTTGGGTGCGCAAGGGCTTGAAGCCTTTGCTTGTGTCCGCGGGTTTGAAACCCAAGCTGGCCGATGTGCTGGCCAAAGCAGGTCCTGTGGTGGCGATTGCGCTCACCACCGTTTTGGCCTGGGGGCTGGATTGGCAAGGCCAAGGCATGAAACTGGTGGGCACCGTGCCGCAAGGCCTGCCGCCCCTCACCGCACCGTTGTGGGATTGGGCGCTCTGGCAAGAGCTGTTGGTGCCCGCCCTGCTCATCAGCGTCGTGGGATTTGTGGAATCGGTGTCGGTGGGTCAAACACTGGCTGCCAAGCGCCGCCAGCGCATCGAGCCCGACCAAGAGTTGGTGGCCTTGGGGGCCAGCAATTTGTCAGCCGCTTTCACCGGCGGCTTCCCCGTCACAGGCGGTTTTGCACGCTCGGTGGTCAACTTTGACGCCGGTGCGGTCACGCCAGCAGCGGGGGTTTACACCGCAGTGGGCATCACCTTGGCCTCCTTGTTCTTGACACCCGCACTGTTTTATTTGCCGCAAGCCACCTTGGCCGCCACCATCGTGGTGGCCGTGTTGTCTTTGGTGGACTTCAGCATTTTGAAATCTACTTGGCGCTTTTCCAAACTCGACTTCATCGCCGTGGCCACCACCTTGTTGGCCACCCTGCTGGTGGGTGTGGAAAGCGGTTTGGTCATGGGTGTGGTGGTGTCTTTGGCGCTGTTTTTGTTCCGTGCCAGTCGGCCCCACATTGCCACCGTGGGCTTGGTGCCCGGCACCGAGTATTTCCGCAACGTGCTGCGCCACGACGTGTTGGTGAGTCCCAAGTTGGTGTGCCTGCGGGTCGATGCCAGCATGTTCTTTGCCAATGCGCGGGGGGTGGAAGACCGCATCAACGCTGAAGTGGCATCGCGCCCTGAACTTGAACATGTGTTGTTGCAATGCTCGGCGGTGAACGACATCGACGCCAGTGCCTTGGAAAGTTTGGAAGCGATTGCCAGCCGTTTG
>CALBEV010000137.1 GCA_937891045.1 uncultured Burkholderiales bacterium | reverse complement strand
ATCGCCTTGTCTGCGCAGCACAGTGGCCCCCACATCGGCAATGATGTAGTCGGGTACCGGTATGGCCGGGTCGTCGAGCAGCGTCAAGATGCTTTCGTAGCCACGGCCTGTGACAAAGATCAACGCGATGTGTTCGCGGTGCTCGTGAACCATGCGGTACAGCGGCGAGCCTTCGTGCGGCTTGTCGGGGTGCAGGAAGGTGCCGTCCAGATCTGTCGCCAGGATGAGTTCAAGTCCAATGTTCATGCCGATGGGGGCCTCCGATCAAGTGGTGTGGACGTGCAACGTCCGGGTGGGGAATGCGAAGTCAATGCCTTCGTGTTCGAAACTGCGCACCAGCAACAAATTGATGGCTTGTTGCACATCCATGTACAGGTCGTAATCGGGGCTTTGCACAAAATAAATCACCTCGAAATCCAGTGACGATTCGCCAAAGGATTTGAAGTGCGCCCGCCCGAATTGGACTTGGGGTTGGCTTTTGATGATGGCTTCGACCGTGGTGGGAATGTGCGCCAGTTGGTCGGCGGTGGTCGAGTAAGTCACGCCAAAGGTGAAGGCACAACGCCGCTGGCTCATGCGTTTGTAGTTGCGCACACGGCTTTGCAGCAGGTCGTTGTTGGCAAACACAATTTGCTCGCCGTCGAGGCTGCGCAGCCGCGTGGTTTTGAGCCCGACATGCTCCACGGTGCCCATCAGGTTGTCGACCATCACGAAGTCGCCAATGACAAACGGCTTGTCGATAGCGATGGACAAAGAGGCAAACAAATCGCCCAAGATGTTTTGCACCGCCAAGGCCACGGCCACGCCGCCAATGCCCAGACTGGCCACCAGGGCCGTGATGTTGAGGCCCAAATTGTCCAAGGCCAAAAGCACCACCACGACCCACAGCAGCAATTTGCCCAAGAAGGACAGCAGGCCCAGCGTCATGATGCTGCCGCCCTGCTCAGCGACGTTGGTGATCGCAAAGCGCCATTGCAACCAAACATCTACCGCCTTGTGGCCCCACAGCCCGGCTTGCAAGATCAGGATCACCACCATCAAATTTTCGGTGTAGCTTTGCACGCGTGGGGACAGGTGCAAAAACTGCAGGGCTGCAAAGATGCCCAAGCCCATGAACAGCAGCTTGGTGTTGGCCTGGAGCACTTCGACCAGGAAGTCGTCGCCTCGCCAACTGGTGGCGCGGGAGATTTTGGTCAGGTGCTTCAAGCCAAAGCTGAACAGCAGTTTGCCGATGACCAAAACCCCCAAGAACAAGCCCAGCGCGCTCAGCCAAGCCGTGATCGGGTTACCAAGAATGATTTGATTCCACATGTAAGAGAGGGCGTTCCTAAAGCTGAAAAGGTGCGGTCAGTGCGCTGTGCTGCGTGTCGGCAAGAAGCGTCGGGCAGGGCTGATTTTGTGTGGATTCATCTTAAAGCATTTGTGCAAATGTATTTGTAGCCGTGAGCCAATGGCTTGCCAAAAACGGGGCTATGCATGCGCAGCGGCTGATGTGTGTTGGCGGATGCCACAGTCATGAGGCCATGCCGATAAGCGGATGAGAGGGCTGTGCAAACAGCAGGCACAGAGCCGACCGTTAGCCATGGCTTATCGCGAAGATAGTGCCAATCAACTGGTCAACGTGCGTGATCTTTTTTAAACTGAAGCTCGCTTTATGAAAGGAGCCCGACATGAACCATGATGAAGACCACAGCTTGATGTCCATGTGGCTGGAAGTGCTGAGCGCATTGGCCGAGGCGCATTGAGCGAACTATTTATTTTTAACAACAGGAGTACATCATGACTGCACCAACTTCGGGCCAATGTCCATTCCACGCAGGCGGTGGCGCACGCGCCAAGCACGGCACCCGTTCCAACGCGGATTGGTGGCCTAACCAGCTGAACCTGGCCATCTTGCACCAGCATCAGCCCGTCTCTAACCCCATGGGCGCTGATTTTGATTACAAAAAAGCGTTCAAGAAAATCGACTTCGTCGCGCTCAAGAAAGACTTGGCCGATCTGATGACCCAAAACCAGGAATGGTGGCCTGCCGATTACGGGCATTACGGCGGTTTATTCATTCGCTTGGCTTGGCACGCTGCAGGCACCTACCGTACGGCAGACGGCCGTGGCGGTGCGGGCACGGGCAATCAACGCTTTGCACCGATCAACAGCTGGCCCGACAACGGCAACTTGGACAAAGGCCGTCGCTTGCTGTGGCCCATCAAGAAAAAATACGGCAACAAAATTTCATGGGCCGATTTGTTTGTGCTGTGCGGCAACGTGGCCATGGAGACCATGGGCTTCAAGACCTTTGGGTTTGGTGGTGGCCGCACCGACATCTGGGCCCCGGAAGAAGACATTTACTGGGGGTCTGAAAAAGAATGGCTCGCCACCAGCGACCAAGCCAACAGCCGCTACAGCGGCGAACGCGAACTGGAAAACCCACTGGCCGCAGTGCAGATGGGTCTGATCTATGTGAACCCACAAGGCCCGGACGGCAACCCCGACCCGGTGCTCTCGGGCAAGGATGTGCGCGAAACTTTCGCCCGCATGGCGATGAACGACTACGAAACCGTGGCTTTGGTGGCTGGTGGACACACGTTCGGCAAGATGCACGGTGCGGGTGATGCGGCCAAAGTCGGCCCCGAACCGGAAGCTGCGCCTATCCATGAAATGGGGTTTGGCTGGATCAACAGCCACGGCACAGGCAAAGGCGGTGACACCACCACCAGCGGCTTCGAAGGCGCCTGGAAACCCAACCCCACGCAGTGGGACATGGGCTACTTCAAAGTTTTGTTCAAGTACGAATGGGAGCAAATGACCACCGCGGCTGGTGCCATCCAGTGGCGCGCCAAAGACGTGGCGCCTGAAGACATGGTGGTGGATGCGCACGACCCGAGCAAGCTGCACCCACCGCACATGACCACGGCCGATTTGTCGCTGCGCTTTGACCCCGCCTACGAAAAGATTTCTCGCCACTTCCAGGCCAATCCAGACGAGTTTGCAGATGCCTATGCCCGCGCCTGGTTCAAGCTGACCCACCGCGACATGGGACCGAAGTCCTTGTACCTTGGCCCGGAAGTGCCTGCCGAGGACCTGATCTGGCAAGACCCGGTGCCTGCAGTCCACCACGCCTTGATTGACCCCGCAGACATCACAGTGCTGAAGGCGCAGATCATGTCCAGTGGCTTGTCGGTGAGAG
>CALBEV010000136.1 GCA_937891045.1 uncultured Burkholderiales bacterium | reverse complement strand
TATGAAGCGAACAGTGGCGAACTATTTAATAGGTTAAGTGATTGATTTAATTTATATTATTTTGGCTTATCGGTACTTTTCGGATTAATGGTGGTAGGACTTCGTTTCCGCCAGCTACAAATAAAACGCCCCGAAAGGGGCGTTTTTATTTCTAGGCCGCGGTAACGAGCCGGTGCTTTGATTTTTTCGGTTAACAAATTTAATCCACAATCTGCTTAATTTCCGGAGCATCTGCATGAAAAAAAATATCACCATCCTGACCGGCGCGTCACGCGGCATGGGTTTGGCCATGGCCAAGCAACTTTGTCATGCCAACCAATGGGTGTTGTGCATTTCACGTGGCCAATCCGACGAGTTGACTGCCATTGCAAACAAACAAGGCGCACACTTGGTGCAATGGCACGCTGACTTGGCGCAACCCGCAGCTGTGGCTGAGAAGCTGTCGCATTGGTTAGACGCACTGAATCCCGAAGAATTTGCATCGGCGACCTTGATCAATAACGCAGGCGCGATCGGTCATTTGGGACCGGTGGATGAGGCACCTCCTGACAGTTTGCTGCAAGGGCTGGCGATCAACTTGCAAGCGCCTGTTTTGTTGAGCTCGGTGTTTTTAAAGCACACGCGCCAATGGCAGATGCCGCGCAAGATCTTGAATATTTCTTCCGGTTTGGGTCGCCGCCCCATGGCTGCCAGCGCTTTGTATTGCGCCGGTAAAGCCGGGCTGGACCATTTCACCCGCTGTCTGGCGCTGGATGAGGCCTTGCACAGCAATCCGGCGAAAGTGGTGTCAATTGCCCCGGGCGTGATCGACACAGACATGCAAACCGATTTGCGTAGTGCTAAAGGTGCGAGCTTTCCAGATCAAAACATGTTTGTGCAAATGAAAGACAGCGGCGCACTCACCTCACCCGATGTGGCCGCCAAGCAATTGCTGGCTTATGTGCAAAGAGCCGATTTCGGCAGCAACCCTGTAGCCGATGTCAGAGACAATTATGCAAGCGCCAACGCCAAGAATCGTCCCCCCTTATCCATGAACCCGACAACCAACCTCGTTGATCCCTTGCTTCAAGATGATGTGGATCGTCGCGAAGACTGCGCATTGAGCGCCCAAGAAGACCAAGGGTTGCGGCAACGCTCCAACTTGTGGGGCATGGGGTTGGTGGTACACGCCTGGGCCATGGTAGCTGTCTGCATGGCCGTGTTTGCCGCTTGGCCCAATCCCTTCACTTTTTTGGTGTGCAGCGCTTTGATCGGCGGGCGGCAGTTGGGCCTGAGCATTTTGATGCACGATGCCGCGCACCGTGTGTTGATGCGTCATCCCGCATGGAACGATACCGTTGGACACTGGCTTGCAGGTGGCGCGGTTGGCTCGCACATGCACGACTACCGTCCCTATCACCTGACACACCATCGCCACACCCAGCAAGACAAGGACCCGGATCTGGTGCTGTCCGCCCCTTTTCCGATCTCCTCGGCTGGACTGCGTCGCAAGGTTTGGCGAGACCTCAGCGGCCAAACAGGCATCAAACAACGCGCAGCCCAAATTCACTCGGGCATGGGCCAAGACGGCACGCTGTGGCAACGCCTAGGGCGCTTGCTGCGCCATGAACGCGCGTTTTTCCTAAGCAACCTGAGTTTATTTCTGGTGTTGTGGTGGCTGGACCAACCCATGCTGTTTGTGTGGATGTGGTTGTTGCCTTTGCTGACATGGTTTCAACTCTTTAGCCGTGTGCGCAACATCGCTGAACACGCGGTGACCAGCGACAGAAATGACCGATTGCGCAACACCCGAACCACGTTGGCAAACATGTTGGAGCGTGCACTGGTCGCGCCCTATTGGGTCAACTACCACCTCGAACACCATTTGTATGTGTTCGTGCCGTGTTGGAAATTGCCTGCCGCCCACCGTTTATTGGTGCAGCGCGGACTGGCGCCGCAGATGGAAATATCCCCCAGTTATGCGGCTGTGTTGCGCCAAGCCACCCAAGCCCGCTGACGCTTCTCAAGGTTTCCCTGTCATTCAAAAGACCAAACCCAGGGTGTCCTTGCTGGCGATGTTGAAGACGTTCATTTGTTGTTTCTCTCGAGCATGAACTCACCCACGCCATACATTGCGGAGGAAAGTGGATTTGCACGGCAATAGTTATCCATCCAAAGGTAAATTTGCCCAGTCGTTATGCCCCCCAAATAATTGAAGGGCTTGTGGTCTGCGTCCAAGGTCAAGGTCATGTTGGCGCCACTCAAAAATCCAATCAACCACGCCTTGTTTTCAAGTTCACGTGCATGGGTATCTGGTTTCATCCACATCGCACAGTCTGGGTCCCCACGAACCCATTCAGCAGAGGCGGACAGGCACAACATCCAAAGGAAAAGGGCAACAAGTTTGGTTTTCATTCATCATTCCGCGACATAGCGACTTCCATTTTCTACTTCCATGGCTGAAATGTTTCAAAGATTTGTTATAAACGACCCCTTCCTAATCTGAAAGATTGCCATGAGCCTTGTGCCCCCAGACGTGGAGAAGCGGTCGATTCAAAAGATGATCGACATGGTTTTACAGCAAACCAACCTGATGGCGCAATTGCCTGAAATCTTTTATGCGGTGGAAGAGGATTTGGCTACGCAATACACCGAAGATGAATTGACCGACCAAGGCAATATTTACGTGGTGTACCGCGCCTTGAATGGCCGTGTCTGGTCGCCCGAATTGGAAGCTGGTTTATCGCAGGCGCAAAAGACTTATTTGCTGGGCCTGGCCAAGGGCGGGCACATCGAGGTGAGCATCGTGCGCCGCGACTGCGAATTGAACGAGGTGTCGATTCCCTTGGAATTCAAAAACGCCGGGCCTTCTCACCATGCCAAATTCACGGTCACCTTGACCATTGGTGCAGACTTGGATGCGTCCGTGGTTCACCATGTGAAGGGCAGTTATGCAGGCATCAGCCCGCAAGATTTCTGCAAATTGGTTGAAGCCCTTTAGTGGTCAGGGCTGGTTTTTCAGCAACTTGGTGACCGACTGCCCCACATTGGCTTGCGGTTGCGCCTCGCAATAGGCATTGGTTTTTTCCAGCAACACCTCCACCGACGGCATGGTTTGGTAAATGTCTTGGCCGGTCTGGGCCAGTTGCGCATCCCGCCAACCGTTCACATAACCAAACAACCATTCGCGCTGAACCGCGGTGCTGAGATTGGCTTTGCGGGCTGTGTTCCAAGCTTCACAGTTGCGCGAAGGCAGAGCTTCAGCCCAAGCCATGCTTGCCACCACGCTGGCCAAAACCAAGGCCAACAAGCCCCTCATGTGTTTTTTAGTCATTCCACCATTATGTGGGTGCTCGCCACCACCTTGTCTGGCTTTGCTTTTGGCTTAGGGATTCAGGCCGAAAGCACCGACAGCAGTTCGTGGCTGCGAATCGGCTTGATCAAGATCTTGTCAAAGCCTGCAGCTTCCAGCAGTTGCACATCCGCTGGCATGGCGTGGGCGGTGTATGCGACGATTTTCAAATGTCGAAGTTGCGGTTCTTGACGCAACTGCTGACACAGCTGCAGACCACTCACCGTGGGCATGGAAATATCCAACAACACCACGTCGCAATGGTTGTGCGCCAACCAAGCCAACGCTTGTTCAGCGCTGTCGCACTCTTGCACCTCATGGCCCAAGGGTCGCAAAAACAAACCAGGCAACAAACGGTTGGTGTGGTTGTCATCCACCACGATCACTTTCAAAGAGGTCATGGTTCAGGCGGTGCTTTCTTCGCGAACGGGCAGGGTGAAAAAGAACAAACTGCCTTTGCCGACCTGACTGCTGAAATCCAGAAACCCACCCATCAGGTGCACCAGTTGATTGCTGAGCAGCAAGCCCAAACCAGAGCCCTCGTTGGGGCGCAGCACAAATGGCACTTGTTTCTCATGCAATCGTTTGAAAAGTGTTTTTTGAACGTCCTCGGGCACGCCTTTGCCCGAGTCTTCCACCGAGAAGGTGACAAACTGCCCGTTGGCGCTGGATGACACGGTCAGCATCACACTGCCTTGAGGTTTGTTGTAGTTGATGGCGTTGTCCACCAAGTTGTTCAGCACTTGGCGAACGCGGTAGGGGTCGGCCCGCATGCGCACAGGTGCATCTTGAGAGGTGTTCACTTTCAAGCTGATGCCCAATTCGTTCGCGCGGGCTTGGTGCAGTGCACGCACCGACTCCACCAAATCTTGGATCTCAAATTCGGAGTTGGACAAGTCCAAGCTGCCTTCTTGAATTTTGGTGAGGTCCAACAAACCATTGACCAAATGCAGCATTTGCAAGCTGTTCTCCAAAATAATTTTGGAGGTGAACTGAACCATCGGTTCTCGGGTGCTGCTGTAGATGTACTCGGCATAGCCCATGACGCCATTCAGGGGGGTGCGCAAGTGGTGCGACATGGACGCCAAAAAATCTTGCAAGCGCTGCTTGCTGTCTTGCGCTTGGTTGGCCTGCAACTGCAGCCATTGATTGCGTTTTTGCGCCACCCACAGCATGTAGCTCAGCACCAGCAATGCCAGCAACAGCAACAGGCTGACCACGAGGCCGGTCGACATGGTGTTGAAAGGCCCGCTTTATTTCTTGGGGAAGATCAAGAATTCATTGCCCAGCATCCGTCCAAATTCGGCCGCGTGGGCATCCAGTGTTTTCAGGAGGGTGTCGGTGGGCAGTATTTTTTTGGAGCGTTTGTCGATGTTGCTGGATTCAAACTCGATCAGGCCATCGCTTTCAAATTCGCGGATTTTGTAGCGCAGGGCTCTCTCGCTCAGTTCTTTGTTGTAGTAAATGCCTTTCAACAAGGCACTGGGCCCGCCTTTGTCGTCTTGCAGCTGTTTGGCAATATTCAAATAAAGGTAGCGACCGGCTTGGGTGTGTGTCAGCCCAAGGTGTTGGTTTTCCCACTCGTGCAATTGGCAAATGACTTGCAAAAATTTGGTGCTGAGCAGTTGATCGTTGTCGTGGCGCATGACGCTGGTCCAAGAATGGGTCGGAGGCGGATCTTAAAAAAGCAGTTTCTTTAAAACTGATGAAAGCTGATATTTGTTGTTTATAAACTTCAAGTAAAACATGAAGACAGGGAAATATTCACCTAATCCAAATAGAAACACAGAGCTGGTAGCCCTTGAGTCTGACGGCTTTCAAGGCCTGATTACCGGCACCACAGTCGCGTAACTTTTTGCGTAATCTGTACAACTGGGCTTCCAAGGCAGGTTTTTTTAAAGTTTGCTCAGTTTTGCCCAGCAACTCATAAATTTGCCACAAGGCCAAGGTTCGTTCTTTGGCGCGTGCCAGGGATTGGAGCAGCAGGTACTCGGTGCTGGTCAGCGGCACCTCTGCATCGGGGCCAGAAAGACTGCGTTGTTGGCTGTGGAGTTCGAGTGTCCTCGACGATGTTTTGGCGGATGGCACGAAGGTCTGCTGGGTCATGCGCAAGCGCTGTAACAGGTTGGCCATCATGGGTAGCCATTCCTCGGTGTCAAAGTTGGGGCCAATCACCAAATCGGCACCGCTTTTCCATGCTTGCACCCGCTTGGGCATGCAATGGGGATTGGTGATGCACACCAAGCCCGCCAAAGGGTGCACTTGCCGCAGACGGGCCGTCAATTCAAATGCAGCCTCGCTGGATTCGGTCGCGTCCAACAGGCAAAGGTGCACGTGGGTGCTGAACTCGTCTTCAAAGGCATCCATGGAATGGAGCACATCCATGTCTTGCCCCAGCTCCGCCATGACAGCCCTGATCTGGTCAACCAGCGCGGGCTGGTTGCTGATCAGTAGCACACTTAAATTGAATTCCATTTCATGTTCTTGTTGCTAAAGTCATTCTTGGAATTTTCGTCAAAATACCTAGAATAACCATCACATGATCATGTGAAGACGCATTCACCAACACTCGAAACGCTTTTAATTAATAGCGATGAACAACCCGAACATGCCCATTCAACACGCTTTGATGGTGGAGGATGAGCCTTTCTACCAAGACTATTTTTTGGATATTTTTTCAAGCTTGGGGCCGCAATGGCGTTTGGATTTTGCAAACACGGGGGCGGCGGCAGACAACTACTTGCGCCATTGCAAGACCCCATTGGATTTGGTCTTGGTGGACTTGGGTTTGCCCGACACCACGGGCTTGGAAGTCATCAAGCGGGTCTACCAACAATTCAGCCAAACCCCCATCATCGTGATGACCACCTTCTCGTCCGAAGAGTCGTTCATCTCGGCCATCCGTGCAGGTGCCAGCGGCTATTTGCTGAAATCCGAACAAGCCGAAACTTTGGTGCAAGGCATTCAACAGGTGTTGCAAGGCCACTACCCAGTCAGCCCTTCCTTGGCCCGCTATTTATTTCGCATGTCGGGCTCGCCGGTGTTCAAAGAAACCAACACGGCGATTTCAATTTCCCCTCGTGAGGCGGATTTGCTCTGCGCCTTGGCCAAAGGATTGAGCTATGCCCAATGCGCCCAAGCCATGGGCATCAGTTTGAACACGGTGCAATCACATATTCGCAATGTCTACCGCAAGCTGAATGTCTCAAATCAAACACAGGCCATCAACAAAGCCAGGGCTTCAGGGGTGATTGCATAACCATGCCTGAACAATTTGACAAAGACCATTTACTCAGGATCATGGATGCCGTGCCTTGCGGTCTGTATGACTACTACTTGGATGCGCAAGGTGTCAGCCATTTCCCATATTTCAATCAACAATTTTTGGATCTCTTGGAAATCACCCGCGAGGAATTGGCGCAAGATGGTTCCATTGTTTGGGCCTTGTTTCATCCTGATGACCGGGAAAGGGTGGCCCAGGTAGATATTGATGCCAACACCTCCGGTCAGTTGTTTTTCGTGGAAACCCGCATCGTCACCAAAAGCGGCACTGTGAAGTGGATTCAAATTTCGTCCATGCCGACACGCAAAACCGTTGATGGTGCAGCAGTGTGGTCGGGCTATTACTTGGACATCTCCAAAAACAAGATGCTTCAGGCCGAGT
>CALBEV010000135.1 GCA_937891045.1 uncultured Burkholderiales bacterium | reverse complement strand
GATGTCGATGGTTACTACACCTATGCCGGGCGCAACGACGACATGCTCAAAGTCAGCGGCATCTACGTCTCGCCGTTTGAGGTGGAGTCCACCTTGGTGCAACACCCGGCCATTTTGGAAGCAGCGGTGATCGGCAAACAAGACACCGATGGCTTGACGAAAACCAAGGCCTTCATCGTGCTCAAAGCGGGTCAAAACCTGACGCCAGACGAGGTCAAAGCCTTTGTCAAAGAGCGGCTGGCCCCCTTCAAGTACCCTCGCTTCATCGAGTTTGTGGCCGAACTGCCCAAAACCGCTACGGGCAAGATCCAGCGTTTTCGCTTGCGCGATCTGGAAAGCTCAGCCCGCTGAGTCACACGCTGCCCTCACTGGCTGACACCACGCAGCACCTGCTGACATGCCAACAGCAGGAACTGACAGGCACTGGCAGGCGCTGGTTTATGGGTCACTTTTAAGCTGGCGGGACATCGGCATCAGGCGTGTGCAGCACGCGCTCAATCTCTTTTTGCAAAGCCGCTTGGGACATGGGTTTGGACACATACCCATCGGCGCCCGCACTTAAAAATCGCTCACGATCCCCGGTCATGGCGTGGGCCGTGACCATCAGGACGCGGGTTCTGCGGCCCTGCTCTGATTCACGCTCACGCAACAATTTGAGCGCCGTGATGCCATCCATGACCGGCATCATCACATCCATCAAGACCACATCGAACCGGTCATTTTCGAGCGCATCGAGCGCCTGCAAACCGTCACTCGCTGAGACGTAGCGGTAACCCATTCGTTGGAGCATGATTTCAGCCATCTTGCGGTTGATGTCGTGGTCCTCCACCAACAAAACAGAGATGGGTTTTTGATACACGGGTGTGCGGTTTTCTCCCTCTGAGCCGGCCTGCGCAAAGGGCTCTGAACGATCATCCTCTGCGGCTTTTTCAACAGGCAATGTCACCGTAAAACAGGCCCCAAGATCAGGCTGACCGTTGGCCGTGATTTCACCGCCCATCAAATGCACCAAGCGCCGCGTGATGGCCAGCCCCAAGCCTGTGCCACCAAAGGAACGCGTCACCGAGCCATCGCCCTGGGTAAATGGACTGAACAAGGATGCGGTCTTGGTTGGATCAAACCCAATACCGGTGTCGGTGATGCTGATGCGCAAAACACAATGCCCATCGCTTTGACCCGGCAAGGCTTGTGCGGCCACCGTGATCGCGCCCACTTCAGTGAACTTGATGGCATTGCCAATCAGGTTGGTCAAGACCTGTCGCATGCGCACCGGATCCATCCAGGCCCACTCGGGCACGGCCGATGCAATATCGACTTGCAGATCGATGTCTTTGACCCGCGCCAGCTGCTCCAATGATCGGCTGGTGTCTCGGATCAACTGGGCTGGACTGACCTTGGTCAACTCCAGCTCCAAGGCTTTGGCTTCAATTTTTGAGAAGTCAAGAATTTGGTTGATGATGTGCAACAAATGGTTGGCCGAATCCCGCGCCAGCGTCAGGTATTCCTTCTGGACCGTTCTGTCTTCGGTGTCCATGGCCAGTTCGGTCATACCCACAATGCCGTTCATGGGCGTGCGAATCTCGTGACTCATGTTGGCCAAAAATTCACCACGCATCAGGTTGTCTTTTTCTGCCTTTTCCTTTGCATCGATGAGCATCTTTTGCGCGTTTTCGAAGGCGGTAAAATCCTCCATCACGCCCACAAAATACGCCTCGTCGTCGACCCGCATCTCGCTTGCGGTCAGTCTCAAAGAGAACAGTTGCCCGCCTTTGCGTTGACCACGCAGCACATGGGGCTGCTGGTTGAACTTCTTTTCACCCACATCCCGCAAAGCGTGCATGTCATCCTCACGCGGCTGTGCCCCATCGGGCAGCATGAGCATGTCCACCTTCTGGCCTTTGATCTCGCCCAGGGTATAGCCAAAGATCGCCTCGGTTGCGGCGTTGCATTGGACGATCAGACCCTGTGCATCGGTCACCACAATGGCCTCAGGCACCGACTTGAAAATGCTTTGCAGCTTGCTCTCACTCAGTCGCATTTGCCGTTCAATTTGCTTGCGCTCTTGAATTTCGTCGCTCAACTGCTGAATCGCCTCTTGCCGCTGGGCAGAAAGCTCACGCGCCGTGATCAAGGCCTGACGGAATCGACGCACCGTCAACCACACCAGCAACAAGCCCGAAAACAAAACAGCCAAAAGCACCACAAACGTCCGGTTGAGGATGCTGGTGCTGGTGATTTGCCATTGCGAGACCGGCAACACCACCTCCAGGGCACCCCTCACATCCCCGGTCTTCCAATCGGTTCGAGGGGAGCTGGGGTAACTGTTGTGACAAGCCACGCAGCGCAACGTCATGCGGTCGGCCTGCGCGTAGCGCAGCACCCGCTCACCATTCATCATCTCCTCGCGCACAAAGGGCACGTCCGGGTTCTGCTTCAGGTGTTGCAAGGCGTCCCGCTGAAAGTCATCGAGCTTGCGCTCTTGCACGCGCCAAGGAAAAGGCTGTTCGCTGTAAAGCCGGACCTGGGTGCCGCCATCCACTTTGGACAGGTAATGCCCCAAATCCAGCATCAAAGTGGCCGGCAAGGGCAACGCGTTTTTCCGGTTCTTGTAGTCATGCGTGACATGCACCCCCGACTCCATCGCGCGCGGCACCAGTTCATCGGTGTAAAAATTCCGAAATTGGGTCAGGCTGACCGCGTGGGCCTGCGCACTTTCTGTGGCGTACTGCCGGACCATGCGCTCGCTGGACTGGTAGGTGTACTGCACGATCCAGAGGCTGATGCCCAGCAGCACCGCACCCAACCACCACAGGGGCCAGCGTTGAAGCGTTTGACGAATCCAGAAAATAGGTAAAAGGAGATATTTCACTTTGCGCCTTTGATGCAAAGTGCATGATATCAACGAATACCTAATGCTTATAAATTCATCTTAAAAGTTCTTGAAGTGCGCCCGGGATCTTGCTTGCCCCCGGGGCTTGCGCCTCAGGTGTCTTTGCTGACCTTGATGGTGGGGAACTTGCTCGAAAAGTCCTTGGCCTTGGCCGCGATCTTGACCGCCACTTGGCGGGCCACGGCCTTGTAGATTTGGGCCACTTCGCCATCGGGGTCGGAGACCACCGTGGGTTTGCCGTTGTCGGCTTGCAAACGAATTTGCATGTCCAGCGGCAAGGCGCCCAGGTAATCCATGCCGTATTCAGCGGCCATTTTTTTGCCCCCGTCGGCGCCAAAAATGTGCTCGACATGGCCACAGTTGGTGCACACATGCACAGCCATGTTTTCGACCAGGCCCAAAATCGGCACACCGACTTTTTCGAACATCTTCACGCCTTTTTTGGCGTCTAAAAGGGCAATGTCCTGCGGCGTGGTCACGATCACCGCGCCCGTCATAGGCACGCGCTGACTCAGCGTGAGTTGGATGTCGCCCGTGCCAGGTGGCATGTCCACGATCAAATAATCCAGCTCTTTCCAATTGGTCTGGCGCAGCA
>CALBEV010000134.1 GCA_937891045.1 uncultured Burkholderiales bacterium | reverse complement strand
GTTGGCCATGCAAATCGGTGAAATTCAAAATTTCGATCCCAACCAAGCGCAAGACTTGCTGCGCAACCTCACATCGGGTTTGGGCGTGGCCTTGCTCACCACCATGGTGGGATTGGTTGGCAATATTTTGTTGGGACTGCAACTCACGCGCATGGACCGGTTCGCTGATGAACTGGTGGCGCAAGCGCAACGCCACGGACTGCGCATCGGTCGCTAAGGCGACCTCACAGCCATGCGCAAAAACCGTTTCGCCCGCGAGCCTGAGGTCGACCCCTTCTACGACATGTTGTTCAACATGCTGATTGCCTTCGTCTTTTGTTTCATCATCGCCCTCTTGGCCATGAATCCCAAAGCGAACAAGTCAGGCGACATCCCCGCCAAAGCCGAGTTCATCATCACCTTGTCGTGGCCAGACATGGACCCCAACGACATTGATTTATGGGTGCAAGGCCCGTCTGGCGAAAGTGTTTGGTTTCGCAACCGAGAAGCCGACCTGATGCACTTGGACCGGGATGACCGCGGCACCTCGAATAACACCATCCTGATCAATGGTAAAAAGGTGGTGAACCCCTTGCGACAAGAAGTGGTCACCATCCGCAGCATCGTGCCAGGAGAATACGTGGTCAATGCCAGTTATTACGATGCCAAAGACATTGATGCCAGCGACCCCCGCGCTGGCAAACCCGTGGAGGCCACGCTGTCCATCATCAAGGTCAATCCCAAAGCCGAAGTGATTTTTTACGGGCAATCCACCTTGGAAGCACGCGGCAAAGAAGTCACCATGGCTCGCTTCACCGTCACACCCGGCGGTGGCACGGACAACATCAACACCATTCCTAAATCTCTCATGAGCGCGTATTGACATGACTCTTACCTTCATCATCGTTTTTGTTCTTTTTGCTTTGCTGCTTGCCTTGGCCCTGGTGTTTTCCAAATGGCCCAATTGGCTCAAGGGCTTGCTGGCTGTGGGCGTCACCGGTTTTTACTTTTGGGGCTATGCCAGCGTGCATTCCTTGTTGGGCATCCCCAGCACCGACGCGTTGCCTGAAAAATTTGTGATGATTGCCGCCATCGTTGATGAACCGCGCCCCAAATTCGATGGCGCTTTGTACCTGTGGATCACACCCATCGAAGAGGGCAAAGGTGTGTTGCAGCCACGCGCCTACAAATTGCCTTATAGCCGCCCCGTGCATGAAATGATTGTGGAGGGCATGCGCAAAGGCCGCGATGGTGTCAACCAAATGGGCACCGCTGAAGCCCGCCCTGGCGATGGCAAAGGCTCTGGTTGGCTCAAGCCCGGCAATGACGAGCAAGAAGTCAAAATCATGGACCTGCCAACACCCCACGTGCCGGAAAAATAATCATGCGCCTCACCACTTGTTCTTTGTTGGGTTTGCTGTTGCTCAGCGGTTGCGACAAACCGTCCTCTGAAAACCCCTTGTTTCCTTTGGTCAAGGGCCAGGCTTGGACCTATCAAATTGAAACGGTGTACGACGCTCCCGATGCGAAGACGGTGAAATACACCATGCAGATGAAAAATCTGGGCAGCGCAGAATTCAGTGATGGCAGCACGGCTTGGATACGGCGCAGCAACATGGGACATGAGTACTGGTTGCGCAACACCCAGCAAAGCATCAGCCGCGTGGCCATGAAGTCGCCCTTGAAAGAACGCGCGGTGATGGACGAGGAAGAAACGGTTGTGCTGCCCAACCCACTCACTGTGGGCGCATCTTGGATCACCACCACGGTGCCTTACATCTTGCGTCGACGCAACGAACAACCTGCCGACTTTCGCTATTTGCCCAAGTACCAAAAGTTACCCATCACCTTCACCGTCATGGAATTGGATGTCGCACTAGAGACGCCCGTGGGTCGCTTCAAAGGCTGTGCACGTGTTGAAGGCAAGCTCGATATCTTGCTTTGGAGTGATGATGCTTTTGCATTCAAACCCAACCACTTGATACAACAGGAGTGGTACTGCCCTGGTGTCGGTCTTGCACAAGTGGAGCGGGTCGAACCCACCACCTCCAAACTGCTGCAAGGTGGTCTGATGCGCATGAAATTGATCAAGCTTGATTGATGCTGACAAGAGATTGACAGCAGACCAACAACAGCTTACGCAGGGGCGGCGAATTGCCCTAGACACGCGTTCAGGTCCTTGTCTCGTTTTGAGAAATTCAACAATTCTTAGTTGTTGACTAGGGTTATCTCTAGGCGCACTCTTATACAAGTCCATCAGAATTGAAGGGTTAGTTGTGTTCCCTTTGTTAAACCCTGAAGGAATTTTTTATGAAACTTTTGATGAAATCCGTAGCGTTTGCTGCCGCCCTTGGCGCCGCATCGCTGGCCAGCGCACAAAGCTGGCCTGTCTACGGTGGCGATAACGGTAATCAGCGCTTCAGCCAAGGCAGCCAAATTACCCCCGCCAACGTGAGCAAACTCAATGTGAAATGGGCTCTGCAATTGGGATCCAACCGTTCACAAGAGTCCAGCCCCATTTTGGTTGGCGACACTTTGTATGTGACCTCTTCTTTCGGTCCTAAAAACGTGTTTGCTGTCAATGCCAAAACCGGTGAAGTTCGCTGGAAATGGTCTCCCGAGATGCCCAAGGGCGTCGAGCAATACGCTTGCTGTGACGTGAACAACCGTGGCGTGGCCTACAACGACGGCAAGATTTTTGTCGGCCGTTTGGATGCCAAAGTCACTGCCTTGGATGCCAAATCCGGCAAAGAAATGTGGACCCAAACCGTGGTGGATTACACCCAAGGTTCCGTCATCACTTCACCTCCCGTCGTTGCTAAAAACGTGATCATCACCGGCTTCGGTGGCGGCGAATACGGCGTGCGTGGTGCTTTGGTTGCTTTGGACCAAGCCACTGGTAAAGAAGTGTGGCGCACCCACACCGTGCCCGTTGGCAACGAAAAGAATGCCGACACCTGGAAGGGTGACACTGGCAAAACAGGTGGCGGCGCCGCTTGGAACGTGGGTTCTTACGATCCCAAATTGAACTTGGTTTACTACGGCACCAGCAACCCTGGTCCTTGGACAGCCATTGTTCGTGGCAATGACTCCAGCGACATCGGCAAGTTCACCAACTTGTACACCGCTTCTGTCATCGCGATGAACCCCGACACCGGCAACATCGTGTGGCACTACCAGTTCACACCCCATGACGCATGGGACTATGACGGCGTGAACGAACTCGTGTTCGCTGACCTGCGTGTTGACGGCAAAAAAGTGCCAGTCATCATGCAAGCCAACCGCAACGGTTTCTTCTACGTGATCGACCGCGCCAATGGCAAACTGATTTCAGCCAAGAACTTTGTGCCCACCAACTGGGCCACTGGCATTGACCTGAAAACTGGCATGCCCATCGAAGCTGCTAACAATGAAAAGCGTCCTCGCCTGAAGAAGTGGGCCAAAGACATTTGCCCCAACTTGGTTGGCGGTAAAAACTGGATGCCCATGTCTTACAACCCCAAAAC
>CALBEV010000133.1 GCA_937891045.1 uncultured Burkholderiales bacterium | reverse complement strand
CTCAGCCAGTCCTTGCAGTTCGGTTCTTTAAGGTCCGACGTTTCACCCACTTGTGGCGCGACATTGTCAAAGGGCTATGGTCCACCTGCCCCACCTCGGGCCTGAAGGCTCCGACCTACAAAGGACGCACTGCAAGGCCCTAAAATGCCCAATTAGCCCGTCACTTTTAAAGCCAGGCCTCAACCCAGTTTTCACCATGTCCGCACCAATGGCCTCCAACGCCCTCGCCCACGATCCCCCTGCCGCCGCCAGCTCAGTGCTGAACTTTGCCAACGGCCAGTGGCGCGTGCGCCGGCCCAGGCCCTTTGTGTTGGTGATCGAAGGGGAAGTGGGCCACGAAGCGGCTGCACCCAGCGACTACTTGCACAACAACCTGCTCTTGCCCGAATGGCGCGAGGCCTTTTACCAATTGGTGGATGCCACCGGCTTGGTGGTCTGCCTGAATGTGGACACCCCACACCCGACTTACCGCGATGTGCGCGGGCGCTCCAGCAAAGGGCGGCTGAGCCAAGGCGAGTATTACCACCACGACGGCTGCACGGGCCCCGTCAAGCCGCGTTTTGTCGAGATCCGCTGCCCTATTCAACCGCAAACTCGCGGCGTGGCCACCGCCGTAGCACCGCACCACGATGTGGTCAAAGCCATGGTGCAAGTGCTGCCCGCCGAGTTGGCTGCCACGCCTGCGCTCATCGAACGAGACATGCGCCTGGCCGCCATCGACCAGATGGACGCCGCCGCGCTCGACCATTTGCAAGGCCTCATCACGCGCACCGTGCGCAAAAAACTCAATGCCGAAGGCGCACGCGCCTACTTCCGCCAAGTGGATACGGCGGCCAATGCCTACTTTGAGCCTTGGGCCTTGGGCGAAAGCCGCTTCATCGCCAACGCCAACAGCGGCGTGACCATGCAACACCGCCGCGCCTACCAAGCCCCGCACACGGGCGGCGTAGCCAATGGCCATTTGGTCAAGCGCTGGACCCATGAAGAACTGTTGCTGCCCGGCCAAGTGGTGGACCAAACCTTGATCGCAGCGCTGTGCAGTGAAGAAGGTGACGATGCCGATGCAGAGCGGGCCGAAGGGTGTTACCTCGGGGCCCATTGAACCGTCAAGCGATGCGGCTGGCTTATGCCGACATGATTTCAGCAGCCCATGCGATCAAGGACCGGTCAGACCCGCGTGGGCCCATCAGCGACAGGCCCAGCGGTGCCCCGTCGCGGCGGGCCATGGGCAGGCTGATTTGCGGCAGGCCGCTCAAACCGGACACACACAACATGCGGATCGCCCGATTGCGGTAGTCCTCAATTTCGCTCTCACTTGTGGTTTTGAGCGGCGCGATATCGGGCATGCTGGGCAGCACCAAGACCCCATCGTCGCCGAGGAGTTGTTCAATGTGGGCCGTGAACTGTTCACGGAACTGCGCCGCTGAGCGGGCTTGTTCGGCTGTGACGGTGGCCGACCAATGCATGCGCTCGGCCACCGCATGGCCCATGGTGGGGGCGTATTGGGTGATGAAGGGGCCCCAACTTTCCCATGCCTCTTGGCCTTGTACATAGCGAAAGGCCCAATACATTTTTTCGATGTCTTGGAGCACGACCTGCACGGGCCGGTCAGCGCCTAGCACAGCGTTGACCCGTTGCTTGGCCTGGCCCAAAGCGTCCAGGGCCTGAACAGTGGCGAGTGACCAGAGGTCGGTGGGCGACATCAAGCGTGGCCGTGCCGGCAAGGGCTTGTTGTCGGGCCCCAGAAGCACGTCACCGACACGCGCAAACATCTGAATGTCACGGGCAAACCAGCCGCAGGTGTCCAGACTCGGGGCCAAGGGCAGGCCTTCGGCCAAGCTGACCCGCCCGTGCGTTGGGCGCAGGCCCACCAAGCCACAGTGGCTGGCCGGCGCACGCACAGAGCCGCCGGTATCCGTGCCCAGTGCAAAGTCCACCATGCCATTGGAGACGGCCGATGCCGAACCCGAAGAAGAACCGCCTGCAATCCGAGTCGGCGCTGCGCCATTGCGTGGCGCACCGTAGTGGGCGTTGTCGCCCGTCATGGAAAAAGCGAACTCGTCGCACACTGTTTTGCCCACCATGGTGGCGCCAGCGTCCAGCAGTTGTTGCACCACGGGCGCTGTTTTTGTTTGGCAGCCGAGCCAAGCCGCCAGCACGGGTTGCCCCATGCTGGAGGGGTAGCCGGCCACATGGAACAGGTCTTTGACCCCAAAGCGCGAACCGGCCAGAGGACCGTCTTGGGCTGCGGCGGGCGGCACCGCCGGATAGGGCATGAAAGCATGGGGGTCGTGCTGGGCCATCGTGGTTCCTTTTATCGGCAACTTACTTGAGCGGTCGCTTGGGCTTTAGCCTTTGCTGGGATTGATCAAAAATTTAGTCGCTGTGGCGCGCTCGTTGTAGCGTGCGATCTGCGCGAGGTCCACCACATCGCTGAGGCTGATTTCACGGGCGTAATGGCTGGCGAAGGTGGTGGTGAGTTCGTCCATGACGCGTTGGCGCAAGGCGTGGTTGGTGTCTTCGCCCAGTTGCTCGAGGTAGGGGAAAACCAGCCAACCACCGACACCCCAAGCCATGCCATAGCTGCGGGTGATTTCTGTCGGCCGCAAGTCGAGGTTGCCATACAAATACACCTGCTTTTTCACAGAAGACCCATAGCGGCTGTAGGTCGTGGCTTGGCGGCTGAGTGCCGCTTCCATGGCCATGAGTATTTGGTTGGCCAAGGAGCCGCCGCCAGTGGCGTCAAAGGCCAAAGTGGCCCCCGTGGCAACGAGTGCTTCGGTCAGATCCGCCATGAAGCTGGGTGCGCTGCTGTCACAGATGTGGCGTGCCCCAAGGCCTTTGAGCAAAGCGGCCTGGGCGGGTTTGCGCACGATGTTGACCAGCTCTATGCCGTCGGCCTGACAGATTTTGTTGAGCATTTGCCCCAGGTTGGATGCGGCTGCGGTGTGCACCAGCGCGCGGTGCCCCTCGCGCTTCATGGTCTCGACAAAGCCCAAGGCCGTCAACGGGTTCACAAAGCAAGAAGCCCCCTGCGCAGGCGTGGCACCTTCGGGCAGCACCACGCATTGCGCGGCCTTGACCAAGCGGTATTGCGCGTACATGCCCCCAGCGATGACTGTGACGGTTTTGCCGAGCAGCGCCTGGGCAGCAGCTTCGCTACCCGCAGCCACCACGCGGCCAGCGCCCTCGTTGCCGACAGGCAAGGCTTGGTTCATGCGGCCGGCCATGGCTTTCAGCGCGGGTGCAGAGACCGGTGCTTGTATGCCTGTTTGTCCCGGCAAGGCCGAAGCCTGGCCCATGTCAGCGGGTCCAAAGAGCAAGCCAATGTCAGAGGGGTTGAGTGGCGTTGCTTGGACCTCGATCACCACTTCGTCAGGAGCAGGCGCGGGCAACGTCTGGGGCTGGACGACAACGGCCAAGGTGCCGTCGTCACGAATGGTGGAGGTCAGCTGCAAACCTTGTAGGGAAGATGACATAGAGGGCCTTTCAGTTTGCGATGGACACGGTGAATTGGTTGGATTGACGGGCGAAAGGCAGTTTAGAGTGCCTGCTTGCTCGGCTGTGCCGCGAAGGTGACCGCAAAACGCGCCCTTGGGAAAATGGCTATTCTCTGAAGAATCGGCCGCGCATCGGCGCAGTGGAAGATGGCGCACACGAGCGCAAGCAGCGTCACGCCTCCCAGGTCAATCTCCCACAAGGATGAACGTGTCAAACGTCACACAACAACTGTTTCCAGGCTTTCGCGATGTCACGATCACCGTCGACACAGGGCAGTCCATCGCTGCCGTTGTGGGTGGCGCTGGGCCTGGCCTGTTGCTGCTTCACGGTCACCCGCAGACCCATGTGATTTGGCACCGCGTGGCCGCTACCCTGGCGCAACATTTCACCGTTGTGGCGGCAGACCTGAGGGGTTACGGCGACTCGTCAAAGCCTGAGGGCGGTGCGGACCATGCCCATTACGCCAAACGGGCT
>CALBEV010000132.1 GCA_937891045.1 uncultured Burkholderiales bacterium | reverse complement strand
GGTGGGGCCGCAAAGCGAGTCGAGCAGCATGGACGATTTCTACCACCTGAGCCGCATGATTTTGGTGAAGGATGAAAAGCATTTCGACAAGTTCGACAAAGCCTTTGGTGCGTATTTCAAAGGCGTGGAAATGCTCACTGACTTCACCGCCGATGTGCCGCTGGAATGGCTGAAGAAAACCCTGGAAAACGAACTCACGCCCGAGCAAAAAGCCGCGATTGAAAAAATGGGCTGGGACGAGCTGATGGAAACCTTGAAGAAGCGCTTGGAAGAACAAAAGGAGCGTCACCAAGGCGGCAACAAATGGATTGGCACCGGCGGCACCTCGCCGTTTGGCAATGGCGGCTACAACCCACAAGGCATCCGCATTGGCGGCAAAGGCGGCGGCAAAAGCGCTGTGAAGGTGTGGGAGCAACGCGCTTTCCAAGACTATGACGACAGCGTCGAGCTGGGCACCCGCAACATCAAAGTGGCGCTGCGCCGACTGCGCCGCTTTGCCCGCGAAGGCGCGGAAGACGAGTTCGATTTGGACAACACCATCCGCAGCACAGCCGCCAATGCGGGCTACTTAGACATCAAAATGCGGCCCGAACGCCACAACAACGTGAAGCTGTTGTTGCTGATGGATGTGGGCGGCACCATGGACGAGCACGTGGCGCGGGTGGAAGAGCTGTTTTCAGCGGTGAAAGGCGAGTTCAAACACCTGGAGTTTTTCTATTTCCACAACTGCGTGTATGACTTTTTGTGGAAAAACAACCGCCGCCGGTTCGCCGAAAAATTCGACACCTTGGACGTGATCCGCAAGTACAACAAGGACCACAAACTCATCTTTGTGGGCGACGCCACCATGAGCCCGTATGAAATTTTGCAGCCCGGTGGCAGCGTGGAATACAACAACGAAGAAGCCGGTGCCGAATGGCTGCAACGCCTAACCCACGCCTACCCCAAGTTTGCGTGGATCAACCCCGAACCACTTGGTGTGTGGCAGTACCGGCAAAGCATCAGCATCATCCAGCAGCTGGTCAGCAACCGCATGTTCCCGCTCACCCTCAAAGGGCTGGAAGACGCGATGCGGATGCTGAGCAAATAACTGACCCTATCCAATCGGATTCAATATGCACGGTGTTGCGCCAGCGCCACCCGATCAGCTGTCCTTTGGCGATTCAGCTTCCGCAGCCGCTTTTTGTTGCTCCCGCTTCAGCTTCTCTTTTTTCAAGTCGCTCCATTGGTGCAGCGCAAACACAAACACCAGCCCAAACACGCCCAGTTCTATCCACATGCCCATGAGAAGCCCCCTGTGTCTTTGTTCGTGACAATCTGCTCAAACCCCAAGCCTACAATTCTTTGCCCGCCACCGTAGTTCAATGGATAGAACTCTCCCCTCCTAAGGGAGTGATACAGGTTCGATTCCTGTCGGGGGCACCAACCAAGGTGATTTTTGAGAATGCATTCTCAATAATAGAAAACTCCTATCGAATACCCCTATGTAATTTTGAATTGATTCTTGCGATATTGGCTTCTTATTCTGATTCATGAATGGTGGGTGGCAGGTGTCTTTTGTTTTTCTCAAAGCTTCGCTGATCGCTCTTTTGACAATCGGTGTGGGTTTGGCCCATGCGCACCCGCATCTGCGCTTGGCCTACCAGCTTGACCCCATGCTGAACCAAGCCCGCCAACTCACGGGCTTTCATGTCAGTTGGCAAATGGACGCGCAAAACACCCTGCTGGTCCGCGAGAACATCGACCTGAACAAAAACAGCCAGCTCGACCCGGATGAACTCCAGGCTTTTGCCGAGGCGAACCAAAGCCTGATGCAGCCCTACCAGTATTTCCTCACCATTGAAGATGCGCAGACTGGCAAACCGTTGAATTTCCAAGTCAACAATTTTGTAGCGCGGGACGCGGGACGCGGTTTCCAAGGCGGCATTTTTCTAGAGTTTGCAGTTCAGTTGGCGGCTGACAAACAATTGGACCAGGTCAAATTGCAGATGCAAGACCCCACTTGGTACATCGGCTTTCAGCCGCGCTTGGGTCAAGTCCTCAGCAGCGATGCCTGTTCCTCAGATTTCACCCGCGAAAAAAGGCTCACTGACACCCAAGGTGAGCAAGAGTTTCAACGTATTCATGTTCAATGTGCATCAGGGTCTGAGGCCCGTCCTGCTGCACAGGTTTCGCCAAACAACGGGCCCATCAACGGAGACAATTCATGAAGTTTAAAAAATTAGCTGCGGTTTTTTTCGCCAGTGCTGTGCTCGGTACTATGTCGATGGGCAGCGCGTTTGCCTATGAGAAATGCCACAAATCCAAATGGGGTCCTGATGACCAAATTGGTGCCATCAACAACATCACCAAAGACAATGTATTGGCCGCCACCAAGCTCATCAAGCAAGGCAAGACAATGCGCATGGGTATCGAAACCAATGCCAAAACACCAGCGTTTCCACCGCGCACATATTCGGTCACTATTGTTCGCCCTGGCCAGGACTATGAAGGTCAAAGCTTGGGCAACACCAAAACCAACTACCACGACGATATTTTGCAAACTTGGGTGGGTATTGGTACGCAGATAGATGGTTTGGGTCATATCGGTATCGATAACACCTACTACAACTGCACCCCGGGCAAAGATGTCACGGGTATTTCAGGCTTGAAAAAATTCGGTATCGAAACAGTACCTGCTGTTGCTACCCGTGCAGTGCTGTTGGACATGACGGCTCTGATGGGCAAAGACATCATTCCTGAAGGCACACCGTTCAATCAGCCTGAAATCGAGGCTGCTTTGAAGCGCCAAGGCAACATGAAAATCAACAAAGGCGATATCGTGATTTTCTACACTGGCTGGCACAAACTGCTGGGTGTGGATGACAAGCGCAACGGTGCAGCCCATCCTGGTTTGGGTGTGCAAGGTGCACGCTATTTGGCCAACTTAGGTGTTGCCATGGTTGGCTCTGACACTTGGGGCTTGGAGGTTGTTCCTTTTGAAAACCAAGGACAAGTTTTCCACGTTCACCAGATTTTGTTGGCTGAATTTGGCGTGTTCATTCTTGAAAACGTCGTTGCCCAGCAAGCTCTGAAAGATGGCGTTTATGAAGGCATGATCACCGTGGCGCCACACCGCACCACTGGCACAGTTCAGGCGATTGTCAACCCGACATTCATTTACTGATCAGCCCTTACAGCTGAAGCAAAAGGACACCTTCGGGTGTCCTTTTTTTTGCAAGCTCAAAATTTCTTGCTCAGCCCCGTGTCTGGAAAGGCCTCAGGGATGGTGGCCACCTGGCCGCAATGCGCGGCGGTGTAGCCGGGCAACTGGTTCACGGCAAACTGAAATTCGTCGCTGTTCAAAATTTTCAAGACCGCTTGCAAATGCGGTTTGTCCAAGTCGGACTGGTTGCACAGCAAAAAATACCGCTCGGTGGCCAAGGGCAAAAATTCCAGCTTGAAGCGCCGCGCAGGGGTTTCCACGCCAAAGCCGACATCGGCCATGCCACTGGCCACATAGGCGGCCACAGCTGCATGGGTGAATTCAGCCTGTTCATAGCCTGCAATGAGAGACGGATCGACTTGGGCTTTTTTCAGAAAACACTCCAGCAAAAACCGCGTGCCACTGCTGGGCTGGCGATTGACGAAGCGCAAGCCTTTGCGGGTCAGGTCTTTCACCTCGTAAATTTTGTGGGGATTGCCGCTGGCCACCATGAAACCTTGGCGGCGCGTGGCCACATGGATGATGCGGCTTTCCTTGGGCTTGAGCCATTTGGCGTAATGCTTGAACGCCAATTCTTCATACTCTCCCTGCGGGATGTGAAAACCAGCAATTTCACAAGCTCCCGCATGCAAAGAGGCCACCGCCTCCACACTGCCGACATACTTGCGCTCAACATGGGTGCCCGACAGCGCCAGCTTTTCAATCATTTTTTCCACGGCAAAGCCATGGCTGGCATGAACCCGCAACACCTCGTTGCTGGTGGACAAAACCCGGCCAATTTCCCCTTCAAGTTCCGAGGCCAAGGTTTCCAACATGGGCGTGAGCCGCGCAGAGATGCGGTGCCCAGCCCACACCAACTTCTCGGCCAAGGGCGTCAGGGTGGAACCTTTCCCACGCTCCATGTTCAACAAAGACATGCCCAACTGCTGCTCGCCTTGACGAATCAGGCTCCAAGCATGCCGGTAAGAGGCACCGGTTTTTTTGCACGAGCCCGACAAACTGCCATGGCTTTGCACTTCGGCCAGCAATTCCAGCAAGCGAGGGGCCAGGTTGTGACCATGGACGTCACTGATGGTCCACTGCGGCTTGATCGAGACTTTGTGCATCCAGGATATAGGCTCTCAAGAGCATATTAGTTATGTTGAAGAGTCTGATCTTAACTGAGCACGACAGACATATTGCGGCGTCTCAGTGCTTTCCCTAGACTCGGTTGTGCTGGGAAAGCATACGTTAAAGTCGAACGCTGGCACAACAACCAAAAAATTGGAGACAACATGAGCACATCAGTTGACGCTTCCGAGAGCGCGGCAAACGGCACACCCGGCTTTTTGTCAAAGGAACGCATCATTGCAGGCGAGGGATTCAACCGCTGGCTGGTTCCACCCGCCGCTCTCGCTATTCACCTTTGCATCGGCATGGCCTACGGCTTCTCTGTGTTTTGGCTCCCGCTGTCCAAAGCGCTGGGCATCAAAGATGCAATTCAATGCGGTCCCGACATTGGCTTCTTCCAAGAATTGTTCATCTCCACTTGCGACTGGAAAGTCTCCACGCTGGGTTGGATGTACACCATGTTTTTTGTGCTGCTGGGTAGCTCAGCAGCCTTGTGGGGCGGCTGGCTCGAGCGTGCAGGCCCGCGCAAAGCAGGTGTGGTCAGCGCCATTTGCTGGTGCGGCGGCATGCTGATTTCTGCAGCTGGCATTTACTACCACCAGTTTTGGATGATGTTGTTGGGCTCCGGTGTCATTGGTGGCATTGGTTTGGGCTTGGGCTACATCTCCCCTGTCAGCACACTCATCAAGTGGTTCCCAGACCGTCGTGGCATGGCCACCGGCATGGCCATCATGGGCTTTGGTGGTGGTGCCATGATCGGCTCACCACTGGCCGCTGAACTGATGAAGATATTCGCGACCGACCTTGAGGTGGGCGTGTGGCAGACCTTTGTCTGCATGGCCTTGGTTTATTTTGTTTTCATGATGGGTGGCGCATTGGGCTACCGTGTCCCTCCCACAGGTTGGAAACCAGCGGGCTGGACACCACCGCCGCAGCAAGCCAACAACGTCATGATCACGCAACAGCATGTGCATGTCAGCAAAGTGTGGGGCATCCCGCAATTTTGGATGGTGTGGGTGGTGTTGTGCATGAACGTGTCTGCAGGCATTGGCGTGATTGGCATGGCCAGCCCGATGTTGCAAGAGGTCTTTGGTGGTGCCCTGATTGGCATCGAGGCCAAGTTCATCGAGCTGGATAAAACACAGCTGACGATGATTGCAGGCGTGGCCGCAGGCTTCACCGCGCTGCTGAGTTTGTTCAACATTGGCGGTCGCATCATCTGGGCCAGCATGTCGGACAAACTGGGCCGCAAGCTCACTTACGTGGTGTTTTTTGTTCTTGGTGCCGCTTTGTATGCGTCCGTTCCAGCCAGCGCCATGGCAGGCAACAAGCTGTTGTTTGTGGCCGCGTTTTGCATCATCTTGAGCATGTATGGCGGTGGTTTTGCCACCGTGCCTGCCTACTTGGCCGACTTGTTTGGCACGCAAATGGTGGGCGCCATCCACGGTCGCTTGCTCACCGCTTGGGCAACCGCCGGTATTTTGGGTCCCGTGGTGGTGAACTACATGCGCGACTACCAACTCGGATTGGGCCTGCCGCGTGAAGAGGTTTACAACCAAACCATGTTCATCTTGGTGGGTATGTTGGTGGTGGGCTTGATCGCCAACCTGATGATCCGTCCTGTCCATCCCAAGCATTTCATGACGCCCGAGGAATTGGCCCATGAGAAAAAACTTGCCCACGAAAAAGCCAGCGCTTCCGAAGTACACGGCACCGGCGCACCTTCACATGTGAGCCCTGTGATCGTTTGGTTGGCTTGGACCGCCGTGAGCATTCCTTTGGCTTGGGGCATCTACCGCACCTTGCAAAGTGTCTCTAAATTTTTCAACTGATTGACTTATGAAAAAGCCTCTTGTCGCGCCTGAACTCTTGCTGGTCAGCCAGCTCTTGCCCCAATTCCAAGAGCAACCGGGGGGGTTGCTCCCCTTGTTGCATGCCGTTCAGGACGCCTTGGGCTTTATTCCAGCCAACGCCGTGCCCTTGATCGCAGAAGGCATGAACCTGTCTCGCGCCGAGGTGCATGGCGTCATCACCTACTACCACTTCTTTCGCAGCACACCCCCGGGCCACCACGTGGTTCAGGTGTGCCGTGCTGAAGCCTGCCGCGCTTGTGGCAGTGAAGCGCTGTGGGCGCAAGCACAAAGCTTGTTGGGTTGTGGCGCCCATGAAACCAGCGCCGATGGCAAGTTTTCTTTAGAGCCGGTGTATTGCTTGGGTCTGTGTGCCTCTTCACCTGCCATGCAAATTGACGACAAGATGCATGTCCGCATGACCGAAGCCAAGTTCAGCGCCGTTGTGGCAAAACTCGGGAGCGCCGCATGATCACGCTCTACGTTCCTTGCGATTCCGCCGCTTTGGCCGCCGGTGCCGATGACGTGGTGGATGCCTTGCACCACCATGCTGAAAAGCATGGCGTCGCCATCGACATTCAGCGCAACAGTTCACGCGGTCTGTTTTGGCTCGAACCCTTGGTCGAAGTGTTGACACCACAAGGCCGCGTTGCCTATGGCCCGGTCAGCACAGACGATGTGGCCTCTTTGTTTGAAGCCGGTTTCTTGAACGGCGGGACACATGCTTTGGGCTTGGGTCTCACCGATCAAATCCCTTACTTGGCCAAGCAACAACGCCTGACGTTCGCCCGCATGGGCATCACCCGCCCACTGTCTTTGGACGACTATGCCGCGCACGGCGGTTGGGTCGGTTTGAAAAACGCCGTGGCCATGGAGGCCACTGCCGTGGTGCAGCAAGTGCTCGATTCGGGTTTGCGTGGCCGCGGTGGCGCAGCGTTTCCAGCAGGCATCAAATGGCGCACCGTCTTGGGCACCACCTCTGCGCAAAAGTATGTGGTTTGCAACGCGGATGAAGGCGACTCGGGCACCTTCTCGGACCGCATGACCATGGAGGGTGACCCCTACATGCTCATTGAAGGCATGGCCATCGCCGGTTTGGCGGTGGGTGCCACCTTGGGTTACATCTACATCCGCTCCGAATACCCGCACGCCATCGCCACCATGAACACCGCCATCGCCTTGGCCGAGTCGGCGGGTTTTTTGGGCGACAACGTGCTGGGTAGTGGCAAGGCGTTTCGCATTGAGGTGCGCAAGGCCGCCGGGGCTTATGTGTGCGGCGAAGAAACCGCCATGCTTGAAAGCATCGAAGGCAAGCGCGGCATCGTTCGCGCCAAACCGCCCTTGCCTGCCTTAGAAGGCTTGTTTGGCCAACCCACCGTTATCAACAACGTCATCACCTTGGCCAGCGTGCCCATCATCATGGCCAAGGGCGCTGGGTTTTACAAAGACTTTGGCATGGGCCGCTCCACCGGCACCTTGCCGTTCCAAATCACCGGCAATGTGTTGCAAGGCGGTTTGGTGGAACGCGCATTCGGTTTGAGCTTGCGCGAATTGTTGTTTGATTTCGGTGGTGGCAGCCGCAGTGGCCGCCCGATCAAAGCGGTGCAAGTGGGTGGCCCCTTGGGTGCCTATGTACCCGAGTCGCAGTGGGATGTGCCACTGGACTATGAAGCCTACGCCGCCATGGGTGCGGTGGTCGGACATGGTGGCATCGTGGTGCATGACGACACAGCCAACATGGCCAGCTTGGCCCGCTACGCCATGGAATTTTGTGCGCTTGAAAGCTGTGGCAAATGCACGCCTTGCCGCATTGGCTCCACACGCGGCATGGAAACCATCGACCGCATTGGCACCGCTGCCAACAAAGAACAACAAGTGCATTTGCTGCGCGACCTGTGCGACACCATGTTGCATGGCAGCTTGTGCGCCATGGGCGGCATGACACCCTACCCTGTGTTGTCCGCACTCAACCATTACCCCGCAGACTTTGGCTTGGAAGCCAAAGCTGTTTCTGTTCCTTAAGGAAACACCATGTTGATGTACCTGAAACAAGAACGCGACCACGGCACACCTGCCCGCACTTCGACAGAAACTGTGCACTTAAGCATCGATGGCTATGACGTCAGCGTGCCCAAGGGCACCTCTCTCATGCGTGCTGCTGTTGAAGCTGGGATTCAAGTGCCCAAACTTTGCGCCACCGACAGCCTCGAGCCTTTTGGTTCTTGCCGCTTGTGTTTGGTGGAAGTTGATGGCCGCAAAGGTTTCCCCGCTTCTTGCACCACACCCGCCGAGGCTGGCATGGTGGTGCGCACCCAAACACCCAAGTTGCAAGACCTGCGCAAAGGTGTCATGGAGCTCTACATTTCCGACCATCCCTTGGATTGTTTGACCTGCAGCGCCAATGGCAACTGCGAATTGCAAGACATGGCCGGTGTCACCGGTTTGCGCAATGTGCGCTATGGCGTGGGCGAGGCCGCTGGTGCACACCATTGCGATGCAAAAAAGGACGAGTCAAACCCCTACTTCACCTACGACGCCAGCAAATGCATTGTGTGCAACCGCTGCGTGCGCGCTTGTGAAGAAACCCAGGGCACCTTTGCCCTCACCATTTCTGGCCGTGGCTTTGAGAGCCGCGTGTCCCCCGGTCAAGACCAGCCGTTCATGGACAGCGAATGCGTGTCATGCGGCGCTTGTGTTGAGGCCTGCCCAACAGCCACCTTGCAAGAAAAATCCATCATCGAGTTGGGCCAACCCGAACACAGCCTGATCACCACCTGCGCTTATTGCGGCGTCGGTTGCGGCTTCAAAGCCGAGATGAAGGGCAACACCGTGGTGCGCATGGTGCCTTGGAAAGACGGCAAAGCCAACGAAGGCCACTCTTGTGTGAAAGGTCGTTTTGCATGGGGCTATGCCACGCACCAAGACCGCATCACCAAACCCATGATCCGCGCCAAGATCACCGACCCTTGGCAAGAAGTCAGCTGGGACGAAGCCATCAATTACGCAGCCTCTGAGTTCAAACGCATTCAAGCCAAGCACGGCAAAGACTCTGTGGGTGGCATCACTTCATCGCGTTGCACCAACGAAGAAACCTACCTGGTGCAAAAACTCGTGCGGGCCGCTTTTGGCACCAACAACGTGGACACCTGTGCCCGTGTTTGCCATTCACCCACCGGCTATGGCTTGGGCCAAACCTTTGGCACCTCGGCGGGCACACAAACCTTCAAATCCGTGGAACAGGCCGACGTGTTGTTGGTGATTGGTGCCAACCCCTCAGACGCCCACCCGGTGTTTGCCTCCCGCATGAAACGTCGTTTGCGTCAAGGCGCGAAATTGATCGTCGCCGACCCGCGCAAGATTGACTTGGTCAGCAGCCCGCATGTGAAAGCCCAACACCACTTGGCTTTGAAGCCCGGCACGAATGTGGCGCTCATCACAGCGTTGGCCCATGTGGTGGTCACTGAAGGCTTGGTGGCCGAAGACTATGTGGCGCAGCGTTGCGACAACAAGAGCTTCAATGAATGGTGCGAATTCGTCTCCAAGCCAGAGAACTCGCCCGAAGCCTTTGAAAGCGTCACCGGTGTGCCCGCCTCTGAAGTGCGTGCCGCTGCACGCATGTACGCCGCTGGACCGAACTCGGCCATCTACTACGGCTTGGGCGTCACCGAGCATTCACAAGGCTCGACCATGGTGATTGGCATTGCCAACCTGGCCATGGCCTGTGGCATGGTGGGTCGTGAGGGCGTGGGCGTGAACCCCTTGCGCGGTCAAAACAATGTGCAAGGCGCTTGCGACATGGGCAGCTTCCCGCACGAGTTGCCAGGCTACCGTCACATCTCGGACACGACCACACGCACTTTGTTTGAAGGCGCTTGGGGCGTGGCCCTGAGCCCCGAACCAGGTTTGCGCATCCCCAATATGTTTGACGCCGCCATGGACGGCTCGTTCTTGGGCTTGTACTGCCAAGGCGAAGACATCGTGCAATCCGACCCCGACACCCAACACGTGGCGGCTGCCTTGTCAGCGATGGAATGCATCGTGGTGCAAGACATCTTCCTGAACGAAACAGCCAAGTACGCCCATGTGTTTTTACCGGGCTCTTCCTTCTTGGAAAAAGACGGCACCTTCACCAACGCCGAGCGCCGCATCTCGCGTGTGCGCCAAGCCATGCCCCCCATGGCCGGTTTGGCCGATTGGGAAGTCACGGTCAAGCTGGCCAAAGCCTTGGGCTACGAGATGCACTATGCGCATCCCGAAGAGATCATGAAAGAAATTGCCGCGCTCACACCCAGCTTCAGCGGTGTCAGCTATGCCAAGATCGATCAGCACACCAGCTTGCAATGGCCTTGCAATTACAACACTCCAGACGCAGGCATGGACATCATGCACACCGCTGGATTCATGCGCGGCAAAGGCAAGTTCTTCCCCACGCAGTACGTGGCCAGCCAAGAAAAAATCACGCGCAAATTTCCGCTCTTGCTCACCACCGGCCGGATCTTGTCCCAGTACAACGTGGGCGCACAAACCCGCCGCACCGACAACAACCAGTGGCACAGCGAAGACCGCTTGGAAATCCATCCGCACGATGCTGAAGAACGCGGCATCAAGCAAGATGATTGGGTCGGCATCGAAAGTCGTTCAGGTCGCACCGTGTTGCGTGCTGAAATCAGCGAGCGTATGCAAACCGGTGTGGTCTACACCACGTTCCACTTCCCCGAGTCGGGTGCCAACGTGATCACCACCGATGCCTCCGACTGGGCCACCAACTGTCCCGAGTACAAAGTGACAGCGGTGCAAGTGGTGGCGGTCAGTCAACCCTCCGAGTGGCAGCAAAACTACCAACGCTTCAACAAAGACCAACTCGGTTTGCTGGCCAAGGCGCAGCACAAAACCGAAGCCTTTGAAGTGATGGGCAAATGAACACCAGCCACAGCGCGGCTTTGGCCTTGGCCGAAGAAGTGCCTGTGGCACTGGTGTTCAATGGCATCACCCATGCGGTGATGATGGCCAGCCCCTCCAACCTCGAAGACTTTGCATTGGGCTTTGCCCTGACCGAAGGTTTGTTGCAAAACCCCTCACAGCTTTACGGCGTGGACACCGAGGTGTTGGCCCAAGGCATTGAAGTGCGGCTTGAAGTGGCCACACAAGCCGAACAAGCCCTGAAAGAACGTCGCCGCAGCATGGCCGGTCGCACAGGCTGTGGTTTGTGTGGGGCCGACAGTTTGGGCCAAGTGCGCTTGGCCTTGACCCAAGCGCCTGAGGTCCACGTTCAACAAGACGCCATGTTCAAAGCACACAGCATGTTGCGCTCCAAGCAACCCGAAAAACTGCGCACTGGTGCCACCCATGCAGCTGCCTGGGCCAACTTACAAGGCGATATTTTGTTGGTGCGCGAAGACGTGGGCCGTCACAACGCCTTGGACAAACTCATTGGTGCTTTGGTGAAGGCCGAACAAAACATGCAGCAAGGTTTTGTCTGCATCACCAGTCGCGCCAGTTTCGAGATGGTGCAAAAAACCGTGAAAGCCGGTGCCGGTGTGTTGACGGCAGTATCCGCACCCACATCGTTGGCAGTGGAACTGGCGCAAGACCACAACCTGGTGCTGGCTGCCATGGTGCGCGGTGAGCAGTTCAACGCCTACAGCCACGGCCACCGTTTGATTTCAACCCAACCCTCATTGACGACAGAAGCACATCATGGACATTGACAACCTGGTTCACATGGCCAATCAAATTGGCGAATTTTTCTCGGCCTTCCCCGACCAAGAAGAGGCCAAGAGCGGCATCGCCACCCACATCCATAAATTTTGGGAACCACGTATGCGCAACTTGATTTTGGATGGCATTGACCAGCAAAATTTGCCGACATTGTTGCCCTTGGTGCGGCAAGCCTTGGAACAACATGGCGCAGCCTTGCGGCCAAAAATTGCCGCGGGTGCGGCTTGATCAGAACCAGTCATGATGCACTGCGCTTTCAGGGCGCTGTGAAGCCGTGTTTTTTCAAAATCGACTGGCCTGCGTTGGACATCACAAACGCCATGAACTTGAGCGCATCTTCTGACTTGGTTGAGGATGCAACTTTGGCCATCGGGTAGTGAATCGGTGAGGTGGTCGCCACTTGAAAGGCCACTTTCACTTTGCCCGCCATCAACTGCGCGTCACTGGCATACACAAACCCAGCGTCCACTTCATTGCGAGCCACATAGTCCAGGGTTTGCCGAACGTTTTGGGTGCTGATGACTTTGTCTTTCACATCCTTCCACAGCCCCGCTTTTTCCAATGCGCCTTGAGCGTAGAGGCCAGCAGGCACACTGGCTGGCAAGCCCATGGCAAAACGCTTGATGTCAGGCTTTTTCAAGTCGACAAGCCGCGTCATCACGGCAAGACTGTTGGCAGGTGTGACCAGTACCAATTGGTTGCTGGTGAACACCTTCACGTCAGCCGCGTTCACCGCTTTCTTGGCCACCGCTTTGTCCATGGTGTCGGTGTCGGCACTGGCAAACACATCCACAGGCGCACCATTGACGATTTGCTGCATCAATGCACCTGAAGCTCCGAAGTTGAATTTAACTTTGGTGCCGGGATTTTGGGTTTCAAACTGAGAACCTATTTCCTGGAAAGCCTGTGTCAGGCTGGCAGCTGCAGAGACGGTGAGTTCGGCGGCCCACGAAGAGACGCTGAGCAACAGAGACAAAGCGACAGTGATACGGTTCAAATGTTTCATGGGGTGGACTTAAAAACTGAGTTGAGTGCGAACCGAGAAGAGCTTTTCTTTGTTAATGAATCCCACATCCGTCGCGGTTGTAGAGAGATAAGTGACCTTGGTGCCAAACTTGGTTTCAGCATAGTTGAACATCACACGTGCGTTCGGGTTCAAGATCCAATTCAAAGCGAAGGTGTTGGTGGTAGCGGTTGCAGAGTTTTCACCACGCGATGTGTTGGTGTTGATCGTGCCAAACGTGGTGGTGTTGGTTTTGGTGACACCCGATCCTGCCAGTGCAGTCCCTGCGGGCTCACCCACTTTGTAGCTGGAAACACGCCAGCCTGCTTGCCAACCACCGGTACCGCCGCCACCAAAATTCGACTTTGGTTTCACACTGCCAAATGCCCCAGACTTGTAGGCTGAGGACCAGTTTTCTCCGGTGATGTTGTACAAAAATTCATGGTAATTTGTTTTTGCAGTCACATCCAACGTGGCCGTGCCTTTCAATCCAAGCGCACCCAAGGCTGAGTCTGTGTTGTAGTTCAAAGCCTTGGCACTGTAGGCAGCATCAAAATATTCAGATTGAAACTTCCAAGGACCTGTGGCCAGCGCCAATTCCAAACCTTTGAGTTCTTTGCTGATGTTGGCCACATTGTTGGCCAAACCACCGAAGGCGGGACTGATGGTGTCGCCACTGATTTGTGCCCGGTAGACATTGGTCATGCCTCTGTTTTCCGAGCGGAATGCCAACACCGTGCCACGGGTCAATCCGCTGATGGCTGCACCGGTATCCGTGCTGACCGTGGGTGTGGTTTTGTAACTGCCTTTGTCCAAACCAACACCGAAGTGAAGAATGGTGTCGCTGATTCCGCGCAGTTCAGCCAGGTTCACGGTGGCGCGGGCTGCGCCCAATGCACCGATGTTGTCGGTGTTGGATATTTCATTGAAACCGTCTTGGTAAACAGACACGCCATAGGTGAAGCCTTTGACGGGTTCTCCATGGATCATGCCGCCCAAGCGGTGGCTGGGCACCAACTGGTTGCCATAAGAGCGCTCCATGAAATCCAAACCATTCGCGCTGGACATTTCTTCCAAGGAAAACGGCTGCTTGAATCGACCGACACGCACTTGCACTTGCTGGTTGTAGCCATAGTTGATATAGGCACGGTGAATCAAGTTGGCGTTGCTCCCCAAGGTGTTGGTGATCAATTCATAGTCGATGTCTTTGAGCAGCCTGCCGGTGATGCCGAGTCGACCCCGACGTACCTCAAAGTTATCGGCACCAGATGCGGCGTCTTTGTCGTTCAGCAGATTCAAACCGTTATGGATAGACCGCATGTCGAAGTGAAACTGTCCATAGAGATTGACCGAGCTTTGCCCATCGGCAGAAACCAGGCCAAAGCCGCTGGGCTTGACCGCGCCATCAGCTGCGAACAATGCGCCAGAGGCGGCCAACAACAAGGCCGCAACCAGGGGTTTGATTTGGATGCGATGGTAGGCTTTGAATGAATGCAACATACTTTGCTTTTGGCTTGAGAATTCTGAAATAGAATAGCGAATCGAATCGCTCTTCTTTTTTAGAATAGCGAATTTACCATCCTTTTTTGGAATTTTGTTGATGGTTGGCAAAAACACAAAAGACCTAGGGAAAGCCCTCGGCCACAGCAAGACGGACAAACGCATCGACATCCTGCGTCGTCTGCAAGACGCAGGCTCCATCTCAGAGGCTGCTCGGCGTGCGGGCGTGAGCTACAAAGCTGCTTGGCAAGCCATCGACATCCTCAGCAATTTGGCGGGCACCCCCTTGGTGGAAAAAGTGGTGGGCGGTGCAGGCGGCGGCGGTGCCCAGCTCACCAAGGCGGGTAAAGAATTGCTGAAGGCTTCCACCGATTTGGAAGTGGTGAAGTCGCAGCTCACGAAAAAGACCGGTGGTCAATCGGGCACAGGCTTTTCAGACAGCGGCATGTTGGGCCTGCGCACCACCATGCGCAACCAGTTCCCTTGCACAGTGTCTGGCATCAGCAAAAAAGGGAGTTTTGTGCGGGTGGAGCTCAGTTCCAAAGGCGGCACGGTTTTTTACTCCAAGATCACCAGTGCCAGCGCCGAGTTGTTTGAGTTGCATGTGGGTCAAGCTGTGTTGGTGTTGTGCAAGGCCACCGCGGTCAGCATCAAACAAGCCTCCAGTGAAAAGCACAAAAACGTGGTGCATGGCGTGGTGGTGCGCAAATCACGTGGCAGCGCCAGTGGTGAAATCAATTTGCTGGTGGAGCCGGGCATCACCATCGTCGGCTTTGCCGAGCACTTGAGCGACTTCAGCATCAGTGATGAAGCGATTGCAGAGTTGGATGAAACAGCAGTGGTGTTGGCGCTGGCCAACTGACAACAAGGACAGGGTTCGCGCCCTGATGCACGAATGGATGAAGCTTGGATTGCATTGCGGTTGACCTTGAAGGTGGCGGGCTTCGCCACCCTCATCAATTTGTTTTTAGGCATTGGCGTGGCCTATGTTTTTGCCCGCAAAAACTTCTGGGGCAAAGACGTGTTGGACGCGGTACTCACGCTGCCCATGGTGATGCCGCCCACTGTGCTGGGCTACTACCTGTTGGTTTTGATTGGCCGCAACGGCCCCATCGGTGCGTTTTTAGAAGACAACTTCAACATCAACCTGATCTTCACCTGGCAAGCCGCAGTGATTGCCGCCGCCATCGTGTCTTTTCCCTTGGTCTTCAAAGCCGCACGTGCGGCGTTTGAATCCTTGGAGTCTCAATACGAACAATCCGCCAGGGTCTTGGGCATCAGCGAATTTGCCATCTTCTTTCGCGTCACCTTGCCACTGGCGTGGCGCGGTATTTTGTCGGGTGTCTTGTTATCATTCGCTCGTTCCTCAGGTGAGTTTGGTGCCACCTTGATGGTGGCGGGCAGCATTCCGGGTCAAACCCAAACCTTGTCGATTGCGGTGTACGAAGCGGTGCAAGCGGGTCGGGATGATGTGGCCAATTTCTTGGTGCTGCTCACCTCGGTGGTCTGCATCAGTGTGTTGTTGGTGTCGGGCAAACTCATGCCCGGCCGTGTGATCGAGTCACGCTAAGGGGTCGCCATGTTGTGGGATGTGTCACTTCAAAAAACCTATGCAAGCAAGCAGCATCAGTTTGAATTGGATGTCAGCTTTCAAAGCAATGCCTCCAGATTGGTCTTGTTTGGTCCCTCAGGTGCGGGCAAAACACAGATCCTGAAAATGTTGTCCGGCCTGACCACACCAGAACATGGACACATTCGTTTTAACAATGTCACTCTTTTTGACGAGTCTCTGGGCATTTGCACCACCCCCCAAGAACGTGCACTGGCCTATGTGTTTCAAGAGTATGCTTTGTTTCCACACCTGACCGTCATGCAAAACATCGCCTTCTCTCTCCATAAACGCTGGTTCAACCCAGCACAGCAGTTCAGCCACCCTGATGTGGACCACTGGCTGGACAAGTTCGAGTTGCGCACCTTGGCCCATCAGTATCCGCATCAACTCTCTGGCGGCCAAAGTCAACGAGTGGCCTTGGCCCGCGCCTTGGTGATGCGACCCAAAGCCATTTTGCTAGACGAACCTTTTTCTGCGCTGGATGAAAGTTTGCGTCAAAACCTGCGCCAAGAGTTGTCGCAAGTGCAAGCGCAATTGAACATCCCCATGATCCTCATCAGCCACAACCCAGACGATGTTGAAAGCTTTGGCGATGAGATCATTGAAATCTCAAAAGGCCATGTGGTGACGCACGCTGTTTGAGCGCCCTTTTTTTTTCATCCATTGAAAGACCTGCCATGCCCCACCCCAAATTCACACTGAGATTTGCAAGTGCGTTGCTGTTGCTGAGCAGTTGGCCTGTGATGGCACTAGACGCTGCCGGTGCGCTGCATCAACGCGCCGATGCCGCCACCTGTGCCAACTGCCATGGCAGTGAAGGCCGCGCAGTGCCTGGCTCCAGCGTCCCCTCCATTGCAGGTTTGCCACGCGACTACATGGTGGCGCAGATGAAAGCCTTCAAGGACGGCAGCCGACCCGCCACCGTGATGCACCAACTGACCAAGGGCTTGACCGATCAACAAATCGAGAGCATGGCCGATTATTTCGCTGCTCAAAAACGCTAAGGACACACCATGCAAAGAAGAACACTGCTTCAAACCGGCTTGGCCTTGGGTTCTCTGTCAGCCCTCTCGAGCTGCGCCACACTCACCAGCCAAGCGCCTGCCAAAGCCCAGGTGGTGGTGATTGGTGGCGGCTATGGCGGTGCTACAGCGGCCAAGTATGTGCGGGTCTTGTCCAATTACAAAATCAGCGTAGTGTTGATTGAACCGAACAAGACTTTCATTTCATGCCCCATGTCCAACTTGGTCTTGGGTGGCAGCAAAACCATGGCGCAAATCACCACGCCCTACACGGCCCTCAGCAGCAAGCATGGCGTGAGTTTGGTGCACGACCTTGTCACCGCCATCGACCCAGCCAAGAAAACCGTGAGCTTGAAAAACGGCGGCACCATCAGCTACGACAAACTCATTGTGTCGCCCGGTGTGGACATGCATTTCGACAGCATCGAAGGCTTGCAAGCGGCCAACGCCAGTGGTCAAATTTTGCAAGCGTGGAAAGCGGGCGCGGAAACCACGGCGCTGCGCCAACAACTTGAAGCCATGCCCGACGGTGGTGTGTATGCCCTCACCGTGCCTGAAGCGCCGTACAAATGCCCGCCAGGGCCGTATGAACGCGCCAGCCAAGTGGCGCATTACTTCAAGCAAGCCAAGCCCAAATCCAAGGTGCTGATTCTGGATGCCAACCCCGACATCACCTCCAAACCTGCTTTGTTCAAAAAGTTTTGGAGCGACAACTACAAAGACATCATCGAGTTTCGCCCCAACCACAAGGTCGTGGCGGTGGACGCCAAAACCAGCACCTTGAAATTCGATGTGCAAGAAAGCATTCGTGCTGATGTGCTGAACGTTTTACCCGCCATGCGTGCAGGCTCCATTGCCATGCAAACGGGTTTGGCCACGGTGAACAACCGTTGGTGTGGCATCAACTACCAGACCTTCGAATCATTGGCCGCCAAAGACATCCATGTGTTGGGTGACGCCACATTGGCGGCTCCTGCCATGCCCAAGTCGGGGCACATGGCCAACTCACACGGCAAAGTGGCGGCAGCAGCTGTGGTGGCGCAACTCTCCGATTTGGCCATCAACCCCAGACCATTACTAACCAACACCTGCTACAGCTATGTGAGTGACAAGTTGGTGATTCACGTGGCGTCGGTGCATCAGTACAACGCCGAAGGGAAGACCTTCAAAACCGTGCCAGGTTCGGGTGGGTTGTCCACCGAGGCGAATGCGCTTGAAGGCACGTATGCCTGGAATTGGGCGCAGAACATTTGGGCTGACACGTTGCTGTGAAGTCACGCTTAGGTAATTGGGGTCAGATTCCAATTATTTTCAATAATTGGAATCTGACCCCAATTAGTTTTGAAACACCACTTTGCCGGCAACAATCGTGGCCCTGACCTGCCCCACCATTTCACTGCCACTCATGTCAAACGCAAACGGCGTGTGCTTGCTCTGACTGCGCAGCGCTTCGGGCTTGACAGCCCATGAAGCCTCGGGGTTGTAGACGCACACATCGGCCACACCGCCAACACGCAACTGCCCCAAGCCCTGACCCCGCACACCCAACAACTGCGCGGGTGCCGAGGTGACGACTTGCAATGCACGCAACACATCCACTTCACTTTGCGCCGCCCATTTCAACGTGGCACTGAGCAACATCTCTAAGGCCGTGGCACCCGCTTCGGCTTGTGCGAAGGGCAAGGCCTTGGCGTCGCCTTCCACCGGTGTGTGGTCGGACACCAGCACATCGATGGTGCCGTCTTTCAAACCTTCACGCAGTGCATCGCGGTCGCGTTGTTGGCGCAGGGGCGGCGTGAGCCGGGCGCGGGTGTCAAAGTAGCCCATGTCGGCATCGGTGAAATGCAAGTTATGGATGCTCACATCCGAGCTGATGGCCAAGCCTTCGGCCTTGGCTTGACGCACCAACGCGACACCCGCTGCGCTGGACAAGCGACACACATGAACGCGAGCCCCACTGGTGCGCATCAAATCGATGATGGTGTGCAGCGCGATGGTTTCTGCGGCCACGGGCACGCCACTCAAACCCATTCGCGTGGCCAAGGGGCCGCTGGCCGCCACACCTTTGCCCAGCGCCGCATCTTGCGGTCGCAACCAGATGCAATAGCCATACGTGGCGGCGTATTGCATGGCGCGCTGCAAGGCTTGGTTGTGGCTCATGTTCTGCTCGGCTTGCGAAAAACCAATGCACCCAGCCAAGGTGAGTTCGGCCATGGGCGTCAGGGCTTCGCCGTCCAAACCACGTGTGAGTGCACCCAAGGGAAACACGCGTGACAACTGCAAACGCGCCGCGCGAAATTGCAGCATCTCCACCAAACCTGGTTCATCCAACACGGGTTGGGTGTCGGGCGGACAAACCACACTGGTGACACCACCAGCGACTGCCGCCGCCAATTCTGTCTCCAACATGCCTTCGTGCTCGTGGCCGGGCTCACCCAATCTTGCACACGCGTCCACCAAGCCCGGCATCACGATGCAACCCGTGGCGTCCATGGTGTGCGTGGGTTTGAAACTGGCATCCACTTTGCCAATCGCCAAGATGCTGCCGTTTTGAATCGCCACATCGGCGCGGGTGTTCATGCCAGAGGCCGGGTCAATCACTTGCCCGTTTTGAATGAGGATGCTCATGCGTCGTTTCCTGCCACGATGGACATCACCGCCATGCGCACAGCGATGCCAAAAGTCACTTGCGTCAAGATGACGCTTTGCGGCCCGTCCACCACCGCCGATTCGATTTCCACGCCCCGGTTGATCGGCCCGGGGTGCATCACGATGGCGTCGGGTTTGGCCAGTTGCAGCTTGGCTTGTGTCAGGCCAAAACTCTTGAAATATTCTTGACTTGAGGGCAACAAAGCACCGCTCATGCGTTCGTTTTGCAAGCGCAGCGTGATGACCACATCGCAGTCGCGGATACCCTCTTCCAAGCTGTGAAAAACCTTCACACCGAGTTGCGACATGTCCGAGGGCACCAAGGTTTTGGGGCCGACCACACGCACCTCGGCGCAGCCCAAGGTGGTGAGCGCATGGATGTCTGAACGCGCCACCCGCGAGTGCAACACATCACCCACAATCGCCACGCGCAAGTTGGCGAAGTCTTTCTTGAAATGGCGTATGGTGTAGGCGTCCAGCAAACCTTGTGTGGGGTGCGCGTGCCTGCCGTCACCCGCGTTGATCACGTGCACATGGGGCGCCACGTGCTCGGCAATCAAATACGGTGCGCCAGATTCGCTGTGGCGCACCACAAAAATATCGGCCGCCATCGCGCTCAGATTGGCGATGGTGTCCAGCAACGATTCGCCTTTGCTGGCCGAGGAGCGGGCAATGTCGAGATTGAACACATCGGCGCTCAGACGTTGAGCTGCAATCTCAAAGGTGGTGCGGGTGCGGGTGCTGTTTTCAAAAAACAAATTGAAAACGCTTTTGCCCCGCAACAAAGGTACTTTTTTCACCTCGCGGTCGTTCACCGACACGAACTGGCTGGCGGTGTCCAAGATCTTTGTCAGGATGTCGCGCGACAAACCCTCGGTGGACAACAGGTGAATCAATTCACCGTTGCGGTTGAGTTGCGGGTTGCGTTTGTAAAGCATCTCAGCCCTCCACCGAAAAAGCGAATTGATGTTGTGCGTCACGGGTCAGGCGCAAGGATTGGTTGCCCGGCAAACTCAAACGCGCCGCCGCATAGTCGGCTTGCACCGGCAACTCGCGCCCGCCTCTGTCCACCAACACCGCCAAGTGCACGGCAGCCGGTCGGCCATAGTCGAACAACTCGTTCACCACCGCGCGGATGGTGCGCCCGGTGAACAACACATCGTCGATCAACCAAATGACTGCGCCGTCTACCGCGAAAGGCAGCTTGGTGGCCGCACTGTCGGCCATGCCGCGTTGCGCGAAGTCATCGCGGTGCATCGAGGAAGACACAACACCCAAAGCTTCAGCACGACCGAGGTCGGCATGCAAGCGTTCAGCCAACCAAGCGCCCCCAGAAGTGATGCCCACCAAATGCGCAGTGGGGCTCAAGCGTTCACGCAGGTCTTTCAACATCTGGCCGTACAAGGCCTGGGCGTCGAGGGATAAATGGCCAATGCTCATGGTGCGAGGTTTCTTAAAAATTGATCAAGGATGACGCAAGCCGATGCCGCGTCCACATCGGTGGCACCGGCCGCGCGGGCTTCGGTGGTCGAGTAACGCTCGTCCACCTCAAACACAGGCAAGCCAAAACGACCCTGCAATTGACGCGCAAACTTTTGCGCACGGTCGGTGTTTTCATGGCGTGCACCATCGGGGTGGTAGGGCACACCGACCACCAGCGCATCGGGTTGCCAGCGTTCAATGTGTTGAGCAATCAGCGGCCAACGTGCGTCCCCTGCAGCTTTCACCGTGCCTTGTGGTTGGGCTTGGCCCAAGAGTCGTGAAGCGTAAGCCACACCTGTGCGTTGCAGGCCGAAATCGAAAGCCAAAAAGGATTGCAGGGCTGTGGCAACGGGCGGCGCAGCCACGTTCATGCGTGACCCGCCTGCGGCGACAGCATCCAGGCTTGCAAGCCCAGCAAGGCCAAGGCGCTGTCATAGCGGTGTTCAATCGGGGTGTCAAAAATCACTTGGGCATCGGCTTCCACCGTGAGCCAACTGTTTTCAGCGAGTTCACTTTCCAACTGCCCTTGCGCCCAAGCGGCATAGCCCAAGGTGATCAGCACCTTGCGCGGGCCCGCGCCAGTAGACAGCGCTTCAAGCACATCTTTGGAGGTGGTCATCTCCAAGCCGCCGGGAATCATCAATGTGGAGGCATAGGTGTTTTCAGCCTCGGGGCCATTCGGGTCGGCTTTGGCGAGCGGCTCGTGCAGCACAAAGCCGCGCTCGGTGTGCACCGGGCCGCCTTGCAACACGGGAATTTCAATCAGGTCGGTGCGGCCCAGGTTGAGGTCGACTTTTTCGAACAACTCTTCCATGCGCATGGGGCTGGGCTTGTTGATGATCAGACCCAAGGCGCCACGCTCGGAGTGTTCACACATGTAAACGACACTGCGGGCGAAAGATTCGTCCATCAAACCCGGCATGGCGATCAGGAAATGATGCGTCAGGTTGATGGGTGCAGAATCCATGGTCATGCCAAGATTTTAAGGTGAACATGCCTCCCCAAGTTTTAGACCAGTTTGACAGCGTGTTGGTGTGGTTCCGCCGAGATTTGCGCTTGGACGACCACACCGCACTCAGCACCGCCTTGAAGCATGCCAAGCATGTGCACGCGGCCTTTGTATTTGACACCGCCATCTTGGACAAATTACCGCGCCAAGACCGGCGCGTGGCCTTCATCCACGCGTCGTTGCACGAGCTTGATGCCGCTTGGCGCGAACGCGCGGCGAATACGGAGGCGGGCTTGCTGGTGCGCCACGGCGAAGCCATCCACGAAATGCTTCAACTCGCCCAATCCCTGGGGGTACAAGCCGTGTTCACCCACCATGATGACGAGCCCGAGGCTTTGGCCCGCGACGCCCAAGTGCGCGGCAGCTTGGCCAACCACGGCATCGCGTTTCACAGCTTCAAAGACCATGTGGTGTTCGAACGCAGCGAGGTCTTGACGCTGAGCGGCACACCCTATGGCGTGTTCACGCCGTACAAAAACGCGTGGTTGAAAAAAGTCACGCCTGCCGATTTGGCGGCACGACCGACACAAGCCCAGCCCGGTCAATTGGCCAGCATCCCCAAAGCCTTGCGCCAACCCATCCCCAGCTTGCAGGACATGGGTTTTGAAGCCGTGGATTTGGCGGCGCTGCACATCCATCCCGGCATGTCAGGTGCGCAGATGCTGTTGAAAGATTTCGACAAGCGCATGAGCGACTACGAGGCCACGCGCAACTTTCCGGCCGTGAAAGGGCCCAGTTATTTGAGTGCGCATTTGCGCTTTGGCACGGTGTCGATTCGGCAGTTGGCGCGGTTGGCCCATGCACGTGCCCTGAAAAACGATGCAGGTGCGCAAACTTGGTTGTCTGAATTGATTTGGCGCGATTTCTACCACCAGATCATGCACCACCATCCGCATGTGGTGCACAGCGCTTTCAAGCGCGAGTACGACGACATCCAATGGGACAAAGACAAGCACGCCAAGGCCTTGTTCAAAGCCTGGTGTGATGGCCAAACCGGCTACCCGCTGGTGGACGCAGCCATGGCGCAGATCAACCAAAGCGGCTACATGCACAACCGACTGCGCATGGTGGTGGCGAGTTTTTTGGTGAAGGATTTGGGGATTGATTGGCGCTGGGGCGAGGCTTACTTTGCCCAACACTTGATTGACTTTGACTTGGCCGCCAACAACGGCGGTTGGCAGTGGGCCAGCTCCAGTGGCTGCGATGCCCAGCCCTACTTTCGAATCTTCAACCCGATCAACCAAAGCGAAAAGTTTGACCCGCAAGGCAAGTTCATCAGGCGTTATGTGCCACAACTGAGTGGCTTACCCGACAAAGCGATTCATGCGCCGTGGCTGGCCAAACCGATGGAGCTGCAAGCAGCCGGTGTGGTGTTGGGCCAGAGCTACCCGCTGCCGGTTGTGGACCACGCGCAAGCGCGGGCCAAAACCTTGCTGCGCTATTCGGTGGTGAAAAAAAGTTAGACCGGCACCATTTCAAAGTCTTCTTTGCGTGCGCCACATTCGGGGCAAGTCCAGTTCATCGGCACTTGTTCCCACGGGGTGCCGGGGGCGATGTTGCTGTCGGGGTCGCCCAACGCTTCGTCGTAAATCCAGCCACAAATCAGGCACATCCAAGTCTTGTTCACGGGGTCTCTTTCATTCGAGGAAGCACACAAACCACGTTGAAACCGTGGCATAGAATGAATCAAAGTATAGACGGCCATGAACCCCACCCTCCCGCTCCCAGACGAAGGCCAGACACCCGAAATGGCCCATCCTTGCGTGCTGTGTTTCAACAGCAATGACCCCAGCGGTGCAGGTGGTTTAACCGCAGACATCTTGGCCATGTCCTCGGTGGGTGCGCATGTGTTGGCCATCAGCACCGGCAGCTATGTGCGCGACTCCGCTGAAACCTTCGACCACATGGCCATGGACGAAGACGCGGTGGACGAACAAGCCCGCATCATCTTGGAAGATATTTCGGTGCAAGTCATCAAGGTGGGCTTTTGCGGCACGCCCGAAATTGTGGCCACCATCGCCGAGCTGTGCACCGACTACGCCGATGTGCCGGTGGTGGCTTACATGCCCAGCTTATCGTGGTGGCAAGACGACCCGATTGAAGCCTACCAAGACGCGTTCATGGAACTGCTGTTGCCACAAACCACGGTGTTGGTGGGTAACCATTCCACGCTGTGGCGATGGTTGTTGCCCGAGTGGGGCAGCGAACGCCCGCCCACCGCGCGCGACATTGCCAAAGCCGCCGCCGACAAAGGCGTGCCCTACACCTTGGTCACCGGATTGCCGCAAGGCAGCCAACATTTGGAAAACGCCTTGGCCACGCCGCTCACCGTGTTGGTGAGCGAAACCATCGAGCGTTTTGACGCGGTGTTCACCGGCGCAGGTGACACCTTGAGCGCGGCCTTGGCTGGCTTGCTGGCCATGGGCGACGACCTCGAGGCCTCGGTGGGTGAAGCGCTGGGCTTTTTGGACGGCAGCTTGGACGCGGGTTTTCGCCCTGGCATGGGCCATGCCGTGGCCGACCGTTTGTTTTGGGCGCAAAGCGTGGATGAAGCCACCGACGATGAAGCCGATGGCGCAGCCACTGCCGAAGATTTCTCGCTGCCCGGCCACCACACCCGGCATTGATTTTGTTGCACGACTGGGAAGACCATGACCGATTTGAACCAAACTTTGTTTGACCGCGCCCGCCAAGTGATTCCTGGCGGCGTCAATTCACCTGTTCGCGCTTTTCGCGCGGTGGGTGGCACACCGCGTTTCGTGAAGCGTGCCCAAGGCGCTTATTTTTGGGACGCCAACAACAAGCGCTACATCGATTACATCGGCTCGTGGGGTCCGATGATTTTGGGCCACGGCCACCCGGCGGTGGTTGAAGCCGTGCAAAAAGCCGTGCTGGAAGGTTTCTCTTATGGCGCACCCACCGAGCGCGAAATTGAACTCGCCGAAGCGCTGTTGAAACTCATGCCCTCGATGGACATGGTGCGCTTGGTCAGCTCGGGCACCGAAGCGGGCATGAGCGCACTGCGCCTGGCACGCGGTGCCACGGGCCGCAGCAAGATCATCAAGTTTGAAGGCTGTTACCACGGCCATGCCGACGCGCTGTTGGTGAAAGCCGGTTCCGGCTTGGCCACCTTTGGCAACCCCACCAGCGCAGGCGTGCCCCCCGAGGTGGTGCAACACACCTTGGTCTTGGAATTCAACAACATCCCGCAGCTGGAAGAAGCCTTTGCCTTGCACGGCCAAGAGCTGGCTTGTTTGATGATCGAACCGATTGCCGGCAACATGAATTTCGTGCGGGCCAGCGTGCCCTTCATGAAGCGCTGCCGCGAGTTGTGCAGCCAGCACGGCGCCTTGCTGGTGTTTGACGAGGTGATGACCGGCTGCCGCGTGGCTTTGGGCAGTGCGCAAAGCGTGTATGCGAAATCTTTGCCTGGCTTCGAGCCCGACCTCACCGTGCTGGGCAAAGTCATTGGCGGCGGCATGCCGCTGGCCGCGTTTGGCGGTAAACGCGCCGTCATGGAACAGCTGGCCCCGCTGGGCCCGGTCTACCAAGCTGGCACCTTGAGCGGCAACCCCGTGGCCACCGCCTGTGGTTTGGCCACCTTGCATGAAATTTCCAAACCCGGTTTCTTTGACGCGCTGTCGGCCCGCACCCAAAGCTTGGTCGATGGTTTGAAAGCCGCTGCTGCCAAAGCAGGCGTGCCGTTCAGCGCCGATTGCCAAGGCGGCATGTTTGGCTTTTTCTTGCTGCCCGAGCTGCCGCAAAACTACGCCAAGGTGATGACCAGCGACAGCCCCAAGTTCAACAAACTGTTCCACGGTTTGCTGGACAAGGGCGTGTACATCGCGCCAGCGCTTTACGAAGCGGGCTTCGTGAGTGCTGCACACAGCGCCGAGGACATTGCCGCCACGGTACAAGCCGCGGCTGATGTGTTTGCCACGCTTTGATGCGCAAAGTCGCCTTTTCGCTGGGCGTTTTGTTGGCCACGATGGCTTGGGCGGACGGTTCCTCAGAGAGCCCGCCAGCAGCCACCCCACCCCTGGCCGCGCGACACAGCATCTGGCTCAACCCCGGTTTTTACTCGGCGCACTTTGACACCAACAAGGGTTTGCGCAACGAGAACTTCGGCTTTGGCGTGGAAGTGCAAATCAATGAAGACTGGTCGGCCACAGCAGGTCGGTTCATCAACAGTGACAGCGCCCGCTCTAGCTATGTGGGCGCCTACTACCAGCCTTTCACCTTTGCGAACGGCAAATGGGGCGTGGTCATGGGCGCTTTCAACGGCTACCCCAAGGCGTTTGACGGTGGCTGGTTTCCTGCCGTGTTGCCAGTGGCCAGCTGGGAAAGCCGCTGGGTTGGCCTGAATGTGGCGCTGGTGCCGCCGCTGCAAGACCGCTTGTATGGCGCGGTCGCGTTTCAGCTCAAGGTCCGGGTGCAGGACTGATTCTGTTGAGAATATCGTAAGTACTTGATTTTATTGAATATTTTTATATAGGTGTTCAAAATTGCAAAGGACTTTGTCGAGATTTAACGCAAAGGGCTCAGCTTGCTAAGCGCCGACCAACCCCACACCTGCACGCCCTCACGCTCATGAGAATCGGTGCCGCCGTAGACCAATGAGGGCTGGAAGCTTTCTTCGCCCGCAAACTTTTGCCACTTCTTCAGGCCATCGGTCCAGTCGCTGGCGAAGGTACTGCCGGACTTGATTTCAATGGCTTGCAGCCCTTTGGCGCTTTCGATCAGCACATCCACTTCATTGCCCACGCTATCGCGCCAGAAGTACAGATCACGCGCCTGACCGGCATTGAGCCGCTGCTTCAGGAGTTCGCTCACCACGAAGGTTTCAAACAGCGCACCGCGAGCGGCATGGGTGTCCAGGCTGGCGGCGTCGCGAATGCCCAGCAGCCAAGCGGCCAAGCCCACATCGCAGAAATACAGTTTAGGCGCTTTCACCAAGCGCTTGCCGAAGTTGCGGTGGTGCGGCTGAAGCAAGCTCACGATGTAACTGGCTTCCAGCACCGACAACCATTGCTTGGCCGTCACCGACGAGATGCCGCAATCTGCGCCCAGAGATGTGAGGTTCAACAACTGGCCGCTGCGGGCGGCGCACATCTTCACGAAGGTTTGAAACTGCGACAAATCGCGCACCGCAACCAACTGCCGCACATCGCGCTCGATGTAGGTGCTGATGTAGTTGGCAAACCAATCTTGCGGCGACACATCGCGGTCGTACAGCGCCGGATAGCCACCTTGGAGCAGGGTGGTGTTCAAGTCTGTGGGCGCCTTCTGAGACGCGGCCAGCTCATCAGCACAAAGCGGCAGCAACTCGACACGCCCCACGCGTCCCGCCAGGGTTTGGGTGACACCCACGATCAAGTCGAACTGTGCCGAGCCGGTCAACACAAAGTCACCCATGATGCCGCGCTCATCCACCCAGCCCTGCAACCAGGACAGCAACTCGGGGCAGCGCTGCACCTCGTCGAGTACCGCACCCTGGGGAAAGCGCTGCAAAAACCGCTTGGGGTCTTGCAAGGCAAACGCCCGCTCGTCGGGGTTCTCTAAGGACACATAGACTTTGCTGCTGAACACCGACTTGGCCAGCGTGGTTTTGCCCGACTGCCGAGGCCCAGTGAGCACGACCACGGGAAAGCCTTTGGCCAGGCGTTCGAGTGTTGGGGTGGCGTTACGGGGAATCATTTTTGCAATTTTAAAGTTGAAATTTAAATTTGCATAGATTTTTCATGAAACCCGTGCTGGATTTGTTCTTTTTCTGGGGCTGAGGGCACCCTTCCCAATCTGGCTTGTAGGGCTCAAGCCAACACTTGCAATCGACTGAGGTTGAACCTCTCAAAATCTTGGTCGAAGGTGACCATGCGCAAACCGGCGGCCTCGGCGGTGGCGGCCAACCAGGCATCGGTCCACAAATGCTTGGGCAGCGGCGCGGTGTCGGTGCCCAACAAGCTTTGCACATGCGCCTCCAAGCCCAACGGCTCGAGCAACAAACCCACGGCGGGCGTGGACAACCATTGTTGGTAAACGGCCATGGCAGACGGCAGACTCAGCACATCCGTGCCCATCACTTTGGGCTGCGCCAGCAAGCGCACCAGCGCCAGCATGGTGCTGCGGCAAAACCACAAAGGCCTGTTGCTGGTGCAAGCCTCCTGCCAATAAGCCGTGGCCCGGGCGTGAAACGGGTGGGGGGCGTAGGACAGCGCCAGCCAGACATTGACGTCGGGCAAGTCTCCCGAGGCCAGCCGCCATGAGGCTGGCACCTCAGCGACTTTGAAGGATTTGGCGGGCTCGCTCATCGTCTTCTTCGCTGAGGATGTCGGACAGATCGGCAGAGGTGAGTTGGCTTGGCAGCAAGCGCATGGGCGCCGTGCCCGCGATCAGCGGCCGCGCCTGAAAGCGCTGTTGGGCATCGACCAGGTCGCGGGCGGACAGCCCTTTTTCAACCAATTCCACCACCAAGTCGCGCAAGGTCCTGCCCTCTTGCGCCGCACGGGTTTTGAGGTGCTTGAACAGCGGGTCTGGAAGATCGAGGGTGGTGCGCATGGATGAAGTTTCGCACAAAAGCATATTTGTGCGCAATGGGTGGCGGTTGGTTTTCCTGTGAAGGTCCGGGTTCAGGACTGAAATGACGCCTTCAAAATTAATCCAATGGATTAGAATTCTGCACATGCTGACCATCGCAGAACTCCCCGAATACATCCGCAAGGCTGAAAAGCTAATGAGTGTGTCCGAACGCATGGACATCATCAATTACTTGGCAGCGCACCCCAAAGATGGCGATTTGATGGAAGGCACTGGGGGCATTCGCAAACTGCGGTGGGGTCGAGGCGGTCACGGTAAATCATGCGGCGTTCGCATCATTTACTACGTCCACAGCGAGCGGATGCCGCTGTACCTGCTGACCTTGTTTGCAAAAAGTGAACGCACCAATATCAGCAAAACCCAGCGCAATGAATTGGCCGAATTGGTTGATTTGCTGGTGAAATTATGGATTCAGGACTGAAAGGAAAAAACCATGTCAAAAGCATTCAACAGCATCAAGCAAGGCCTGACCGAAGCCATTGCGCATGCCAAAAGCAAGGATGACAAAGCAAGCGGTGTCAAGCTTTACCAACCGCATGCTGTAGATGTTTCCAACCTGCGCCAGCGCTTGAGCTTGACGCAAGAACAGTTTGCAGCGCGCTTTGGTTTTTCGGTCGCAACCTTGCGCCATTGGGAGCGCGGCGATCGGTCTCCCAGCGGCGCTTCGCTGGTGTTGCTGAATGTGATTGACCGCAATCCCGCTGCTGTGCTTGAAGCTTTGCAATAAATTCCGACTATCTACATTCGGCCAGGCGCGCCGGTGTCATCAAAAGCTTGCGTGGACTTAAGCTCATGCCCAGCCGCGTGTTGGGTCGCCATGCGCAGAACCGCATGATCTCGGCAAATGGTGAATCGACGCCTTTGGAAACCCTTGATAAGGCAATCCAAGACATCGCTTCTGACTATGGCCCGCGGACAGCAGCTTGGGTAGCGCTCAAGATGGAATATCCGGGCTACTGAAATCAACATTCATCTGTTTCTTTACATACAATGTACATATGATAAAGTTTGAATGGCACCCAACCAAATCATCCGCCAACCTGAGAAAACACAATGTGTCTTTTGAGGAAGCGCAAACCGTTTTTTATGATGAAAACGCGGTTCAATTTTTTGATGAAGAACACTCGGCTGACGAGAATCGGTTTCTGTTGTTGGGCATGAGTATTGAAGCCAAGGAATTGATCGTTTGTCATTGTGAACGTCAGGATGGCGAAGTCATCCGAATCATTTCAGCCCGCAAGGCCACCAAGCGTGAAAGCGTGTTTTACAAAGGTACCTGACATGAAAGCCGAATACGATTTCTCCAAGCTCAAAGCTCGCAAAAACCCCTACGCCTCAAAACTCAAGAAGCCCGTGACCATGCGTCTGTCTGAAGATGTGGTGGTGTATTTCAAAAGCATGGCCGATGAAGCTGGCGTCCCTTATCAAAGCCTCATCAACTTGTATTTGCGCGATTGCTTGGCCAACAAGCGCAAAGTTCAAATCCATTGGCCCAAACTGGCTTGAAGATTTCAAGTTAAAAACAAAAGCAAGGGCGGCGTTTTGGTTGACGCCAAGCTGCTGGCAAGCCCCACGCTCAATGCCTGAAGTGCCTCACGCCCGTGAACACCATCGCCACGACGCGTTCATTGGCGGCGTCAATCACTTCTTGGTCGCGCATCGAGCCGCCGGGCTGAATCACGCAGGTGGCGCCTTGGTCCACCACCACATCCAAGCCGTCGCGGAACGGGAAAAACGCGTCGCTGGCCACCGCCGTGCCTTGCAAGCTCAGGGACGCGTGGCCTGCTTTGATGGCGGCGATGCGGGCTGAATCGAGTCGGCTCATCTGACCCGCCCCAACGCCCATGGTCATGCCGTTGGCGACAAACACAATCGCGTTGCTCTTCACGAACTTGGCCACTTTCCACGCGAACAACAGGTCTTGCATTTGTGCGGGGCTGGGGTGCTGGGTGGTCACCACTTGCATGTCGGCCATGGTCAGCACATGGTTGTCGGCGGTTTGCATCAACAGGCCTGAGCCCACGCGCTTGACGTCCACCAGGTTGTGGCCGTTGGCCCAAGCGTTGCTGCCGCCAGGTGGCAAGGCAATTTGCAACACCCGCACATTGGCTTTGGCTTGCAACTGTTGCAGCGCTTCGCCGGTGAAGGACGGCGCAATCAACACTTCCACGAACTGCTGGCCCAGCGCTTGCACCGCAGGCAAATCCACCGGGCAATTGAAAGCGATGATGCCGCCAAATGCCGAGGTGGGGTCGGTTTGATAGGCCTTTTTGTAAGCGCCCAAGGCGTCGTCGGCCACGGCCACGCCGCAGGGGTTGGCGTGTTTGACGATGACGCAAGCAGGCGTGTCAAAACTCTTCACGCATTCCCACGCGGCATCCGCATCGGCGATGTTGTTGAAGGACAGTTCTTTGCCTTGCAACTGACGCGCTGTCACCAAGGAGCCCGGCGCGGGGTTCGTGTCTTGGTAGAAGGCGGCCAATTGGTGCGGGTTCTCGCCGTAACGCAGGTCTTGCAGCTTGATGAAGCGGCCATTGGCTTGGCCGGGAAACAAGCTGCGTTGCTCGGTTTCCAAATTCAAGGACGACAAGTAATCGCTGATGGCGCCGTCGTAATTGCTGATGCGGTTGAAAGCGGCCACGGCGAGCTTGAAGCGGGTGTTTTCGCTCAAGCCACCATTCGCTTGCCATTCGTCCATCACCGCTTGGTACTGCGAAGGGTCGGTCAGCACCGCCACGTGTTTCCAATTTTTGGCGGCGCTGCGCACCATGGCGGGGCCACCAATGTCGATGTTTTCAATCGCGTCGCCCAAGATGCAATCGGGCTTGGCCACGGTGGCTTCAAACGGGTAGAGGTTGACCACCAACAGGTCGATGGTTTCAATGCCGTGGTCTTGCAGCGCTTGCATGTGCTCGGGCAGGTCGCGCCGCGCCAGCAAGCCGCCGTGCACTTTGGGGTGCAAGGTTTTCACACGGCCATCGAGCATTTCGGTAAAGCCCGTGAGGTCGGCCACTTCACGCACCGGCAAACCTTGCGCACTCAGCAGTTGCGCGGTGCCCCCGGTGGAAATGAGCTTGACACCAAGCGTGTGCAGGGCTTGGGCGAGCTCCACCACATCGGTTTTATCGGACACGGAAATCAAGGCATTCATAAAGCGTCTTTCGAGGAGCGGCCAGCGCCCAGTATGCAGTGCAGTTAGAGCAGCTTGTGTTCGCCGAGTTTTTTGCGCAAGGTGTTGCGGTTCAGGCCCAACCAAGCGGCGGCTTTGGACTGGTTGCCTTCGGCGTGTTTCATCACCACATCAAGCAATGGTTTTTCCACAAAGCGAATCATCAAGTCGTGCAGTGCTTCGGGCTCTTCGCCGCGCAAGTCTTTGAAGTAGCCTTCCACGCTGTGGCGCACCACGTCTTCAATGTTTTTCTTGCTCATTCAGCAGTCTCCAAAATGCCGGGGGCGGCGATGGGCACCAAGCGGTCGCCCAGATCCGCCACGCGGTCAAAGTAATTGGCCACGGCCGCCAGTTGGGCGTCGCAGTCGTCAATCCGGTTCATGGCTTGTCGAAACGCTGTGGCATCCATCAAGCCGTTCGTGTACCAAGCGATGTGTTTGCGGGCACTGCGCACACCGATGTGGGTGCCGTACAAGCTGTAGTGGTCTTGCAAATGGTGCAACAGCAAACGCTTCACCTCGGCCACCAAGGGCGGTGCCAACAAGGTGCCGTGCTGCAAGAAATGGTCAATCTCGCGAAAAATCCAAGGTCGGCCTTGGGCGGCGCGGCCAATCATCACAGCATCTGCGCCGGTGGCTTGCAACACCTGTTGGGCTTTCTGAGGTGAATCAATGTCGCCATTGGCCACCACCGGAATACCCACAGCGGCTTTGACTTGCGCGATGCTGTCGTACTCGGCTTGGCCTTTGTAGCCTTGCTCGCGGGTGCGGCCATGCACCGTGATCATTTGCACCCCTGCGCTCTCGGCTTGACGCGCAATGGACACCACGTTGCGGTGCTCGGCGCTCCAACCGGTGCGCATCTTCAAGGTGACGGGAGCGCCATAGGGCTGGGCTGCATCCACCACCGCTTGCACGATGGACAGGGCCAAGTCTTCATCTTGCATCAGCGCCGAACCCGCCCATTTGTTGCACACTTTTTTGGCCGGGCAGCCCATGTTGATGTCGATGATTTGAGCGCCGCGTTCGATGTTGTAGCGGGTCGCCTCGGCCATCATCTGCGGCTCGGTGCCCGCGATTTGCACCGCAATGGGTCCGCTCTCGCCGTCATGGTTGGCGCGGCGCGAAGTCTTCAAGCTGTTCCACAGGTCGGGGCGCGAGGTGACCATTTCACTCACGGCATAACCCGCGCCCAGCTGTTTGGCCAGCATGCGAAACGGCCTGTCGGTGACGCCCGCCATGGGCGCCGCAAAGACGGCGTTGCTTGTCTCGAACGGACCAATGCGCATAGGGAAGAAAGTAGACCTGCTTAAAAAGGAGGCACGATTCTAGCCATCTAAGTCAGAGATTTGTATTTTTATTTTTTGAGCGTATTCATGGGTTTTACGCCCTCTTACACTGCACAAACAATGGATTTTTTCTTGCAAACCCTCTTGACAAACTTGGCCACGCCCGAATGGGGTTTGGTGATTTTGTTTGTCTGTGCCGTGTTGGCCGCCACCCTGCTGCCCATGGGCTCAGAACCAGTGTTGTTGGCTTTGCTGTCCTTTCACCCTGACTTGCTGTGGACGGCGTTGGCTGTAGCCACCGTGGGCAACACCTTGGGCGGTGCCATCGGTTGGTGGATGGGTTGGGGAGCTGAGCGCTTGATGGCAAAGCACTTGCACCAAGACCATGTCACCATCCACATGCGAGCACTGCGTTGGTTGGAGCGCATCGGACCCGCAGCGTGTTTGGGTGCATGGTTGCCCATCATCGGCGACCCGCTGTGTGTGGTGGCCGGTTATTTGCGCCTGCCGTTTTGGCCCTGTGTGGCTTTCATGTCGGTGGGCAAGGCGCTGCGCTACGCGATGTTGGTATGGGGTTGGACTTGGCTCATCAGCTTGTTTTAAAGCTCAAACGCCGACCCACCAAAATGCCGCTTGCACATACAGCGGAATGCCCACCAAGATGTTGAGCGGAAATGTCATGCCCAAGGACATGCCAAAGTACAGCGTTGGATTGGCCTCTGGGATAGCGTGGCGAAGCACGGCAGGCACAGCAATATAAGACGCACTGGCCGACAACACCATCAGCAAAGCAAGATCGCCGGGGCTCATGTTCAACCAACCGCCCACCACCATGGCCAAGCTGGCATGCACGGCAGGGGCCAGCAATGCATAGAGCAACAACGTCACTGGTTGCCCTTTCAACTTGCCCATGTTGCGTGCGGCCAGCAAGCCCATGTCCAGCAAAAAGAAAGCCAGCATGCCTTTGAACAAATCCACAGAAAAAGGCTTCATCACTTCTTGGCCTTGTTCGCCAGAGAAAAAGCCAATCAACATGGCACCCAACAGCAACAACTGCGCCCCATCGGTCAGGGCTTCATGCCAGACATGACCCATGCCCGTCACTTGCGGGGTGGCTTGCAAGCTGCTGCCGGTGTAGGTGCTGCGCATCTCAGCGCGGGCCTTGTTGGCCATGAAAACAGCCAGCAAAATGGCGGGCGACTCCATCAAGGCCATGGCTGCCGCCATGTGGCCCCCATAGGGCAGTTGGTGGGTATCCAGATACTGCACGGCGGTGATGAAGGTCACCGCACTCACTGAGCCATAAGTGGCTGCAATGGCCGCCGCATCAAACCGGCCAACGATGGTTTTGAGAAACACGTAGCTCAGCAGCGGAATGGCCGAGGCCATGGCCAATGCCGCCCCCAAGCTGATCAATACTTGCGCATTCAGCCCAGATTCGGCCAATGCAAAGCCACCTTTGAGACCCAAGGCCATCAGCAAGTACAAGGACAAAAATCTGGAAATGGCCGGCGGAATTTCCAGATTGGATCGAACCAGACCCGCAAATACCCCGAAGACAAAAAACAAGATGGCGGGGTCGATGAAACTTTGCATTCAGACTTTCAGGTGGTCAATCGAAGATGTCGCTCAGCCAAGATTTTTGATGCCGGTGTTTGTATCCGTGGTGCTTGTCATCGTCGTCATATTTTTGATAACGCTGCTTTCTTGGCGCAGGCTGCGATGCGACTGGATTGGCACTGGCTGCACGTTCGAGCAGTTTGTCCAACTCGCCACGGTCGAGCCAAATTCCTCGGCAAGCGGGGCAATAATCGATTTCGACACCATGCCGATCGGCCATCACCAAGGTCTGGTCTTTGCATTGGGGACATTTCATGATGTGTGATTCCTGTGAAGGTCAAAAAATAGCCCTCGGACGAGGGCTGAATAATCAGTCGCTGTTGCCACCGATGCCAAACAAGGCCAGCAAACTGGTGAATAAATTAAACACCGAGACAAACAAACTGACCGTGGCCATCACGTAATTGCGCTCACCACCATTCACGATTTGACTGGTTTCAAACAAAATCAGACCAGCAGACAACAAAACCACCATGGCTGAAACAGCCAAGCTGAGCGCGGGTATGTCAAAGAAGATGGCGGCCAAACCTGCCAACATAGCGATGATCATGCCCATGAATAAAAAGCTGCCCATGAAGCTGAAGTCTTTGCGACTGGTCAAGGCGTAGGCAGACAGCGCCATGAAAGTCACGCCAGTGGCCCCCAAGGCCATGCTCACGGTTTGCGCGCCTCCGGGGACAGACAGGTAGTGGGTCAGGATGGGTCCCAAGGTGTAGCCCATGAAACCTGTCAAGCCAAATACCAGCGGCAGAGCCCATGCACTGTTTTGCAAGCGATGGATGGCGAACAACAAACCGAAATAGCCGATCAAGGTCAACACCAGGCCCGGTGAAGGCCATTTCCATGTGACCGCAGCCGCGGCCACACTGGCACTGAAGATCAAGGTCATGGCCAACAACGCATAGGTGTTGCGCAAGACTCGTTGAACTTCCAGAGAATGGCTGCTTTGCCCTGTGGCTGGGTAGAGGGTGTTGTCAGACACGGCGGTGCTGAATGGGTTTTGATTCATGAAAAATCTCCTTTCAAGAAGGCCTCAACCATAGGGCCTCCACCCACAACTAAAAAGCAGATAATTCCTAAATATCCTTCCTAAAAATACTGACCATGAGCACCCCATTCAATTACAAGCATCTTTATTATTTTTGGGTCGTTGCCAAGGAGGGAGGCATCTCTAAAGCGGCCCAAAAACTGGACATGGCCGTGCAGACTGTGAGCACCCAAGTGCGAGAACTGGAGAAAGAGTTGGGCTGCGAACTGCTCAAGCCTGCCGGTCGCGGCTTGGCACTGACAGAGGCCGGCATGGCGGCCATGCAGCAAGCTGACCAGATTTTTCAGCTGGGAGAGGGTTTGCCTAACTTGGTGCGGGATGCGGCAAGCACCCCCGGCGTGCGTTTGTGGGTCGGCATCAGCGATGGTTTGCCCAAGCTCGTGGTGCATCGCTTGTTGCAACCCATCATCACTGAACCTCGGCTGCGCTTGCTGTGCCTGGAAGGTCAGTTCAATGAACTTTTGGGCAATTTGGCGCTGCACAAACTCGACATGGTGATCTCAGACCGGGCTGCACCCAGCAACCCCAACATCAAGCTCTACAGCCATGCCTTGGGCACGTCCACCATCGCTTGGTATGGCACAAAGGCTTTGCTGGCCAAGTCCAAAAAGCCATTTCCGCACAACTTGGCAGAGTTGCCTGTGTTGCTGCCCACCGCCCATACGGCCATCCGTGACAGGCTCGAGCATTGGTTTGAACAACACCACATCAAACCCCACCTGGTTGGAGAGTTTGAAGACAGTGCCTTGCTCAAGACTTTTGGCGCCAGTGGCATGGGTGTGTTCCCAGCGGCAGAATCAGTGCAAGAGGAATTGATTTCCCATTACGCGGTTGAGCGCATGGGTCGCAGCGCTGGGGTGACAGAGCATTTCTATGCCATAGGCACAGAAAAAAGGGTGCAACATCCGCTGGTTCAGCGTTTGTTGCACCCAACCCCAACTTGAAAAATCTTCAGGCGTCAGCTTTGCGGGGGGCGCTGCGAACACTCAGGACCATGGTGATGGCCAAGATGCCAATCACCACGCCCAAGGAAACGGCGACGGGAATTTTGTAAATGTCGATCAAACACATTTTGGTGCCAATGAAAACCAAAATGACCGCCAAACCGTAGTTGAGCAAGTGAAATTTATCGGCCACGGCCGCCAACAGGAAGTACATCGCGCGCAAGCCCAAAATCGCGAACACGTTGCTGGTGAGCACAATGAACGGGTCGCTGGTGATGGCAAAAATGGCGGGAATCGAATCCACCGCAAAAATCACATCGGTGAGCGCAATCAAGCTGATCACCATCAGCAAAGGGGTGGCGATCTTGACGCCGTTTTCCATGGTCCAAAACCGCTCGCCGTCATAGTTTTGGCTCACCGGCATCCATTTGCGCAATAACTTCAAGGCAGGGTTGTCGTTCAAGTCGGGCTCTTGGCCCGCTGCCCACCACATCTTGATACCCGTGAGTATCAAAAAGGCACCAAACACATACAGCACCCAATGGAACTCGGAGAGCAACCAGCCGCCCACCAAAATCATGATGGTGCGCAGCACAATGGCGCCGATGATGCCGATCATCAACACGCGCTTTTGGTAAGCCTTGGGCACCGCAAAGTAGGTGAAGATCATCAGGAAAACAAAGATGTTGTCCACCGCCAGTGATTTTTCAATCAGATAACCGGTCAGAAACTCAAGGGATTTGGTGTTGGCCAACTCGATTGAACCGGTTTCGTCCTTGATGGCCCACCAAAACAAGCCATTGAAGACAAAACTCAAGGCGATCCATATCAAGGACCAATTCAAGGCTTCTTTCATTCCCACATCGTGAGCGCCTTGTTTTTTGAGAACCACAAAATCAACAAAAAGAGAGGCCAAAACGATGGCGATGAATGTGATCCATAACCAAAGAGGTGCAATCGTGTCCATAGCGTCCTTCACCAAACAATGGACGGCAGTGTAAATTTGAATATCCATTTTTTCGTGACAAAAATCAGTTTTTACTTCGTAAAAATCTGATTGATATATCGTTTTTAACTGACCGGAAATGTCTGAGGCTATTCAAGAATAGGACTTTCACGATCCTCACATTGCTTTGAAAAAGACCCCTCAAACCGTTCAACCACCCGATTCGGAACGCCCTTGGTTACCCAATCGATCTCAACTTGCCCAACACCCTTGGCTCAAACCTTGGGCACCACGCCTGTTGGATGCACAGCTATGGCGCTTTCAGCATGAAGCGGTTGCAAGAGGTGTGGCCGTTGGTTTTTTATGGGCCTTCTTGATCCCAGCTGCACAGATCGTGGCGGCCGTGGTCCATTGTGTTTGGTGGCGCGCCCATATCCCGTCAGCGGCCGCCATGACCATGGTGACCAACCCTTTCACCATCGGTTTTTGGCTTTGGCTGGCCTACCAAACCGGTTCCACAATTTTGGGTATGAGCACGCCTGCACCAGCTGGGCTGGAAAACCTGAGTTGGGATTTGCTGATGGCCTACGGCGGCCCGATCATGCTGGGCATGGGTTTGTTTGCCTTTGGTGCGGCAGCGGCAGGCTATTTGTTGGTGAAAGCCGCTTGGCGAATCAGGGTGGCGCTGTTGCGGCGCAAACGGTGAGTGGGGGCGCGGGTCAAACCGCGGCCAAACGCTGCACCGTATCGGGGTATTTTTCAACCAATCGAATCAACAAAGCCGCATGCGCGTTGGGCTTAGAGCGTCCTTGCTCCCAGTTTTCCAAAGTGCGCAAGTTGGTTCGCAAGCAGCGCGCAAACACCGCACGTGACAAATGCAGACGCTCGCGCAGCGCGAGCAGTTCTTGGGCTGTGACTTGCGGGGCAGGTTTTTCTTCCACCACATGGGTCCGCAGTGTTTGCTTGCCCAAACGCGCCTTGCCCAAGGCGTCAAAGCCTTCAGTCAGTTCTGCCATCAGGTTCCGCTTGGTCATTGCCGCGCCTCCAATTCGTGTTTCAACATGTTTCTGAGCAGCTTTATTTCACCCGATTTCAAGTCTGTCATTTCGTCTTTGTTGAACAGCGTGAACAACCAAAACTGGCTGGCGGCGGCCCACCAAAAATAAACCACACGCAAACCGCCACGCTTGCCCTTGCCGCGAACGGCATCGCCATGTCGCAACTTGCGCAAGCCGCCAGCCCCTTCGATGACCTCCCCGGATTCTGGGTGTTTCATCATGGCCTGTTGCAATGCGCGAAAGCCGTCGTCATCCAAATAGTGTGTGCGATGGCGGGAAAAAGCGGGCAACTCGACAAATACTGCTTTCATTTCGATTATACGCAAATAGCGTATGGTTTGAAGATGAATTCAGCGTATGCGTTTCTAAAAATAAATGTGTAAGTTGGAATTAAAAAATGCCGCTGAATGAGCGGCTTTTTCAGAAATAAATGGAAGAACTCAAGAACTGAACAAGAAGTTCATCACGTCGCCATCTTTCACCACGTACTCTTTGCCCTCGGCCCGCATCTTGCCCGCGTCTTTCGCACCTTGCTCGCCTTTGTATTGAATGAAGTCGTCAAAGGCGATGGTTTGGGCGCGGATGTAGCCCTTCTCGAAATCGGTGTGGATGACGCCAGCGGCTTGCGGGCCGGTGTCGCCCACATGGATGGTCCACGCGCGTACTTCTTTCACACCCGCCGTGAAGTAGGTTTGCAAACCCAAGAGCGCGTAAGCGGAGCGGATGAGGCGGTTCAAGCCGGGCTCGCTTTGGCCCAGCTCTTGCAGGAACTCCAAGCGGTCTGCGTCGTCCATCTCGGACAACTCGGCTTCGATCTTGGCGCAGATGGCCACCACCGGCGCGTTTTGCGCTTGTGCAAAAGCTTTCAGGCGATCGAGGAAGGGGTTGTTTTCAAAGCCATCTTCAGACACGTTGGCCACAAACATGGCGGGCTTGGCGGTGATGAAGAAAAACTGCTTCAGTTCAGCGCGTTCTTCTTTGCTGAAGTCGATGGTGCGCACCGGCTTGGTGTCGTTCAAGGCGACTTGGCATTTCTCCAAAATGGCCAGTTGCTTTGCGGCTTCTTTGTCGCCAGAGCGGGCAATTTTGCTCACGCGGTGAATGGCTTTTTCAACCGCGCTCAAGTCGGCCAAACACAGCTCGGTTTGAATCACTTCAATGTCGGCAATCGGGTCCACTTTGTTGGCCACATGGATGACGTTGTCGTCTTCAAAGCAACGCACCACATTCACGATGGCATCGGTTTCGCGGATGTGCGCCAAAAACTTGTTGCCCAAGCCTTCACCGGTGCTGGCACCGGCTACCAAACCGGCGATGTCCACAAACTCGACGATGGCGGGCACGATGCGCTCTGGCGTGATGATCTGCGCCAACTGTTGCAAACGCGTGTCGGGCACTTCCACCACGCCCACATTCGGCTCGATGGTGCAGAAGGGGTAGTTTTCAGCCGCGATACCCGCTTTGGTGAGGGCGTTGAACAGGGTGGACTTGCCTACGTTGGGCAAGCCCACGATGCCGCATTTCAAACTCATAACAATCCTTGGTATAGCGCGATCTGGGGTTGTGCGCGAAAGGCGAAATTCTACGGGCAGGCAACTCCTACAATCATTTCATGGCTTCCAACTTTGATGTGTGCATTCGCGGTAGTGGCATGGTGGGCAGCAGCTTGGCGCTGTTGTTGGCCCGCCAACGGCTGCGCGTGGCCTTGCTGGGCAGCCCCACGCAGGCGAATGACGTACGCGCCTTCGCGCTGAACGAGAACGCCCGCAGCCTTTTAAGCGACTTGCGCTGCTGGCCGAATCCGCAACACGCCACACCGGTACAGACCATGCAGGTCTGGGGTGACGCTGGTGGCCAGTTGCAATTTCAATCGCCCTCTTTTCACGGCCTCACTCACATCGTCGATGTGCCAGTGCTGGAAAACATGCTGCGCGAAGCGGTGGATTTTCAGCACACGATCGAGCGCGTGAACGAGCCCGTGAACGCCAAACTGACCGTGGTGTGTGAGGGCCGCAACAGCCAAACCCGCCAAGAACTGGGCGTGGCGTTCAACACCCTGCCCTACCAACAACAGGCCTTGGCCACGCGGGTGCGATGCGCACAACCGCATCGTCAACAAGCGCTGCAATGGTTTTCACAAAGCAACGGCGAGCTTGAAATTTTGGCGCTGCTGCCCTTGGGCGGCCCGCAAGGCCAAGAGGCCGCTGTGGTCTGGTCTTTGCCGCCCGTCAAAGCGCAGGCCATGCAAGCCCTGGAATCCCATGCCTTGGCCCAAGCCCTTGGCGATGCCAGCCAACTTGCGTTGGGCGCCTTGGACGTAACAGCCCCTGCGCAAAACTGGCCGCTGCAAATGGCCATGGCCGAACAGTGGAGTGGCCGCAACGCGCAATGCGCATGGGTGTTGGCAGGCGACGCGGCGCACACCATCCACCCGCTTGCGGGTCTGGGTCTGAATTTGGGTTTGGGAGATGTGCGCGAATTGGCAGCAGTGCTGCATACCCGCGAAACCACTGAGTATTGGCGCGGCGTGGACGATGTGCATTTGCTGCGCCGTTATGAACGCGCCCGCAAAGCCGACATGCAAGGCGTGTGGCTGGCCTGCGATGGCTTGCAACGCTTGTTCAACCACCCCAACACCTTGGTGCAACACATTCGCAACTGGGGCATGAACAGCTTCAACCAACTCTCCCCGCTCAAGCAATGGACTGTGCAACAGGCCATGCACTGATTTTTTTCAAGGAAACCCATGCCCACCAACTTCCATTGGCCAGCTTTCTTGTTGGCCCTCCTCAGCAGTGTGTTGATGCAGTCTGCTTTTGCCCAAGGCGAAGAAGCCCAAATCCGCAAGACGCTGAAGGATCGCATGCCCCACGTTGGGCCGATCGACGAGGTGCGTCGCACCCCAATGGCCGGTGTATTTGAGTTGCGAGTCGATGGCACTGAGATTTTTTACACCGATGCCGGTGGCAATTTTTTGCTGCAAGGCCAGATGATCGATACGCGCACTCAGCGCAACTTGACAGAAGAACGTCAGCAAAAAATCACGGCTATCGATTTCAAAACCTTGCCCATCAAAGACGCGATCACCATCGTGCGCGGCAATGGCGAACGCAAATTGGCTGTGTTTGAAGACCCGAATTGCGGCTATTGCAAACGCTTCGAACGAGAACTGCACAAAGCCAACAACATCACGGTTTACATGTTCTTGTACCCCATCTTGGGCAAAGATTCTGCGGACAAATCCAAATTCATTTGGTGCGCCAAAGACCAAGTCAAGAGTTGGCAAGACTGGATGCTCCATGACACCCCGCCCGCCAGCGCCAATTGCGATGCAGCCGCCCTCAAACGCAATGTTGAATTTGGTCAAAAGATGAAAATCTCTGGTACGCCCACGCTGGTGTTCGCAGATGGCACCCGGGTACCTGGCGCCATCGATTTGGCACAAGTAGAAAAACTCTTGAACAAGCCATGAAACGACATTCAGCCGCTGTGCATTACCGCATAGCGGTACACGACTTGCACGCGCATCTCTGGTCGGTCACGCTCACGGTCGCTGAACCTTCAGAACTGCAGGTATTGCAACTGCCGGTGTGGATTCCAGGCAGTTACTTGGTGCGTGAATTTGCCAAGCAAGTCCTGCAAGTGCGGGCCACGCAACAAGGCCAAAACCTGAGCGTTCAACAAACCGACAAAGCCACTTGGCAAGTTGAAACAAACCCAGACCAACCGCTGGTTGTCAGTTACTTGGTGCACGCTTACGACAACTCGGTACGCTCCGCATGGTTGGATGCGCAACGCGGTTTTTTCAACCCCACGTCGTTGTGTTTGCGGGTCTGGGGCCAAACCGATCTGCCGCATGTGTTGGAACTGCCTGCGGTGCAGGAATGCCCGGATTGGCGTGTGGCCACGTCTTTGCGGGCTATGAAAATCAATGCCCATGGCTTTGGCAGTTACACCGCTGCCAACTACGACGAGTTGGCCGATGCGCCAGTTGAGATGAGCGACTTTTGGTCGGGCCATTTCAGCAGCAAAGGTGTGCCGCACCGTGTCGTGGTGACAGGCGCTGCACCCTCTTTTGACGGCACACGTTTATTGGCCGACATGCAAGCCATTTGCGACACCGAAATTGCTTTTTGGCATGGCAGAGGCAAAGCAGCACACAGCCACTATGTGTTTCTGATCAATGCCGTGGCCGATGGCTATGGCGGCTTGGAGCACCAGTACAGCACAGCCCTGATCTGCAAACGCGATGACCTGCCACGCAAGGGTGAGGCCACAGCCAGCGATGGCTACATTGGCTTGCTGGGCCTGATCAGCCACGAGTATTTCCACACGTGGAATGTGAAGCGCTTGCGCCCCGCCGCTTTCGAGCGCTACGACTACACGCAAGAAAACTACACCGACTTGCTGTGGTTCTTTGAAGGCTTCACCAGTTATTACGACGATGTGTTGTTGTGCCGCGCCGAGTTGATTTCACCAGCGGTGTATTTGAAGTTGTTGAGCAAAACCATCAACCAGGTGTGGCAAACACCGGGGCGCAAACGCCACAGCGCTGCCCAGTCCAGTTTTGAAGCCTGGACCAAGTACTACCGCACGGACGCCAACAGCGCCAACCTCACCGTCAGCTACTACACCAAGGGCGCACTGATTGGCCTGTGCCTGGACTTGTCCTTGCGTCAAAGCGGCCACAGTTTGGACGAGGTGATGCGCGGTTTGTGGAAGCGTTGCAAAGCAGGCCCCATGACCGAACAAGATCTGTTGGCCGTGTTGAAAGACACCACAGGGCGCTCTTGGCAACGCGAGCTCAAGGCTTGGGTGCATGGCACGGCCGAGTTGCCGGTACTGGATTTGCTGCAAGCCCAAGGCGTGAGCGTGTTGCAAGACGCGGCACCGATGGCGCAACAACTCGGTCTGCGGGTGCAAGAAAACCATGCGGTGCAGGTGCAAACCGTACTCAATGGCGGCGCTGCCGAAGCCGCGGGTTTTGCGCCGGGCGATGAATGGTTGGGTGTGGAATTGCCTGCCAGCAAACAAACTTCAACTGCTTGGCGCTTGAAAAAACTAGACCAACTGCCACTGCTCTTGGGGCGCAGCCAACAATGCACGGCACTCATTTCACGTGATGGTCAGTTGCTGAAGTTGCCTTTGCGCTTGCCCAAGCAAACAGTGATGCAATACCGCTTGGGACTCACCAACCCGGTGCGCGTCGGCCAGTGGTTGGCCAACAAATAAAGCTTCAGCGCCCGCGCAAATCCAGCACCCGCTTGGCCTTGCCCTGGCTGCGTTCCACTTGGCCTTCCGCACACAATTGCACCGTGAGGCTGCTGCCAATGTAGGCCTTGGCGTCATGCATCAGCGCTTGCGCAGCGGCTTTCGCCTCTGCTGAATCGGGCGACACGCCATGTCGTGTTTCCACTTTCACACTCAGGTTGTCTAAGGGCCCTTCTTTGGAGAGCACGCACACATAGTGGGCACTCAAGGCGGATTGACGCAAGATGAGTTCCTCAATTTGCGAGGGGAACACATTAACGCCGCGCACGATCATCATGTCGTCGCTGCGGCCGGTGATTTTTTCCATGCGCCGCATGGTGCGTGCTGTGCCGGGCAACAAGCGGGTAAGGTCGCGGGTGCGGTAACGGATGATGGGCAAGGCTTCTTTGGTCAGGCTGGTGAACACCAGTTCACCCATCTCACCATCGGCCACCGGTTCACCGGTGTCGGGGTTGATGATCTCGGGGTAGAAATGGTCTTCCCAAATGGTGGGGCCGTCCTTGGTTTCCACACATTCATTGGCCACACCCGGGCCGATGATTTCAGACAAGCCGTAAATATCCACCGCGTCAATGCCCATGCGTTTTTCAATCACTTGGCGCATGTCGTTGGTCCACGGCTCGGCGCCGAAAATACCAATGCGCAAACTACTTTCGGCAGCTGACAAACCTTGTCGCTCAAACTCATCGGCCAAGGCCAGCATGTAGCTGGGGGTGACCATGATGATGTCGGGCTTGAAGTCTTGAATCAACTGCACTTGGCGTTCGGTTTGACCCCCGCCAAAAGGCACCACGGTGAGGCCCAGTTTTTCAGCGCCATAGTGCGCACCCAAACCGCCCGTGAACAAACCGTAGCCATAGCTGATGTGCACCATGTCGCCACGCCGCGCACCGGATGCGCGGATGCTGCGGGCCACGCAGGTGGCCCAGGTGTCGATGTCGTTTCGGGTGTAACCCACCACCGTGGGTTTGCCGGTGGTGCCGCTGGACGCATGGACACGCACCACTTGCTCACGCGGCACGGCAAACATGCCAAACGGATAGCTGTCGCGCAAATCGGCCTTGGTGGTGAACGGCAACTTGGCCAAGTCTTGCAAGGACGTCACATCATCGGGGTGCACCCCGGCCGCATCAAACTTGGCGCGGTACACCGGAGAGTTGGCATAGGCATGGTGCAGCGTGGCTTTGAGCCGTTGCAGTTGCAGCGCCCGCAACTCATCGATGCTGGCTTTTTCAATCGGTTCGAGGGGCAGGTTCATGTGGGCACCACTTGTCCTTGAATCTGTGCGCTTTTGCCGCGAAACAAAGCGATCATCTGGTCTTTTTGGTTGCGCACCGTCATGTCGTACACACCGTGTCGGCCACTCAAAACTTGCTCGACACCGACACAGGTGAGCACATCCCCCAGGAGCGCAGGCTTTAAAAATTCAATGCTGGCAGCAGACGCCACCGCCGCATTGTTGTGGCTGTTGCAAGCGAATGCGAACGTGGAATCGGCCAAGGTGAAGATGAAGCCGCCGTGGCACATTTGGTGGCCGTTCAAATGTTTGTCTTCAACAGTCATGCGCATGCTGGCCGTGCCGGGTTTGCAATACAGCAGTTCCATGCCCATGGTTTGCCGCGAGGCCTTGTCGGCGGCGAACATGCGCTGCCCTACTTGCTGCGCCAAGGCATCAGCACTGATGTCGCTCATGGCTTATTCGCCTTTGAATTGCGCGGGTCGTTTTTGCAAAAACGCGGTGACGCCTTCAATGTAATCGTGGGTGCGGCCCAAAGCGGATTGCGCATCACGTTCGGCGTCGAGTTGTTGGTTCAAGCTGCGTTGACCCGCATCGCGCAACAAAGCGCGGGTGGACACCAAGGCTTTGGTCGGCATGACGGCCAAGCGCTCGGCAAATTGCAGGGCTGCGGCCACGCTGTCGTCGGCCACGTCCCAAATCAGGCCCCATTCTTTGGCCTGTGGTGCCATCAGTTTGTCGCCGGTCATGGCCAAGGCCGTGGCACGGGCCAAACCCAAACGCTCGACCAAAAACCAACTGCTGCCAGCATCGGGAATCAAACCGATTTTGCTGAAGGCTTGAATGAAGCTGGCGGTGGGTGCGGCAATCGCCACATCACAGGTCATCACCAAAGACGCGCCGGCCCCAGCAGCCACGCCATTCACAGCAGCGACGGTAGGCATGCGCAGGTTTTGCAAACGGCGTGTGGTGGGGTTGAAAGCTTGGTCGATGATCGGGCCGGGGTCGGCACGCTCCACCAAATTGGGACCATCGGCGAAATCAAATTCCGCCAAATCGGCACCGGCGCAAAAACCGCGACCCGCGCCCGTGATGACCAGCGCACGGATGTTTTTGTTGGCTTCTGCTTTGTCCAGGATGGCCCACAGCTCATGGTGCATTTGGCGCGTGAAACTGTTCAAGGCTTGCGGGCGGTTCAAGGTCACCAGTCCGACATTGCCGCGCTCTTCATACAAAACTGTGCTCTCACTCATGCTTGTCTCCTATTTCTGGTAATTTAACACCCTGCCCCGCAGCGCCGCTTGGGTATAGTGGAGCGCATCTGACACAAACCCTGGAGCCATTGATGTCCTACGAATTCATTCAAGTGCGAACCGAAGCCGAACAAGTGGGCATCATCACGCTGAACCGCCCCAAGCAATTGAATGCGCTGCATGGTGAATTGATGGTGGAGTTGGGGCAAGCCCTCAAAGTATTTGACAGCGACCACAAGATCGGTTGCATCATCATCATCGGCAACGAAAAAGCCTTTGCCGCTGGTGCCGACATTGCCGCCATGGCCCAATTCAGCTTTGCCGAGGTTTACAACCAAGACTTCATCACCCGCGACTGGGAAACCATTCGCAGCATCCGCAAACCGGTCATTGCCGCGGTCAGTGGATTTGCATTGGGCGGCGGTTGTGAATTGGCCATGATGTGCGACTTCATCATCGCCGCTGAGAACGCCAAGTTTGGTCAACCCGAAATCAAGATTGGCATCATTCCTGGCGCTGGTGGCACACAGCGTTTGCCGCGTGCGATTGGCAAAGCCAAAGCCATGGATCTGGCCCTCACCGGTCGCATGATGAACGTGGACGAAGCCGAGCGTTCGGGCTTGGTCAGCCGCGTCGTGCCTTTGGACAAACTGATGGAAGAAACCCTGGCAGCGGCCTTGGTCATTTGCAGCCATTCACAGTTGGCCGTGAAAGCCGCCAAAGAATCCGTGAACCGCGCGTTCGAGAGCAGCTTGTCCGATGGAGTGATGTACGAGCGCCGCATTTTTCAATCCCTGTTTGCCACCGAAGACCAAAAAGAAGGCATGGACGCTTTCCTCAACAAACGCACACCCGTCTTTAAACACCAATGAACACACGCCATTTATTCTTCTCGCCCAAACGGGCATGGGTTCGCATCCTGGCCAATGCATTGGCCGGGTTGGTATTGGCGGGCTTGCTGGTTTTCTTCATGGGCCCCAAGAATGAATTTGGCCCCAACACACCCACCGTTCGCGAATCCGCTCCTGCACAACTGAACGAACTCGACAACTGGCTCGCGCAAAACGAGGCCAAGGTGTCTGGCCTGAAACCCGGCACGGCCAAAGGCATTGTGTGGGCCCACGCAGACAAACAAGCCACCGAATGGGCCGTGGTCTATGTGCATGGTTTTTCCGCCAGCCGATTGGAAACTGCACCTGTGGCCGATGACCTGGCCAAGGCCCTTGGTGCCAATGTGTTTTACACACGATTAACAGGCCATGGCTTGCCAGGTGAGGCGATGGGTGAAGCCACGGCACAAGACTGGATGGCCGACACTTTGGAAGCCGTGCGCATTGGCAAAACCCTGGGTCGCAAAGTGCTGCTCATCAGTTGCTCCACGGGTTCTACCTTGGCCACTTGGTTGGCCACCTCGCCTGATGCCGCCATGGTGGACGCGCATGTGTTCATCTCCCCCAACTTTGGCTTGAAAAACAAAGCCTCCGAGTTGGTGAATGGCCATTGGGGGCACAAAATCGCCTATGCAGTGACCGGGCCCAAGGTGGTCTCCAATTCCGACAACCCACGTGATGCCGAGGGTTGGACGCAGTCCTATCCCACCAAAGCCCTGTTTCCGATGCTGGCCTTGGTGAAAAAAGTGCGCGACTCAGACCTGGGTAATTTCAAAACCCCCGTGTTGGTGCTCTACAGTGAAAAAGATGAAACCGTGGATCCCACTGAAACCAAGGAAGCTGTTGCACGCTTTGGCTCAGTGCAAAAAATCCTGACGCCCGTGGACTTCAGTCAAAGCAAAGGTCAACACGTCTTGGCCGGTGAAATTCGCGATCCGCAGGCTGTGACACCCATGGTGCAAGCCATTTTGAAGTGGGTTAAAGCACTGCCCTAAGCTCTCGCCTGAGGTCTAAGTTTTGGATCTGCTTTGCATCAAACTTCATGCACTGGCGGCATGAAGTCTTTGCACAAAGCCAGCAATTCAGCCAAGCTTTCCACTTGCATTTTGGTCAGCACTTGGGCACGGTGTTTCTTCACGGTGTCGGCCATCACACCCGTGGACGCCGCAATGTCTTTGTTGCCATGTCCCAAATGCATCAACGCAAACATGCTTTGCTCTCTGGGGCTCAATCCTTCGTAGAGGTTGGCCACGCGATGCAAGCGCTTCTGATCGGCATGGCGTTGCGCATCCAGGGCCAAGCCCTTGTCGATGGCTTGCACCATTTGCATCTGGGTAAAAGGTTTCCATAAAAAATCTATGGCGCCCAATTTCATGGCGTCAATGATTTCTTGGTTTTGACTGTCCCCGCTCATGTAGATGATGGGCAAGGGCCAGTCTTGTGCATGCAAGGCTTTTTGCAAATCCAAGCCTGTCATCTTCGGCATGCGCATGTCGAGCACCAAGACGGCTGGTGACACACGCCTTGCTTGCTGAAAAAACTCAGCTGCGCTTGCATGGTCGGTCACGCCATAGCCAAGCTGACGCAACACATCGCCCTAATGAAAGCGAATTTCGTGGTCATCGTCCACCAAAAAAACATGGCCTTTGACTGTCATGGTGTGTGTGGGTTCATGGCTGCGTATTGTGTGTCCATCGCGGTCAATCTCAAGCTTTATAAATAATCGTTAGGTATTCATCTGTTGCAACTATTTGTGGGTATGTGTGAGAAATTCCCCATTTGGGGATAGGTGAGACAGGGCTCCAGTGCCATATTTCGGTGCATGTTCACCTGTCTCACCTTTTAATTCATGGCCCTGTCTTCTGCATCAGATCCCAACATGCTGATTGAAGCAGGTCGGCTGTTGCATGAGGCACGCATCAAGCAAGGCTTGTCCATGGATGACATGTGCAAAAAACTCGGCATGCGGGCTGACCAAATTCGTGCCATTGAAGAAGGCAACGCTGCTTTCTTTCAAAAAAGCACCCAACCGCTGATTTGGTTTGCAAGGCTTTATGCCAAAAAGCTGGGCGTGGATTTGCCCGATCTGGTGTTCAACCACATTCAACGCAGTACCGATAAAACCATCCCTGCAACAACCCATATTCCTGCGTTTTTAATGAAAACATCAGAAAAGAATTGATAGAAAAAAATGGAAGAACAAACTCACCCCGCCAATGATTTATACATCCCCGATGGGGTGACATTTGTAGGGACCATCCATGCGCCAGGCATCGCTCAAATCAATGGACGCGTCACCGGCGAGATCACCTCCCATGTTTTGGACATCGGCCCCCAAGGTCACATCAAGGGCAAAGTAAGAGCGAAAGAAATCGATGTTTACGGCGTCTTGATGGACGATGTGGAGTGCAAAGGTTTGTTACAAATTCGCAAAACTGGAAAGGTGTCCGGCAAACTTGTTTATGCCGATCTTGACATCGAGCGCGGTGGCCAATTTCAAGGCGACATGCACAACAGCAGCAAATGAATCTACTGAGCTTTTTGGGCAGGTGGTATTCCACCGATTTGGCGATCGACTTGGGGACCGCCAACACTTTGATTTATGTGAAGAATCAAGGCGTTGTTCTGGATGAACCCTCTGTGGTGGCGATCCAGCACACCAGTGGTTCATCCAACAACAAGAAGATGATCGCAGTTGGACAAGAAGCCAAGTCCATGCTGGGCAGGGTTCCCTTCAACATCGAAGCGATTCGACCCATGAAAGACGGCGTGATTGCCGACTTCACCGTCACCGAGCAAATGCTCAAGCATTTCATTCGCACTATCCATGCCAACAGCATCTTGCGACCCAGCCCGCGCATCATCATTTGCGTGCCCTGTGGTTCGACGCAAGTGGAGCGTCGCGCCATCCGCGAATCCGCTTTGGGTGCCGGAGCATCAGAAGTTTTTTTGATTGAAGAACCGATGGCGGCAGCCATTGGTGCGGGCCTGCCCGTGGCCGATGCCTGCGGCTCGATGGTGGTCGATATTGGCGGTGGCACCACCGAGGTGGGCATCATCTCGCTGGGTGGCATGGTTTACAAAGGCAGCGTGCGCATTGGCGGCGACAAGTTTGACGAAGCCATCGTCAACTACATCCGACGCAACTATGGCATGTTGATTGGCGACCAAACCGCCGAAAACTTGAAAAAACAAATTGGCGTGGCTTTCCCAAGTGCTGAATTCAAAGAAATGGACGTCACTGGGCGCAACCTGAGCCAGGGCATCCCGCAGTCTTTCACTGTGTCGGCGTCAGAAATATTGGAAGCGCTCACCGACCCGCTGAATGGCTTGGTCACTGCCATCAAGATTTCATTGGAAAACACACCACCTGAGCTCAGCTCCGACATCGCAGAGCGCGGCATCATGCTCACAGGCGGCGGTGCTTTGTTGCGCGACCTTGATCGATTGATCGCTGAAGAAACCGGTTTGCCCGTCATGTTGGCGGATGACCCCCTGACCTGCGTGGTGCGCGGTTGTGGCATGGCTTTAGAACGGTTGGACGGTGTGACAGGCATTTTTGCCCGCGAATGATGCAGTCCGGTTGAAGTCATTGCCTTCACTCTGATGGTGGAAGCAGCTATGACCAGAAGCATTACAGTTTGCCCACAATGAACCTGGACACCCAAACCACGATCTTCATGATTTGCTTCGTGTATTTGATCTTGCACGGCGCCATTTGGTTGGCTCTGCAAGAGTACCGAAGCAATCAAGTCAAGCTGTGGTGTGCAGCTGGGATGTTCAGCGGCATGGCCGTCGTGCTGTTGGCCATGCGCGGTCAAATTCCTGAATTTTTATTTTTGTATGTGGCCCAGTTGTTGATGCTCATCGGCAACTGGGGACGCATGGTGGCATTGCGCATGTATTTGCCTGCACAAGGTCAAGAACGCGCTTATTGGTCATACACCCTGGCACACCTGTTGTACTTTGTGGTGTTTGTTTATCTCACCTATTTTCTTCAAGCAGAGTGGGAAGCGCTGATCTTGTTCAATGCTTTTTATGCAGTGATGTGTTTTGAGTATTTCCGCATGGGCCTTGAACTCCATCGCTTGCGTGAATCATTGGGCGCCAAGTTGCTCATGTGGGGTGGCTTGAGCTTGAGCAGCACTTTGGCGGTCCGCACGATGGGTGTCTACATGGCGGGCACCATTGACGACATATATGCGCCCAGCTGGCACCAGGCTGTCATGGTGATTGGCCAATTCTTAGGCATCACCCTTAGCAATATTGCTTTTCTACGTGTCTTTTTAGAAATTGCCGAACGCCAAAAGTTGGCGGTGGCCCATGAATTGACACTGACGAATGAACGTGCAGACGCGATGCAACGCACCAGTTTGAACTTGAAACAGTTGCTGGCAGAGCGCGAAGAAATCATTCGACAACTCAGTCTGTTCAACAAGACTGCTGGCATGGGCGCCTTGGTGGCCAGCTTGGCGCATGAACTCAATCAGCCCTTGACCGTGATTCAGATGAACACCGACATGATTGAGCTCGTGTTGAATGAGCAGGATGGCCAAAACAAGCAAGACGCCAACATTGACAAGGCCATGACGGGTTTGCGCAAGGCGAACCAACGTGCGGCCACCATCATCACCACTTTGCGCAACATGTTTGGATCGGGTCGCAAGACCATCACCACCTTTGATTTCAATGAGCTGGTGCGAGATGTGTTGCTGCTTTGTCAGCCCAGCTTGCAGCGGCAATCGATTGAGTTGCAAGTGCAATTACACCCCCATGCATTGAATTTCACCGGCGACAAATCGCAGTTACAGCAGGTATTGTTGAACCTGATCACCAATGCCAGCGAGGCTTTTCCTGCCGCATTTCAAGGTCCCAAGCAGATTCAACTGCAGACACAACTTGAAGGTGAGCAGATCTTGCTGAGTGTTTCGGACAACGGCAGTGGTATTTCTGCTGACATTGAATCGCAGGTGTTTGAACTGTTGCGCACGAGCAAAGACACGGGCATGGGCATTGGTCTGTGGCTGTCCAAAACCATTGTTGAATCACACCAAAGCTCGATCAATTTCACCACCGCCATGCACCAAGGCTCTGTCTTCACTGTGCGTTTACCGGCGATCAACGAGCCTTTGTACTATTGATGCAAGGCTTGTGGGTGCGGGGACCAACACGCTTCCTTGATTTCAAAGAACAGACTTCTGATCTTTGATTCTTCAGCGAAATCTGCGGGAATTTATCCCTACAAAACCAAGACCTATTTGTTTGCGTTTAAAACCCTGCCTGAAATCTTGTTCAACCAAGATGATCGCAAGGAAATTCAATGATCAAGATTCTGTTGGTAGATGATCACGCCATTGTTCGAGAGGGTTATGTCCGCTTGATCAACGCCACGCAAGGTTTCCAAGTGGTGGCCCAAGCCAGTTCTGGCGAAGAGGCCTATGAAATATTGAAAATCGTTGACACGGACGTGGTCATCACTGATTTTTCAATGCCAGGTATTTCAGGACTGAAGTTCATCGAAAGAGCCCTCACCAGAGACCCAGAACTCAAGATCATCATGTGCAGCATGCATGCCTCGTTGCACATCATGAACTTGGCGCTGAAGCTTGGCGCCAAAGGCTTTGTCAGCAAGTCATCC
>CALBEV010000131.1 GCA_937891045.1 uncultured Burkholderiales bacterium | reverse complement strand
AATACTGGCAGCCGCAGGCTGTGATTTTTCAGATCAAGGTGCATTTATGGTGACAATCGCACACCATGATTGCCTCAGACATCTCCACCCCACACGATGCGCCTTGGCGTGCCGCCTACGACAAGGCGGGCATCGCGCCCGAGCTCAACCCACCCACCCACGCCAGCCTGGCCGCGCTGGTGCACGAGGCCTGCAGCCGCTATGCCCAGTCTGCGCCCAAGCAGGCCGCATTCACCTGTGTGGTACCCAACGGCATGAACGGTAGTCTGGGCTTTGCCGAGGTTGACACGCTGTCTGACGCATTTGCCGGCTACCTGCGCGGCGTGTTGGGCCTGCAGGCGGGTGACCGGGTTGCGGTTCAACTGCCCAACTGTCTGGCCTACCCGGTGGTGGCGTTTGGCGTCTTCAAGGCCGGTTGTGTGCTGGTCAACACCAACCCGCTCTACACCGAAAAAGAAATGGTGCACCAGCTCAAGGATGCGGGTGCGCAGGCGCTGGTGATCATCGATATGTTTGCCGACAAGCTGCCCGCTGTGCTGCAAGCCACCGGCCTCAAGCACGTGGTGCTGGCCGATGTGACCGCCTTCTTTCCAGCGGTGCCGCGTGCGGTGGTGCGCTCGGTGCAAAAGGTTTGGAGCCGGGTCTTGCCGCCAATCACCGTCCCCCACGAGCGGCTGGCGCCAGCCTTGAAACGCGGCGCAGCGACGCTGTCGCAAACCCCGGCGCGACGCTACTGGGAGGGCGTCGGTCCCGGCGATCTGGCCGCCCTCCAGTACACCGGCGGCACCACGGGGGTCAGCAAGGGCGCGATGCTGACGCACAGCAACCTGCTGCACAACGTCAACCAGATGCTGGCCATGGGCGCTACCCACATGCGGGCAGGCCAAGAGTGTGTGCTCACGGCCTTGCCGCTGTATCACATCTTCGCCTTCACGGCCAATTTGCTCGGCTTCTTGGTGATCGGGGCGCACAATGTGCTGGTGCCCAGCCCGCGTCCGGTGCAGAACCTGCAACGCGCCATCGAAAACAACCCGATCACCTGGATGACGGGGGTCAACACGCTCTACAACGGCCTGCTCAACGAGGAATGGTTTCTCGCCTATCCGCCCAAACAGCTCAAGGCCTCGATTGCTGGTGGCACAGCGCTGCACCAAGCGGTGGCTGAACGCTGGCGCCAAGTCACCCAGACGCCGATCGCCGAAGGCTATGGCCTGACAGAAACTTCGCCCGTGGTCAGCTTCAACCCGCTGTCGGGCACACCTCGCAACAGCAGCATCGGCATTCCGGCGCCGGGCACGCATGTGCGTTTGGTCAATGATGCAGGTGATGTGGTGGCCGCTGAAGAGCCTGGTGAAATTCAGGTCAAAGGGCCGCAAGTGATGCAAGGCTACTGGGGCCAGGCGGAAGAAACTGCCAAGGTGCTACAAGATGGCTGGTTGGCCACCGGCGACATCGCTGTGATGGACCGCGAAGGCTTTCTGCGCATTGTGGACCGCAAGAAGGACATGGTGCTGGTCTCGGGTTTCAACGTCTACCCCAACGAAGTGGAAGATGCGATCGCGCAGATGCCCTCGGTGCTGGAAGTGGCTGTGATCGGCGTGCCCGACGAAACAACCGGCGAAGCGGTGCGAGCCTATGTCGTGCCTAACCCAGACCACGCAGGCGACGTGAGTGCTGAGGAGGTGGTTGCCCACTGCAAAAAACAACTCACTGCCTACAAAGTACCGCGCCAAGTGATCGTGCGCGATGAGCTGCCTAAATCGCCCATCGGCAAGGTGTTGCGCAAGGAACTGCGCGCCGAAGCCCTGGCCGAACTCGGTGCCCAGCGCTCCTGAGCGTCCGCGCCCCACCCCAACGATATTGCGGAGAACACCCCATGGTGACCGAATTTGAAACCAAGTTGCTCGGCTTCATGATGATGATCATCATGCTGGGCATGGGCGCCTCGCTGACCTGGCGCGACTTTTTGATCGCCTTTCGCAAGCCCAAGGGTGTGATCGTCGGGCTGGTCTGCCAGTACGGCATCATGCCTGCGCTTGGCTTTGCACTGGCCCAAGTACTGGGCCTGCCACCAGCAATTGCGGTGGGACTGATTCTGATGGGTTGCATGCCCGGTGGCACCACCTCCAACATCTTCACTTACTTCAGCAAAGCGGTCCTGGCACTTTCCATCATGATGACCAGTGTCTCCACGCTGGTGGCGCTGGGCATGGTGCCTGCCACCTTGGCTTTTTATTCGGGATTGGCTGGCTATGAAGGCGACTACACCATTCCAGCTGCCAATGTGGCCCAGGTGCTGGTGGTGTTACTGGTGCCAACCATCATTGGCATGGTGCTGCGCAAGGCCAACCCCAATGTTGGTGCCACCCTGGAACTGTTTGGCGGAATCATGGGCATTGCGGTGATCCTCTTCCTGGTAGTCACTTGGATTCCGCGCAACCACCAGCTTCTGCTAGATACACCACTCAATGTCTATCTTGGTGCCATTGGCCTGGGCCTGGTCGGTATGGCCTTGGGATACGTTCTGGCGCGACTCCTGAAGCAGGACCCCAACCGCAGCCGCACCATCGCCTTGGAAACCGGTATCCAAAATGGCCCACTGGCCATTCTGATTGTGACGATCAGCATCTCTGGCCCACGCCAACAAGACGTGCTGTTGATACCAGTGTTGTATTCGCTGTTCATCGTCATCAGTTCCAGCATCGTGACGGTGTTTTTCCGCCGCGCCAGCGAACGCGAGGCCTTGGCCCGCGACCGCGCCAAAGTTGGCGTCGTGGCCAGTTTTGGCGCAACTGCCACACGGCCTTGACCGCCCCTTGAGGCCACAGACCACGCGCCCCGGCAAGCCTTGCCTCAGGCCGTCACTGTTTTCGCGTTTTCCACGTACTCGTCAATCTGGTTGAAGTTCAAGTACTTGTAGATGGCCGCGCCGTCTTTGTTCACGATGCCCATGGCTTCGTGGTACTCGGCCACTGTGGGGATGTGGCCCAGCTTGGACGCAATCGCCGCCAATTCAGCCGAGGCCAAAAACACGTTGGTGTTTTTGCCCAAGCGGTTGGGGAAGTTGCGCGTGGATGTTGACACCACGGTCGCACCCTCGCGCACCTGCGCTTGGTTGCCCATGCACAAACTGCAACCGGGCATTTCGGTGCGTGCACCCGCTGTGCCAAAGGCAGCGTAATGGCCTTCCTTGATGAGCTCGCTTTCGTCCATTTTGGTGGGCGGGGCCACCCAGAGCTTGACCGGAATATCGCGTTGACCACCCAACAGTTTGGCGGCGGCACGGAAGTGGCCGATGTTGGTCATGCAAGAACCAATGAAGGCTTCGTCGATCTTGGTGCCAGCCACTTCGGACAAGAACTTGGCGTCATCTGGGTCGTTCGGGCAACACAGAATCGGTTCTTTGATCTCATTCATGTCGATTTCAATCACATGCGCGTACTCAGCGTCTTTGTCGGCTTCAAGCAGTTCGGGCTTGGCCAACCAAGCCTCCACTTTCTCGATGCGACGCGCCAAAGTGCGTGCATCGGCATAACCATCGGCAATCATGTTTTTCATCAGCACCACATTTGAATTTAAATATTCAATGATCGGCTCTTTGTTCAGCTTGATGGTGCAACCAGCAGCCGAGCGCTCGGCAGACGCATCAGACAACTCAAATGCTTGTTCCACTTTCAAATTCGGCAGGCCTTCGATTTCCAAAATACGGCCCGAGAACTCGTTGATCTTGCCAGCCTTGGCCACCGTCAACAAACCCTTCTTGATGCCGTACAAAGGAATCGCATGCACCAGATCACGCAAGGTGACGCCGGGTTGCATCTCGCCTTTGAAGCGGACCAACACCGACTCGGGCATGTCCAAAGGCATCACACCGGTGGCAGCCCCAAAGGCCACCAAACCGGAACCGGCCGGGAAAGAAATGCCGATGGGGAAACGGGTGTGCGAGTCGCCACCGGTGCCCACGGTGTCGGGCAACAGCAAACGGTTGAGCCAGGAGTGGATCACGCCGTCACCAGGACGCAGTGCCACGCCGCCGCGGTTGCTGATGAAGGCGGGCAATTCGCGGTGGGTTTTCACATCCACCGACTTGGGATAAGCGGCGGTGTGGCAGAAGGACTGCATCACCATGTCGGCGCTGAAACCCAAGCAGGCCAAGTCTTTCAACTCGTCGCGGGTCATCGGGCCGGTGGTGTCTTGCGAGCCAACGGTGGTCATTTTGGGTTCGCAGTAGGTGCCGGGGCGAACGCCTTGGCCCTCAGGCAAACCAACCGCACGGCCCACCATTTTTTGCGCCAGCGTGAAGCCAGCTTTGGTGGTTGCGGGAACAGACGGCAAACGGAACACGGTGGAAGCAGGCAAGCCCAAAAACTCACGCGCTTTGGCGGTGAGTGAGCGGCCAATGATCAGGTTGATGCGACCGCCAGCACGGACTTCATCAAACAGCACATCGCTTTTCAACTTGAACTCGGTGAGGGTGGTGCCTTTTTTCATGATCTTGCCTTCATAAGGTAGGATGTCGATGACGTCGCCCATCTCCAACTTTGAGACATCGACTTCAATGGGCAAGGCACCCGAGTCTTCTTGGGTGTTGAAGAAAATGGGCGCGATCTTGCCGCCCAAAGTCACACCACCGAAACGCTTGTTGGGCACGAAGGGAATGTCTTGGCCGGTGGCCCAAATCACGCTGTTGGTGGCCGATTTGCGGCTGGAGCCCGTGCCCACCACATCGCCCACATAAGCCACCAAATGGCCTTTTTTCTTCAGGTCTTCAATGAACTGCATGGGGCCGCGTTTGCCGTCTTCTTCAGGCTTGAAGGCTGCGCCTTCGCGGGTGTTTTTCAGCATCGCCAGATAGTGCAACGGAATGTCGGGGCGGCTCCAAGCATCTGGCGCGGGTGACAAATCGTCGGTGTTGGTTTCGCCGGGCACCTTGAACACGGTGACCGTGATTTTTTTGTCTACTTCGTGGCGGCTGGTGAACCACTCGGCATCCGCCCAGCTTTGCATCACTTCCTTGGCTTTGGCATTGCCCGCTTTGGCCTTGTCTGCCACGTCGTTGAAGAAGTCGAACATCAACAAGGTTTTCTTCAAAGCCTCAGCCGCCACACCAGCCACGTCAGGGTCGTCGAGCAACTCGATGAGCGGGTGCACGTTGTAGCCACCCACCATGGTGCCCAGTAACTCGGTGGCTTTGGCCTTGGAGATCAAACCGACTTTCAATTCGCCATGGCCTACCGCGGCCAAAAACGAGGCTTTCACTTTGGCCGCATCGTCCACACCGGGAGGCACGCGGTGGGTCAGCAGGTCCATCAGGAAAGCATCTTCGCCAGCGGGCGGGCTCTTGATCAGTTCGATCAATTCAGCAGTTTGTTTCGCATCCAAGGGCAGCGGGGGGATGCCCAAAGCGGCGCGTTCGGCAGCGTGGTCTCGGTAAGCTTTCAACATGGTCTTCTCCTGAAAAATAAATCAATCAACGGTTCGCCGCATCAACCTCAATCAAGGGTTGGTCAGGTGTGGTTTTCATCGCCTCGGCCATGGCTTTTTGCGATGGGTGTTGGCAGTCGTCGACCAAGCGCTGGCCACGTCGGCTGTCCATCAGCATCGATTTGCTGTTGAGTTGTACCCAGGTGGCGCCAGTGAAAGGATCTTCAAGTCGCACCACACCAGAGTAGGTGGACACAGCCACCAATTTGAATTTGAATTTTTTGAAATGCAGCAAGTACTGCCCAGGCGCATTCGGCACTTCTTGCAAGCTGACGATTTGATTGGCCTCACATGGGAAGCGGCCCAAAAACACATGAGGCTTGTCTTGCGCCAAGGTCCATGTGCTTTGACCCAGCAGCAAACAGCTGCACAGCACGAGGAGCCCTGTCTTCTTGGTTTTCATGGTTTGAAAAACAGTTGGGCTTGGCTGGGCATGGCGCGTCCCGTGGCGTGAGCCCGCTCGAGCACATGCCAAAAGAAGCGGTAACTGGCGCGATCGTGCAACTGTCCGCCAACGCTGATGGGCGCCCAGTTTTCATTTTGCGCGGCCAGCATCACCTCGCAAGCCTGCTCAATGTCTTTTTCAGACGGCGCCATGGCTTGCAAGATGGGGCGAATTTGCGAAGGGTGGATGCTCCACATGCGGGTGTAGCCCAGTTCTTTCGACGCACGACTGGCTGCGGCTTGCATGGCCTCGGGGTTGCTGAATTCGGTCACCACACAGTGCGACGGCACCTTGCCGTGCGCGTGGCAGGCGCTGGCAATTTCAAGCTTGGCACGCAACACCAGCGGGTGGCTGAACTGCCCCGCACTGCCCATGGCATCGGCTGGAATCGCGCCACCGTGGGCCGACACAAAGTCCATCAAACCAAAACTCAAGGACTGCAACCGCGGATGCGAAGCGATGTCAAAGGCCCGGTGCACGGCCGCTGGTGATTCGATCAAGGCATGAACGTCCAAGTGTTTGGCGCCAGCGGCGTCGATGGCTTGAACAGCCAACACCACATCATCCACCGACTCGACCTTGGGCAGCATGATGTGGCACAAACGTGCGCCAGCCCGGCCGACAATGGTTTGAATGTCGGCCTGAAACGCGGGGTGATCCACCGGGTGAACCCGCACCGCCACACGCGCATCGGGTGCTGCCGCCATGGCCAGTTCAGACACCAGCGCCGCATGCTCGGCCTCGCCACCCACTGGCGCACCATCTTCGCAATCCAAGGTGACATCAAACACGCAGACGCCAAATTCTTGAGTCATCTCGGCCTGCAATTGCAGGCTTTTGCGCATGCGCAGCTCAACCCCGCTGTAATGGTCACAAACCGGCAATGTGATGGCACCGGCTTGCGCCCCTTGCAATACTTCACGCGGATGCACACCCACCCGAACAGTTATTTCAGGAGGTGCAGCCAAGCTCATGCAAGTGGTCCGAGTGTTTTGACTTACTTCAGCAAGTGGGCCACGCCCGCTTGCTCATCAGTCAGTTCTTTCAAGGTTTTATCGATGCAGCCTTGGCTGAAAGCGTCAATGGCCAAGCCTTCAACCACTTTGTACTCGCCGTTCTCGCAGGTGACGGGAAAACCAAACATCACGTCTTTGGGAATGCCATACCAACCTTGCGAAGGTATGCCCATGGTGACCCATTTGCCATGCGTGCCCTGCGCCCAATCGCGCATGTGGTCAATGGCGGCGTTGGCTGCTGAAGCGGCAGAAGACAAACCGCGCGCTTCAATGATGGCCGCGCCGCGCTTGCCCACCGTGGGCAAAAACACATTGGCGTTCCATTCTTGGTCGTTGATCATGTCTTTCACGGATGCGCCCTGGATGGTGGCGAAACGGTAATCGGCGTACATGGTGGGCGAGTGGTTGCCCCAGACGCAGAGTTTTTCGATATCGGCCACAGCTTTGCCGGTTTTGGCTGCGATTTGCGACGCGGCGCGGTTGTGGTCCAGGCGCAGCATGGCGGTGAAATTGCCAGGTTTCAAATCGGGGGCGGACTTCATGGCGATGTAGGCGTTGGTGTTGGCGGGGTTGCCCACCACCAACACCTTCACATGGCGTGAAGCCACGGCATTCAAGGCTTTGCCTTGCGCGGTGAAGATGGCACCGTTGATGGACAACAGTTCAGCACGCTCCATGCCGGGGCCGCGAGGACGTGAACCCACCAGCAAGGCGTAGTCGGTGTCTTTGAAGGCGGTCATCGGGTCGGCGTGGGCTTCCATGCCAGCCAGCAAGGGAAAAGCGCAATCTTCGAGTTCCATCATCACGCCCTTGAGGGATTTTTGGGCTTTCTCGTCAGGGATTTCCAGCAACTGCAGGATGACGGGCTGGTCTTTGCCCAGCATTTCGCCAGAGGCGATGCGAAACAGCAAGGCGTAACCGATTTGACCTGCTGCGCCGGTAACGGCAACGCGGACGGGCTTTTTGCTCATGAGAAATCTCCGAAATTAAAAAAAGAAAAGACTTTCGCGGGGGCAGACGCCAGCTGGACGGCCAGCAGACATGTGTCTTATAGAAGATATGATAGCGGCTCGATCATGACCAGAGCCTGACGCGTCTACCGTGAACCCCTCAACCACCGCAGAAAACAGCACTGAATGGACCGACACACCCGTGCCGGCATCGCCTGCCTTCAGTCCACTTTATCAGCAGATCAAAAGCTTGGTGCTGCAAAGCCTGCAGCTGGGCGAATGGAAACCAGGCGACCCGATTCCCAGTGAATTCGAACTGGCCGCCCGTTACAAAGTCAGCCAGGGCACGGTGCGCAAGGCGATTGACGAGCTGGCCAAAAACCATTTGCTGGTGCGTCGCCAGGGCAAGGGCACTTTTGTGGCCACCCATGCCGAGCAGCAAGTGCAGTTTCGTTTTTTAAAGTTGAAGCCCGACCAAGGTGATTTCATCAGCCAAGGTCCGGCGCAACGTCAAATCGTTGACTGCAAACGCCTGAAAGCCCCGAAAGACGTGGCCCAAGCCTTGGCTTTGGCCAATGGCGACCCCGTGTTCCAAGTGCGGCGGGTGCTGTCGTTTGGCGCCGTACCCACCATTTATGAAGACATTTGGCTCCCGGGAGCGCCCTTCAAAGGCCTGACCGCCGAGCGCCTGAGTCGCGACACTGGCCCGATGTACGCCTTGTTTGAGGCCGAATTTGGCATCAGGATGCTGCGCGCCCAAGAAAAACTGCGGGCGGTCAACCCCACCCCAGATGAGGCGCACCTGCTGCAAGTGGATGGCAACGCCCCACTGTTGCGGGTTGAGCGCCTGTCCTACACCTACCAAGACACCCCCATGGAGTGGCGAATTGGCGTCTACCGCACCGATCGACACCACTATTTGAACGAATTGAATTGATTGGTATTCATTTGAATGCAAGCCAACTGTCATTTTTGTGCATTGCAATAGAATGATCCGTTCTGCCCCGAAAAGCCTGTTTCCCGTCCCAAAAACGACCCCGAGAAAGCCTGACGCATGACCGACAAAGCCCCATCAAGGCCAGAGTTTCGCAACATCAACGCCTTCAACGACCTGCCCACCTACCGCCTACCCCCTGCCGGTTGGGTGTCCATCCTGCACCGTGTCAGCGGTGCCCTGATGTTTTTGTTGCTGCCCTTCATCATCTGGTTGTTCGATAAATCCGTCTCGTCGGAATATTCATTTGCCAAATTCAAAGCTGCTTACAACGGCGGCATCGGCTGGTACCCCAGCTGGTTCATCAGTTTGGTCACTTTGGCGCTGATTTGGGCCTATTTGCACCACCTGATCGCCGGTTTGCGCCATTTGTACATGGACGCCACCCACTCGGTCAGCAAAGAATTTGGCCGCTCCAGTGCCATCTTCACCTTGGCGACAAGCATCGGTCTGACCGTGCTGTTGGGTGCCAAGTTGTTTGGCCTCTACTGATTCAAGGAGCTGAAAAATGACAGACAAAATAGGTTCCAAACGTTTGGTGGTGGGTGCGCACTACGGTTTGCGCGACTGGATGGCGCAACGCCTCACCGCCGCGCTCATGGCCTTGTTCACCGCGCTGGTGTTGGTGCAAGTGATTTTTTCGCGTGGAGAGATCGGCTATGACCAATGGGCCGGTATCTTCAGCCCACAGTGGATGAAAGCCCTCACGTTTTCCATCTTCTTGGCCCTGTCCTACCACGTCTGGGTCGGCATGCGCGACATCTGGATGGACTACATCAAGCCCGTCGGTTTGCGCTTGGCGTTGCACCTTTTCACCATCGTCTGGTTGCTCTCTTGTTTGGGCTGGGCGGTTCAGGTTCTTTGGAGACTTTGACAGATGACACGTTCCACCCTTCCCCGCCGCCGTTTTGATGTGGTCATTGTTGGAGCTGGTGGCTCTGGCATGCGTGCTTCGCTGCAGCTTTCTCGCGCTGGCCTGAACGTGGCGGTGCTCTCCAAAGTGTTCCCGACCCGCTCTCACACCGTGGCGGCCCAAGGCGGCATCGGCGCTTCCCTGGGCAACATGTCAGAAGACAACTGGCACTTCCATTTCTACGACACCGTCAAAGGCTCGGACTGGCTGGGCGACCAAGACGCCATCGAATACATGTGCCGCGAAGCCCCGAAAGTGGTTTACGAGTTGGAACACATGGGCATGCCCTTCGACCGCAACCCCGATGGCACCATTTACCAGCGCCCCTTCGGTGGCCACACCTCGAACTACGGCGAAAAATCCGTGCAACGCGCCTGTGCCTCGGCCGACCGCACAGGCCACTCGATGCTGCACACCCTGTATCAGCAAAACTTGAAAGCCAACACGAATTTCTTCGTCGAATGGATGGCGCAAGACCTGATCCGCGACGCTGAAGGCGATGTGGTGGGCGTGACCGCCTTGGAAATGGAAACCGGCGACCTGCACATCTTGGAAGCCAAGACTGTGTTGATGGCCACCGGTGGCGCTGGCCGTATTTTTGCGGCGTCGACCAATGCCTTCATCAACACCGGTGATGGTTTGGGCATGGCCGCTCGCGCTGGTATCCCCCTGGAAGACATGGAATTTTGGCAATTCCACCCCACGGGCGTGGCCGGTGCTGGCGTGTTGCTGACCGAAGGTTGCCGTGGCGAAGGCGCGATTCTTTTGAACAGCCTGGGCGAACGTTTCATGGAGCGTTATGCGCCCACCTTGAAAGACTTGGCGCCACGTGACTTTGTGTCCCGCTGCATGGACCAGGAAATCAAGGAAGGCCGAGGCTGCGGCCCCAACAAGGACTATGTGCATTTGAAGTTGGACCACCTGGGTGTGGAAACCATCATGAAGCGCCTGCCCTCGGTGTTCGAGATTGGCCACAACTTTGCCAACGTCGACATCACCAAAGAGCCCATCCCCGTCGTGCCCACCATCCACTACCAAATGGGCGGTATTCCCACCAACATCAACGGCCAGGTGGTGACGCAAACCGCCACCGACCACAACGCGGTGGTCAATGGTTTGTACGCCGTGGGCGAATGTTCGTGCGTGTCAGTGCATGGTGCTAATCGCTTGGGCACGAATTCGCTGCTGGACTTGCTGGTGTTTGGCAAAGCCGCTGGCAACCACATCGTCGACTTCCACGAGAAAAACAAAAACCACAAACCACTGCCAGCCGATGCAGCTGACCGCACCTTGGACCGCTTGGCCCGCTTGAACAACACCACCAGCGGCGAATACGCCCAAGACGTGGCCAACGACTTGCGCACCAGCATGCAAAAACACGCTGGCGTGTTCCGCACCCAAGCCAGCATGGACGAAGGTGTGCAGCAAATTGCCGAACTGCGCGAGCGCGTCAAGCACATTGGCTTGAAAGACAAGAGCAAGATATTCAACACCGCCCGCATTGAAGCGCTGGAAGTTGAAAATTTGATTGAATGCGCCCAAGCCACCATGGTGTCTGCTGCGGCACGCCACGAAAGCCGCGGCGCCCACACGGTGGATGACTATGCCGATACGCCCGAACACCCTAACGGCCGCAACGACGAACAGTGGCTCAAGCACAGCTTGTGGCACAGCGCCAGCAACAGCATGAGTTACAAGCCGGTCAAACTGCAACCACTGACCACCGACAGCATCCCACCCAAAGTCAGGACCTTCTAATGAAACGCACTTTCAACATCTACCGCTACGACCCGGAAAAAGACGCGAAGCCGTATATGCAGACCATCGAGGTGGAACTCGACGGTCACGAGCGCATGTTGCTAGACGCCCTGATGAAGCTCAAGGCGCAAGACCCCAGCTTGTCATTTCGTCGCTCTTGCCGCGAAGGCGTGTGTGGTTCAGACGCGATGAATATCAATGGTAAAAACGGTTTGGCTTGTTTGACCAACATGCTGACCTTGCCAGGCGTCATCACCTTGAAGCCGCTGCCTGGCTTGCCAGTGGTGCGCGACCTGATTGTGGACATGACGCAGTTCTTCAACCAATACCACTCCATCAAGCCTTACTTGATGAACGACAGCCTGCCGCCTGAAAAAGAGCGTCTGCAGTCGCCCGCTGAGCGCGAAGAACTCGACGGTTTGTACGAATGTATTTTGTGCGCCAGCTGCTCGACCAGCTGCCCTTCGTTTTGGTGGAACCCCGACAAGTTTGTCGGTCCCGCGGGCTTGTTACAGGCCTACCGCTTCATCGCGGACAGCCGCGACCACGGCACCGCCGAACGCTTGGACAACTTGGAAGACCCCTACCGTTTGTTTCGCTGCCACACCATCATGAATTGCGTCGATGTCTGCCCCAAAGGTTTGAACCCGACGAAGGCGATTGGCAAGATCAAAGAATTGATGATCAGCCGCGCTGTTTGATGGGCGATGAAGAACTCGATGCGCTGCCCGCCGACGAACCTCTGTCTGCGGCAGCGCTTAGCAAATTGCGCTGGCGCAGCCGCCGTGGTTTGCTGGAAAACGATTTGTTCATCGAGCGGTTTTTCAACCAACACGCTGATGGGATGACCGTGGCAATGGCACGTGGCATGTATGCACTGATGGATTTGGCTGACAACGATTTGCTGGACACCTTGCTGAACCGTCCTGCCAAGCCGCTGGCGGTTTTGGACCCCGAAGCCCAGGTGGTGCAGTCGGTGTTGGCTTTGCCCGAAGTGCAAGCGCTGTTGCCCTTATTGAGAACTTGATGAGAATTTGTTTTTTTGAAATTGTTTGACACAGGAAATGACCATGAAACTCGCCGATTACAAAGCCACCCTTCAGTTCAGCAACGGCAAAGAAGCTATCGACATGCCTGTCTATCAAGGCAATATTGGCCCGGATGTGATTGACATCCGCAAGTTGTATGGCCAATCTGGCATGTTCACATACGACCCTGGTTTCTTGTCAACCGCCTCTTGCCAATCGGCCATCACTTTCATTGATGGCGACAAAGGCGAATTGCTCTACCGTGGCTACCCCATCGAACAACTCGCCACCAACTGCAACTATTTGGAAACCTGCCATTTGCTGTTGTACGGAGAGCTGCCCAATACGCAACGCAAAAAAGAATTCACAACAACGGTGACGCACCACACCATGGTGCACGAGCAAATGCAATTTTTCTTGCGCGGTTTCCGTCGTGATGCCCACCCGATGGCCGTGCTCACCGGCTTGGTCGGCGCTTTGTCGGCCTTCTATCACGACAGCACCGACATCAACAACCCTGAACACCGCGAAGTGGCGGCCATTCGCTTGATCGCCAAGATGCCCACCTTGGTGGCCATGGCCTACAAATACGGCGTCGGTCAACCTTTCCTTTATCCTCAGAACGACTTGTCTTATGCGGGCAATTTCTTGCGCATGATGTTTGGCACGCCTTGCGAGCCTTATGTGGTCAACCCGGTGCTCGAACGAGCCATGGACCGCATCTTCACTTTGCATGCCGACCACGAACAAAACGCGTCCACCTCCACCGTGCGCTTGTGTGGTTCTTCCGGCACCAACCCGTTTGCGGCTATCGCTGCAGGCGTGGCGTGTTTGTGGGGCCCGGCTCACGGCGGCGCCAACGAAGCTTGCCTGAACATGCTGGAAGAGATTCAAGCCAATGGCGGCATTGCCAAAGTCGGTGAATTCATGGAGCAAGTCAAAGACAAAAACTCGGGCGTCAAGCTGATGGGCTTTGGCCACCGTGTTTACAAAAACTACGACCCCCGCGCCAAGCTGATGCAAGAAACCTGCGACGAGGTGTTGAAAGAACTGGGCTTGGAAAACGACCCCTTGTTCAAGCTGGCCAAAGCGCTGGAAAAAATCGCATTGGAAGACGAGTACTTCGTGTCACGCAAGCTCTACCCCAATGTGGACTTCTACTCTGGCATCGTGCAACGCGCCATCGGCATTCCTGTGAACCTGTTCACCGGTATTTTTGCCTTGGCCCGAACCGTCGGTTGGATTGCGCAGTTGAACGAAATGATCAGCGACCCCGAGTACAAAATCGGTCGCCCACGTCAGTTGTTCACCGGCTCGGTCAAGCGCGACGTGCCCCCCCTGAACAAACGCTGATCGCCATGGCCATCGTTCGCAAAGCTGTTTTTCCTGTCGCTGGTTTAGGGACCCGGTTTTTGCCGGCCACCAAAGCCAGCCCCAAGGAGATGCTGTGCATCGTGGACAAGCCGCTCATTCAATACGCGGTGGAAGAAGCCATCGAGGCGGGCATCACCGAGATGATTTTTGTCACCGGTCGCAGCAAGCGCAGCATTGAAGACCATTTCGACAAATCCTTCGAGCTCGAACACGAACTTGAAGCCAAACAAAAAACCGAGTTGTTGAAGCTGGTGCGCAATATCAAACCCGCCCATGTGAACTGTGTGTATGTCCGCCAGCCTGAAGCCCTGGGCTTGGGTCATGCGGTCAATTGCGCGGCGTCTTTGGTGGGCAACGAGCCGTTTGCCGTGGTGCTGGCTGACGACTTGCTGGACCACCAACCCGGTGTCTTGAAACAATTGGTGGGCTTGTACGAGCACTACCGCAGCTCGGTGGTGGCGGTGGAAACCATCGCGCCCGAGCAAAGCCGTTCTTACGGTGTGGTGGCAGGCACCCCAGCGGGCGATCGCCTGACCAAGATGTCGCAAATCGTGGAAAAACCCACGCCTGACAAAGCCCCGTCCAACCTGGGCGTGGTGGGCCGCTATGTGTTCACGCCGTCCATCTTCAAACACATCGACCAGCTGCAACCCGGTGCTGGCGGTGAATACCAACTGACCGACGCGATTCAAAGTCTTTTGAAGCTTGAAGCCGTTTATGCCTGCGCCTACGAAGGCGTGCGCTACGACTGCGGCAGCAAGATTGGTTTTTTGAAAGCCACGGTGGAATTGGCCTTGCGCCACCCCGAAACCGCTGAAGAATTCAAGCAGTATCTGGCAAACCTAAAATAGCCCGCTGACAAACTCGTCAGACCGACCAGGACCCCTCATGGGACGCACGCTTTACGACAAGATTTGGGACGAACACGTCGTCCATACCGAAGAAGATGGCACCGCCATCCTCTACATCGACCGCCACTTGGTGCACGAAGTCACCAGCCCCCAAGCGTTTGAGGGCATTCGCCAAGCCGGGCGCAAGGTCTGGCGGGTCAGCTCGATTGTGGCCACCGCCGACCACAACACGCCCACCACCGGTTGGGAGTTGGGCTACGACGGCATCACTGACCCGATCAGCAAAGAACAAATCACCACCCTCGACGCCAACATGAAAGAGTTCGGTTCGGCCGCGTTCTTTCCGTTTTTGTCCAAACGACAAGGCATCGTGCATGTGATTGGCCCGGAAAACGGCGCCACCCTGCCCGGCATGACCGTGGTGTGCGGCGACAGCCACACGTCCACCCACGGCGCCTTTGGTGCGCTGGCCCATGGCATTGGCACCTCCGAGGTTGAGCACGTAATGGCCACGCAAACCTTGCTGGCGAAAAAGGCCAAGAACATGCTCATCAAGGTGGAAGGCACCTTGGCCAAAGGCGTCACCGGCAAAGACGTGGTGCTGGCCATCATCGGCAAAATCGGAACGGCCGGCGGCACCGGCTACACCATCGAGTTTGCAGGCTCGGCCATTCGCGGTTTGAGCATGGAAGGCCGTATGACCTTGTGCAACATGGCCATCGAAGGCGGCGCTCGCGCTGGCCTGGTGGCGGTGGACGAGAAAACCATCGAGTATGTGAAAGGGCGTCCCCTGTCACCCGGCACCGATGCCAAAACCGGTCAGTTTGTCGGTGGTGCGGAATGGGACCAAGCGTTGGCTTATTGGAAAACGCTGCAATCCGACGCGGACGCCAAGTTTGACGCCGTGGTCGAGCTCCAAGCCGAGGCCATCTTGCCGCAAGTCACCTGGGGCACCTCGCCCGAGATGGTGTTGGACATCAACGGCATCGTGCCCGACCCCGACAAAGAAAAAGACCCGAACAAACGCGGTGCGATTGAACGCGCCCTGACCTACATGGCGCTCGAACCCGGCAAGGCCTTGAACGACTTGTTTGTCGACAAGGTGTTCATTGGTTCGTGCACCAACAGCCGGATTGAGGACATGCGCGAAGCGGCTGCTGTGGTTAAAAAACTCGGTCAAAAAGTGGCCAAGAACATCAAGCTGGCCATGGTTGTGCCCGGCTCGGGTTTGGTCAAAGCGCAAGCCGAGCAAGAAGGTTTGCACGAGATTTTCAAAGCTGCAGGCTTTGAGTGGCGCGAACCTGGTTGCTCGATGTGCTTGGCCATGAACGCCGACCGCTTGGAGCCCGGCGAACGCTGCGCCTCCACCAGCAACCGCAATTTTGAAGGCCGTCAAGGCAATGGCGGGCGCACCCATTTGGTCAGCCCCGCCATGGCCGCCGCCGCTGCCATTCACGGCCATTTTGTCGACGTGCGCAAGTTCGCCTGAGGAGTCCCAGATGCAAAAATTCACCCTCCACAAAGGCATCGTGGCCCCGATGGACCGCGAAAACGTCGACACCGACGCCATCATCCCCAAGCAATTCCTCAAATCCATCCGCAAAACCGGTTTTGGCCCCAACTTGTTTGATGAATGGCGCTACCTCGACCATGGCGAACCCGGCCAAGACCCGGCCAGTCGCAAACCAAACCCTGACTTTGTACTGAACCAACCGCGCTACCAAGGCGCGTCGGTGCTGTTGGCCCGCAAAAACTTTGGTTGTGGCTCCTCACGCGAGCACGCGCCTTGGGCCATCGATCAATACGGTTTTCGCTGTGTCATCGCCCCCAGCTTTGCCGACATCTTTTTCAACAACTGCTTCAAAAACGGCTTGCTGCCCATCGCCTTGCCCGAGTCCACCGTGGACCAGTTGTTCAACGACGTGCTGGCCTTCCCCGGCTATGAATTGACCATCGACCTGGAGCGCCAAGTCATTCTGCGTCCCCAAGGCGAGGAGATTTCTTTTGAAGTGCAAGCCTTTCGCAAATACTGCCTGCTCAATGGCTTTGACGACATCGGCCTGACCCTGCGCCAGTCCGACAAAATCAAAGCTTTTGAAGCCCAGCGCTTGGCCACCAAACCTTGGTTGGCCCACACCATGAAGACCCTTTGAGATAACACGTATGAAAATTGCAGTTCTGCCCGGAGATGGCATTGGCACCGAAATCGTTGCGGAGGCCATCAAGGTTTTGCATGCGCTGGACCTGAAATTCGAGATGGAAACGGCCTTGGTGGGTGGCGCGGCTTACGACGCCCATGGCCATCCCCTGCCCGAGAGCACCTTGAAGCTGGCCAAAGAAGCCGATGCGATTTTGTTTGGCGCTGTTGGCGACTGGAAATACGACACCCTCGACCGCCCATTGCGCCCCGAACAAGCCATTTTGGGTTTGCGCAAAAACCTCGGCCTGTTTGCCAACTTCCGCCCCGCCATCTGCTACAAAGAATTGGTGAACGCGTCCAGCTTGAAGCCCGAGTTGGTGGCCGGTTTGGACATCCTCATCATCCGCGAGCTGACGGGTGATATTTATTTTGGCCAACCGCGTGGCCGCCGTGTCTCCCCTGACGGTGCCTTCGCCGGTGCCGAGGAAGCTTTTGACACCATGCGTTACAGCCGCCCCGAGGTGGAACGCATTGCCCGCGTGGCGTTCGAAGCCGCCCGCAAGCGCAGCAAGCGCGTGACCAGTGTGGACAAAGCCAATGTGTTGGAGACCTTCCAGTTCTGGAAAGACATCGTCACCGAGGTGCACAAAGACTACACCGATGTGGCCCTGGACCACATGTACGTGGACAACGCCGCGATGCAATTGGTGAAAGAACCCAAGCGCTTTGACGTGGTGGTGACGGGCAATATGTTTGGCGACATCCTCTCCGACGAAGCCTCCATGCTGACCGGCTCGATTGGCATGCTGCCCTCGGCCTCGCTCAATTCAAGCAGCCAAGGCTTGTACGAACCCAGCCACGGCAGCGCCCCCGACATCGCTGGCAAAGGCGTGGCCAATCCGCTGGCCACCATCTTGTCTGCGGCCATGATGCTGCGCTTTAGCCTTGGTCAAGAAGCCGCGTCAGTGCGCATTGAAGACGCCGTGAAAAAAGTGCTGGCCCAAGGCCTGCGCACCGGCGACATCTACAGCGAAGGCACCACCAAGGTGGGCACGTCGCAAATGGGTGATGCGGTGGTCAAGGCGCTGTCTGCCTGAGCGGCTTAGCGGCCTCACGGCTTTGCCGCTTCTCGCGAAACCTGACAAGCCCCCATCTCCCCCTTCTTTTGCAAAGCTTTCAGCTGTTTCCAGCTGGCTTTGGGGCAGGCCTTGGGCTTGTGGGCGGGCACACACCAGACGCTGAAACTGCCTTGGTCTTGTTGCGCCAAGCAGCTTTTGAAATCTTTGACCGCCAAATACCGAGGGGGTGCCACGGCAAGTGCAGGCAGCAAACAGCTGGCAAGCAAGCAGCCATATATAGTTTTAAAGAATTTGTAATTTATTCTCATACAGCTATTATGTGTTCAAAAAAATAGAGCATCCGCCTTTCGGCATATGTAAAGCATATGTTAAACTAACCCCCTCTTAGCTTCCCAGGAGGCCCTGTGAACAAAGCCCAAGACATCAGCGCCAGCTACATCATTGGCAAGCCTCGGCAAGTCAGTTTGTTTCGCAACGGCGCCAACCAAGCCATTCGCATCCCCAAAGAATTTGAGCTACCCGGCAAAGAAGTCCTGCTCTACCGGGATGGCAACAAGCTGGTGCTGGAAGCCATCATCACCGAGCCCGAACGCGGCAGCCCAGCAGCCTTGGCGCAAGCTTTGCAAACCATGGCCAACTGGACACCGCTGACCGACGATTTTCCCGATGTAGACGCCGGTTTGCTACCCCTCGATGACGTTCGCTTCGATGACCCCGCATGAGCGCTGTCACCACTTACTTGCTCGACACCAACATCATTTCGCACATGATGCGCTACCCGCAAGGCGTAGCCGCTCAACGCGTGTTTCAATTCGCCACACAAGGCGCGAGCGTGCAACTGTGCACCAGCGTGGTGGTCGATTGCGAGTTGCGGTTTGGTTTGCAACGACGCAGCAACCCGCAGTGGTCTTTGCGTTTTGAGGCTGCCATGGCGTCTCTCGAGATATGCCCGCTCACACCTGAGGTATCGGCGTTCTACGCCAAGCTTCGGTTTTCACTTGAGCAACAAGGCCAACCCATGGGCCCGAACGACTTGTTGATTGCCGCGCATGCGCTATCGATGAAGGCCACATTGGTGTCTGCAGATTTAGCGTTCAAACGCCTGCCTGACTTGGCCGTCGAAAACTGGCTTGCATAGCGCCGTTTTCTAGCGGCTAGAATAGCCACCCATAAAATGCACCGCATACTTTTTGATGACAGCCGCCACCAGCGCCTCGCTGGGTGTGAAGGTGCGCACCGTCTCCATCACAACGACCACCACCAAGGGCTGAGCAGCTCTGGTTCGTCGTGCCCTCCCCGGCCAGACGAGCTGGGGGTCAAAAACACTTTGATTGAAAGGGCAGAAAAATGAAAAAAATTGGAAACCGCGTCGGTCTCGTCGGTTGGCGAGGCATGGTCGGTTCGGTCCTGATGGACCGCATGCAAACCGAAAACGATTTTGCTCGCATTGAACCCGTCTTCTTCACCACCTCCAACACGGGTGGCGCAGCGCCTGCCATGGCCAAAAATGAAACCAAGCTGCTGGACGCCCACAACATCGACGCACTGAAGGCCTGCGACATCATCCTCACTTGCCAAGGTGGCGACTACACCGCCGAGGTGTTTCCCAAATTGCGCGCTGCAGGTTGGAACGGCCACTGGATTGACGCCGCCTCCACCCTGCGCATGAAAGACGACGCCGTCATCATCTTGGACCCGGTCAACATGCCGGTCATCAAAAACGCCTTGGCACACGGTGGCAACAACTGGGTGGGTGGCAATTGCACCGTCAGTTGCATGTTGATGGGCGTGGGCGCTTTGTACAAAGCCGGTTTGGTGGAGTGGATGAGCACTCAAACCTACCAAGCCGCTTCAGGCGGTGGTGCGGCCCACATGCGTGAGCTCATCACTCAATTTGGCACGATCTATGGCGAAGTGAAATCCTTGTTGGACGACCCAAAAAGCGCCATTTTAGAAATCGACCGCAGAGTGATCGCCAAGCAACGTGCGCTTTCCGCCACAGAAACCGCCAACTTTGGTGTGCCTTTGGGCGGCTCGCTCATTCCTTGGATCGACAAAGACCTGGGCGCGGGCAAACAAGCCGGTGACGAGTTCTGGGGCATGAGCCGCGAAGAATGGAAAGGCATGGCTGAAACCAACAAAATTTTGGGTCAAGGTGCCGGATTCAACACGCCTGCCGTGCCGGTTGATGGTTTTTGTGTCCGCGTGGGTGCCATGCGCTGTCACAGCCAAGCGCTGACCTTCAAACTCAAGAAAAACGTGCCATTGGCTGATATTGAAGCCATGATTGCCGCCGACAACGAGTGGGTGAAAGTGGTTGCTAACAACCGTGAAGACACCATGCAGCACCTGACGCCCGTGGCGGTCACAGGCAGCATGACCATTCCCGTGGGACGTTTGCGCAAGCTGAATTTCGGACCCGAGTACCTGGGCGCTTTCACGATTGGCGATCAGCTTTTGTGGGGTGCGGCTGAACCTTTGCGCAGAATGTTGCAAATTTTGTTGGATTCGTAAAAAACATTGTCAACCTCTTGGCTCTCGAAGTTAAAGTAGATTATGATGAAGGCTTCATAAATAGCACGAGAATCATTCTTTATGCTTCACTTGAACACTCCAACATCTTCTTTGCGCGGCATTGTGGTGGCTTTATCAGTCTTGATGAGTTCACAAGCCCAGGCTTTGCAACTGGGTCAACCCGTTCTGCAATCTCAGTTGGGCCAGCCACTCAAGCTTGAGGTGCAAATCAGTGATTTGAATGCGCAAGAAGCCCAAGACTTTCAAGCCGTCTTGGCCGATGAAACGGTTTACCAAACCGCCAAAATCAATCGTGTTGCAGGTTTAGACAATATCACTCTCACCTTGAGCAAACGCAGCGACGATGTGTATGTGTTGCAGATGTTGGGCACAGAGCCGCTGGTCTCGCCTTATGTGGATGTGCTGCTCGAGTTCCGTTGGGCCACCGGTCGGTCTTTTCGCAATATTGGCTTCCCGCTGAGTGGCACACTGATCAACACACCCAAAGGCTTGGTGGCCGCTGAACCTGCGCCAGCACCAGCACCAGCAATCAATGCACCACGGCCTGCCCCGCTGCCCAAAGACCCTGCGCCAGTGGCCAAACGCAGCGAAGCAGCCACGGCTTTGCCCGAAGCGGGTAAAAGCATTGAGGTGCAGCGCGGCGACACCGCCAGTGGCTTGATTTTGGCCACAGACACCGACAATGTGTCGCTCGACCAATTGCTGGTCACCATGTTGCGCAACAACCCCAAAGCTTTTGTCGATAACAACGTCAACCGCCTGAAAGCTGGCGTGTTGGTCACCTTGCCCAGCCCCGAGGAAGCCAGCCAAGTTGATCGTCAAGAGGCGCGTCAAAGCATCCGCTTGCAAGCCCAAGATTTCGACGCCTACCGCGCTCAATTGGCCAGTGCCGCACCTGGCACCAAATTGGCGGACTCCAACCAACGTGAAGCCAGCGGCAATGTCACCGCCCAAGTCAATTCCAACAGCCCCGCTCCCAGCGATCAGTTGACACTCAGCAAACCCGGAGCGACGGATGCTGATCAGGCCAGCAAACAACTCGAAGCTGAGCAGACCGCCAAGCGCAATGAAGAGTTGGCTAAAAATGCCAGCGAACTCGAAGCCATTTCAAAAGCTGCAACCAATGCAGAAGAAGGCACGGGCCCTGATTTCAGTGGCTTTGAAGCCCAATATCAAGCCGCCATGGTCTGGGTCAAGCGTCATGCTTTCGAGCTGATTGGGGCCTTGGCCCTGTTGGCCGCTGCGTTGGTGGCTTTCTCCTTGATGCGTGAACGCCGGTCATCTGCAAAAGCACGCCAAGAAGATGAAGCCAATGAAATGGACTTCATGCAGGAGCCAAGCGCCCAAGGCCATGCTGGTTTGAACTTGGACTTTGATTTGGACTTGCCTCAGCACCCTGCGCATGGCAATTTGCCACCAGCCGCGCCTACTGCAGCACCCTCCCCAACGGCTTCGCCAAGCCACAGCAACGCAGCGCCTTTTCAAGTGATTGAACCCACCAGCGCCGCCAGTCGCGCACCGCACATGGCCATGCATGACAACGCACACATGGGCAAAGATCCGTTCAAAGTGCGCTTGGAATTGGCTGATGAACTTTGGAAATTGGGCCAAAAACAAACTGGCCGTGCCTTGGCCCAAGAAGTGGCCGATCAAACCCACGGTGAAACCCGCGACCGTGCCATGCGCTGGCTGACCGAACGGGCTTGAGCGGCATGCGTTTGGCGCTGGGCCTGAGCTATTTGGGCTGCGCCTACGAAGGTTGGCAAAGCCAAGCCTCGGGTCTGACGGTTCAAGACCACCTCGAAAAAGCCCTCCTTGAATTTGCCGGTCACAAGATCGGCACCTTGTGCGCCGGCCGCACCGATTCTGGCGTACATGGCCTGCGCCAAGTGGTGCATTTCGACACCACCATCGAACGCGATTTGAATTCTTGGGTGCGCGGCACCAATGCCTACCTCCCCACCGACATCGCCGTGCAATGGGCGCATGAAGTCCCAGCCGATTTCCACGCCCGAGGCAGCGCCTTGTCCCGCCGCTACACCTACTTGGTGCTGGCGTCGCCGGTGCGCCCCAGCCTTGAAGCAGGTCGTGTCGGTTGGGTCTACCGGCCCATGCAACTGGCCCCGCTGCAAGCTGCCGCCTTGCATCTGGTGGGCGAGCATGATTTCACCTCGTTTCGCGCCTCCAGTTGCCAGGCCTTGAGCCCTGTGAAAAACATCTTGCGTATTGACATTCAGCGCGTGGGCCGCCAAGACGGCAGCGCCTATTGGCGGTTTGACTTTGAAGCCAATGCGTTTTTGCACCACATGATCCGCAACCTGATGGGCTGTTTTGTGGCGATTGGCCAAGGTCTGCAAGAGCCAGACTGGATGCTGGACGTGCTGCAAGCGCGGGATCGCAAAGCGGCCGCACCTACTTTTTCACCCGATGGCTTGTATTTCGCAGGCCCGGTCTACGACCCCCAATGGGCCATCCCCGCCTTCACGCCCTCTTATGATTGGCTACCCGGCCAATCACCATGACCCAGATCCCCATCAAAATTTGCGGCCTGACCCGCGCCCAAGACGTTGCAGCCGCTGTGCAGGCAGGTGCCAACGCGGTGGGCTTTGTGTTGTATGCCCCCAGTCCGCGCCATGTGACAGCGGAACAAGCAGCCGAACTGGCCAAAATGCTGCCCGCCTTTGTGACGCCGGTCCTGCTGTTTGTGAACGCCACGGAGGATGAAATAACCCACGCCGCCGCCCTGGTGCCCGGCGCTTGGCTGCAGTTTCATGGCGATGAAACTCCCGATTTTTGCCAAAAAATGGCCCAAAAGCTGGGTCGGCGCTGGTTACGAGCCGCCCGGATACCCAAGGAAACCCCGCAGGGCGCAGCGGCTTTTGACCTCGTAAACTACGCGCTCAACTACTCGCAAGCCGATGCCCTGTTGCTCGACACCCTGGTCGATGCGTATGGCGGCAGTGGCAGCACATTCAATTGGTCACAGCTTCCAACAAACGTCAATGCTCACCTCGTTTTGTCTGGTGGACTCACACCTGCAAACGTGGCCGACGGCATCCGCGCCGTGCATTCGCGCGGACGCTCGTTGGCGGTTGATGTGAGCTCGGGCGTGGAAAGCGCCAAGGGCATCAAAGACCACGACAAAATCCGCGCCTTCGTGGCAGCCGTGCGCAACACGTCGCTTGCCTCTTGATTTTTGGCTGCAGCTGCAGCCCCAGCCCCCAAGGGATCAGCCCCATGTCTACCTACCAACAACCCGATTTCAGCGGCCACTTTGGCAAATACGGCGGCAGTTTCATCAGCGAAACCCTGACACACGCGATTGAAGAGCTGAAAGCCGCTTACGCCAAGTACCAGCACGACCCCGAGTTCATCGCCGAGTTCAAAAGCGAACTTGCGCACTTTGTCGGTCGCCCTTCGCCCATTTACCACGCGGCCCGCATGAGCCGTGAAATGGGCGGCGCCCAAATTTATTTGAAGCGCGAAGACTTGAACCACACCGGTGCCCACAAAATCAACAACACGATTGGCCAAGCCATGCTGGCCAAGCGCATGGGCAAGCCACGCGTGATTGCCGAAACCGGCGCGGGTCAACACGGTGTTGCCACCGCCACCATTTGCGCCCGCTATGGTTTGGAATGCGTGGTGTACATGGGCAGCGAAGACGTGAAGCGCCAAAGCCCCAACGTCTACCGCATGAAGCTGTTGGGCGCGACCGTTGTGCCCGTGAACAGCGGCAGCCGCACCCTGAAAGACGCTTTGAACGAGGCCATGCGCGACTGGGTGGCCAACGTGGACAACACCTTCTACATCATCGGCACCGTGGCTGGACCGCACCCCTACCCGATGATGGTGCGCGATTTCCAAAGCGTGATTGGCGAAGAATGCATCGCCCAAATGCCCAACATGCACAACGGCTTGCAACCCGATGCGGTGCTGGCTTGCGTGGGCGGCGGCTCCAATGCCATGGGCATTTTTTATCCCTATATTCCCTTTGACAACACCCGCTTGATTGGCGTGGAAGCCGCTGGCGAAGGCATGGACACCGACAAACACTCGTGCTCATTGCAACGCGGCGTGCCCGGAGTGTTGCACGGCAACCGCACCTATGTGCTGCAAGACGCCAACGGCCAAATCACCGAAACCCATTCGGTGAGTGCGGGTCTGGATTACCCCGGCGTTGGCCCCGAGCATGCGTTTTTGAAAGACATAGGCCGCGCCGAATATGTCGGTATCACCGACACAGAAGCGCTGGAAGCCTTTCACTATTTGTGCCGCACCGAAGGCATCATCCCGGCGCTGGAGTCCAGCCATGCGGTGGCCCACGCCATGAAGCTGGCCAAAACCATGAAGCCCACGCAGTCGATTTTGGTCAACCTGTCAGGCCGAGGCGACAAAGACATTGGCACCGTGGCCGACCTCAGCAACGCGGACTTCTTCTGCCGCCCCAGCTGCCAAGGCCAATCGGTCAAAGGCGACACCACCATTTCCCTGTCGCAGCTCAAAGGGGCACACGCATGAGCCGCATCACCCCTGTCATGGCCGCGCTGAAAAGCCAAGGTCGCAAAGCCCTCATTCCGTATTTGATGGCCGGTTTTCCGCACCCCAACCACACCTTGGCGCTGATGCAAGCGCTGGTGGAAGGGGGTGCCGACATCATCGAACTGGGCGTGCCGTTCAGCGACCCCATGGCCGACGGCCCAGTGATTCAAGAAGCCGGTGAAGAGGCGCTGCGCCACCATGTGGGCATGACCGAGGTGTTGGCCATGGTGCGACAGTTTCGCGCCACCGACACCCATACCCCCGTGGTGTTGATGGGCTATGCCAACCCGGTGGAGAGCTACAACCTGGTGCACGGCGAGCATGGTTTTGTGAAAGACGCTGCCGCTGCCGGTGTGGACGGTGTGCTGGTGGTGGACTATCCGCCCGAGGAATGCGTGGACTTTGCCGCTGCCCTGAAGGCGCACCAGATGGACCTGATTTTTTTGCTGGCCCCCACCAGCACCGACCAGCGCATGCAGCAAGTGGCTGCGGTGGCCAGCGGCTATGTGTATTACGTGTCACTCAAGGGCGTCACCGGCTCGGGCGCACTCAACACCGACGAGGTGGAAGCCATGTTGCCGCGCATTCGGCAGCATGTGCACATTCCCGTGGGTGTGGGCTTTGGCATCCGCGACGCCGCCACCGCCCAAACCATTGGCAAAGTGGCTGACGCGGTGGTGATTGGCAGCAAATTGATTCAACTCGTCAAGGCCGCCAACCAAGGTGAAGCCCCTGCCGCCGCCCGCGACTTCATGCGCGGTATCCGCCAAGCGCTGGACGCATAATCCCCTCTGCTTTTCCTGGAGACAACCCATGAGCTGGCTTGAAAAACTGCTGCCTTCCAAGATCCAACCCTCGGACCCTGCGGACCGCCGCACCGTGCCCGAAGGCGTCTGGGTGAAATGCCCCAGTTGCGAAACCGTGCTTTATAAAAACGATTTGCAGGAAAACCAAAACGTTTGCCCCAAGTGCAGCCACCACCACCGCATCTCTGCCCGTGCCCGCTTGGATGCGTTCTTGGACCCGGAAGGCCGCTACGAGATTGGCCAAGAAGTTTTGCCGATGGACCCCTTGAAATTCAAGGACAGCCGCAAATACCCCGAACGCCTGAAAGAAGCCCTGGAAAACACCGGCGAGACCGACGCCTTGGTGGTGATGGGCGGCGCGGTGCACAGCATCAATGTGGTGGCCGCTTGCTTTGAATTCGACTTCATGGGCGGCTCGATGGGCTCGGTGGTCGGCGAACGTTTTGTGCGCGGCGTGCACACCGCGATCGAGCAAAAAGTGCCGTTCATTTGCTTCACCGCCACCGGTGGTGCCCGCATGCAAGAGGGCTTGTTGTCGCTCATGCAAATGGCCAAAACCAATGCTTCCCTCACCCGATTGGCGCAAAAAGGCCTGCCTTATATCAGCGTGTTGACCGACCCGACCATGGGCGGCGTGTCCGCAGGCTTTGCCTTCATGGGCGATGTGGTGATCGCCGAGCCCAAAGCGCTCATTGGTTTTGCCGGTCCGCGCGTGATTGAAAGCACCGTGCGCGTCACCTTGCCAGAAGGATTCCAACGCGCCGAGTTCCTGATGGAAAAAGGCGCCCTGGACCTGATTTGCGACCGCCGCGATTTGCGCAAAACCATCGCCAACACCTTGGCCATGCTGACCAAACAGCCTGCTGACTCGGTGAGCTGAGCCAGCGCCGCTTAGCGGCAATAACTACCCCTTTCTCGGTCCCAACAGCCCGAATTGTTGGATCTTTGTTTGACAATGGTTTGCATCGATTTTTCGATGCCAGCCCTTGAACAAGGGCCCAACCATTCGATGTTATGAACAGGTTTTATTGGCTTTGTCCCATTGTTTTGGGGTTGCTTGGCACCATGCCCGCGCAATCTCAAAGCCTGCCGCAGTTGTTGGAAGCGGCCACCGCCAGCCATCCCAGTGTGCGCAACCAACAGGCCCAGCAGCGTGCCGCCCTCAAAGGGGTGGACGCCGCCAAGTGGCAGTTTTTCCCGACACCTTCGCTGTCGGTGGAAGGCGTGAATGCTTCGAAAGACGATCCGAGCTATGCAGGTGATGCGCAAGTGACCTATTTGCGTCTGCAGCAACCCTTGTGGACCGGGGGGCGATTGACCAGCAACCAAGACAAAGCCCGCGTCAACCTGGACCTGGCCCAGGCCAACACCGCTGACACCCAGTTGCAACTGGCCTTGCGGGTGGTGCAGGCCTATGCCGATTGGACCACTGCTGATTTGAAAGTAAAGGCCTATCAAAGCAGCGTTGAAACCCATCAACTGCTGCTGGTGCAAGCCCGCAACCGGATTGCGGAAGGCGTGTCACCTGCCAGCGACTTGAACTTGGTGCAAGGCCGCGCAGATGCTGCTGCTGCCGAGCAGTCGGTGGCTGAGCTGCTGCGCCAACAAGCCTTGAACCGGTTGGTGGAGTTGACCGGCCAAAGTACGCTCAGCCAAGCCTCATTGCAAGCCCACAGCACCAAGGCACCATCATGGCCCACTGACTTGTCCAGCCTCACCGACCAAGCCTTGGCCAACCATCCAGGTGTTCGACGTGCGCAGTTGCAACGCCGTTTGGCCGAATTGACCATCAGCGAACGTCAGTCTGATTTGCAACCCGATGTGTTCATCCGCGCCGAGCGTCAGTGGGGCAACTATGCCTACAAAAACGCCAGCCCCGAAAACCGGCTGTTCATCGGTTTCAACAGCAAGCTCGGGGGCAGGCCTGTCCAACTTCAGCAACCTGGAAGCGGCCTCGGAACAACTGACTGCCGCAGCCGCCGAAGTGGAATCACAAGAGCGCTTGGTGCGCGAGCAAGTGGCGGCCGAGATGGCACAAGCTCAATCATTCACACTGCGACTACGCGCTTTAGACGGGGCCTTGGTTTCTGCCCGCACCGTGTTCGAGTCGTTTGGACGTCAATTCAATGCCGGGCGCAAGTCTTGGCTCGACTTGATGACGGCTGCCCGAGAACTCGCCACCGCCGAGGTGCAAATGGCTGAACTCAGCGGCGCTGAACTCCTGAGTGCATGGCGACTTCAATTGCTGACCCAAGGCTTGTCTCCCATGCCAACCACCTCCCCATGAGCACCTTGCCCCCCACGCTTCATGTGTGCTTGATGCGCATCGCCCAGTTGCAAATGCAACCGTTGGACCGCAACGCCTTGCAAGAGGCGGTGGAATCTGCATCGCAGCTGCACACCGAGCCACGGCCCTTGCTCAAGCAGCTGGCGCACAGAATGCATCTGCCCCAACCCAAGTGGGTGCGACAACCCGACCCATCGGCCATGCCCTTATTGGCGCACCACGCCCAAATGGGATGGCTGGTGCTGCGCGGCCTGAATGCCCAGCAAGCGTGGGTGGTGGAAGTGCTGAACCCCGACAAGGGTGGGTTTGAAGAAAAAGCCCTGCATGATTTGCAAGGCCTGACCCTGGCCAAGTTGTCTTTGGCGGTGCCTTTTGAATCGTCCAACAGCCCGGTGTACCAATTGGTCAAGCGTGAACTGTTGAGCCACAAGCGGGTGTTGGCTGAAGCCGCCTTGGCCGGTTTGGTGCTGAACCTGATCACGCTGGCCGTGTCCTTTTACAGCATGCAGGTCTACGACCGCGTGGTGCCGACCGGCGCCAGCCAAACCCTGATGGTATTGACGCTGGGGGTGTTGGTGGCTGCCGTGTTTGAATTGACCATCAAGCACCTGCGCTCGCATTTGTACGCCCACTTGATTGACAACGTGGATCAGCGATTGTCGCGGGCCGTGTATTTGCGTTTCTTGAGCTTGCGGCTGGACCAACTGCCACGCAGTGTGGGCACCTTGGCGTCGCAACTTCGTGGCCACGAGTCGGTGCGCGGTTTCCTCACGACGATCACTTCGCAGTTGATGATTGATGCGCCGTTTGCCATTCTGTTCTTGCTGCTCTTGGGCATCATTGGCACCCCTTTCTTGGCGCTCATCCCCCTGGGTTTCCTGGTGGTGTCGATGTCGGTGGGGCTTTTTTACCGCAAGCGGGTTGAAGAGCTGACCCGCAAAAGCGTGGCCTCGGCCAACCTGAAAACCGGCTTGTTGGTGGAAACCGTGGAAGGCGCGGAAACCATCAAGTCGGGCCAAGGCGGTTGGCGCATGCTCAGCCGTTGGATGCACACCAACGATGATGCCCGCAGCCAAGAACTGCAAATGCGCGACATCACCGAGCGCAACCAACACCTCACCGCCTTCTTCCAGCAAGTGGCCTATGTGCTGCTGGTGGCCAGTGGTGCGCTGATGATCAGCCGAGGCGAGTTGAGCGTGGGTGCCCTGATTGCTTGCTCCATTTTGTCGGGTCGGGTCTTGCAACCCGTGGCCATGATCCCCGCACAACTGGTGCAATGGGCGTCTGTGAAAGCCTCGTTGCAAGCGCTGGACCGGATCTGGCAACTCGAGGACGACCACCATGGTGTGGAACATCCGCTGACTCCTGAAACCATCCAAGGCGGCTACAAGCTGGAGAAAATCAGTGTCTCCTATGGCGGCCCGGTGAAGGCGCTGGTCATCCCGCAATTACAGATTCAAGCTGGCGAAAAAGTGGGCATCTTGGGGCCCATTGGCGCGGGCAAAACCACCTTGCTGCGCTTGCTCTCGGGCATGTACAAACCGCAAGAAGGTCGGGTGCTGTTGGACCAACTGAACCTTGCCCACATCAGCAAACCGGTGCTGGCCGAGCACGTGGGCTTTTTGCAGCAAGAGGGTCGTTTGTTTGCCGGCAGTTTGCGCGACAACCTGATCTTGGGTTTGTTGGACCCGGGTGACGACGCGATTTTGGCCGCCGCTGACAAAACCGGATTGCTTCGCGCAGTCATCAAAGACCACCCGAAGGGTTTGATGCAAGAGATCACCGAAGGCGGCCAAGGCTTGTCAGCAGGGCAGCGCCAGTTGGTGAATTTAACGCGCTTGTACTTGCGTGAACCCACGGTGTGGTTGTTGGATGAACCCACGGCCTCGATGGACCGGCAAACCGAGGGGGTGGTGTTGCAAAGCCTGCGCCAAAGTTTGCAGCCGCAGCACACCTTGGTGGTGGTGACCCACAAACCCGAGTTGCTGGTGCTGGTGAACCGACTCATCGTGGTGGCGCAACACCAAGTGGTGCTGGACGGGCCACGCGACGAAGTGTTGGCACGTTTGAACAATCCCACGTCTACGCCCACGAATCCAGGGGTCAAAGCATGAACCTCAACCATTGGGAAGACGATGCCCGCAAACCCTCATCCGCCTTGCTGTGGTGGTTGATCTTGGCTTTTGCTGCCTTTGTGGCTTGGGCTTCTTTCTTTGAAATCAACCACGCGGTGCGCACCACCGGCCAAGTGATCTCCAGCGCCCGCACCCAAGTGATTCAGGTGGCCGATGGCGGCGTCATTTCAGGTCTGCATGTGCAAGAAGGCCAAACTGTGAAAGCTGGGCAACTTTTGGCCACGCTGGAAAAAGAACGCGCCCAGGCGGGTTTTGATGAAGGGCGTTCGCGCATCATGGCCTTGCGAGCCGCCTTGCTGCGCTTGCAAGCCGAGGTGCAAGGCACGGTGCCGCAGTTTGGCAAAGCCTATGCGCCCTACCCTGGCATCGTGCAGGCGCAAATGGGTTTGTTCCAACAACGCCTGAGCAGTATGAAGGCTGAGTTGGCCACCTTGAACGACAGCTTGGTGTTGTCCCAACGCGAACTCGACATGAATCAAAAGCTGTTCAAAAGCGGCGATGTGAGCGAGGTGGATGTGCTGCGCTCCAAGCGGGCGGTGTCCGAAGTGGAAGGCCGGATGGTGGCGGTGCGCAACAAGTATTTGCAAGAAGCCCGCACCGATATGAGCAAGACCGAAGACGAACTGGCCAGCCAAGAACACAAGCTGTCTGAGCGTGAAAGCGTGCTGTCGCACACCGACATCACCGCACCGATGACCGGCATCGTCAAGTATTTGCGTGTGACCACCTTGGGTGGTGTGCTGCGACCCGGCGACGAGCTCTTGCAAATTGCGCCCACCGGCGACGAGTTGATCATCGAGGGCAAGGTGACCCCCGCCGACATTGGGCAACTGCAGTTGGGCCAAACCGCGCAGGTGAAAATTGACGCGTTCGACTCCAGCATCTATGGCGGCTTGACAGGTGAGCTGATATTCATCAGCCCGGACACCTTGAACGAGACCGCGCCCAATGGTCAAAACATGTCGTATTTTCGGGTGCGGGTGAAAGTGCTGCCGCAGCAAAGCAACCCCAAGGCGGCGCAGATTTTGGTGAAGCCGGGCATGACCGCCAGCTTGGACATCATGGTGGGTGAGCGCACCGTCATGAACTATTTGCTCAAGCCCTTGGTGAAATCCTTCAGTGGGGCGATGACGGAGCGCTGAACGCTCGCCCGTTCATTTTTTCTGCTGCTACAGCACCACCAAGGTTTTGTTGGCAAGTAACTGCGCCAGGCTCAGCGGTGTGGTGCCGGCAAGAAGATTGTTATTTGCCCAGGCGCCCGTCAGTTGAATGGTGAGTTCTGGTGAAGCAAAAGATGATGCACCCTCAAGATCAACTTTCAGCAAGGCTGTGGTGGTCGATCCAGACCGTGTCAATTCCAAATATTGACTGATATTGTTGCTGAGGTTGTTGGCGGTCACGACATTGGCAGAGAAAGATGCAGCCAATAAACCGGTGAGGTCAATTTTGTCGCCTTGAGCAAGGCTGAAGTCAGTCACTGTGTCGATGAAGCGAGTAACAGGTAACGCACCATTGTTGTCAAACGCGTCCCCCGCCTCCCACTTGAAAATGTCGCCACCGGCATGAGCCGCTGCGCCTAAGGGGCCATGCGAGCCACCAGCCAGCGTGTCATTGCCTTTGCCCCCGATCAACACATCAAATCCATCGCCAGCAGACAAAATATCATCGCCCAACCCACCGATCAACGTGTCATTGCCATAACCCCCATTCAGCGTGTCATTGCCATTCCCACCATCCAAGGTATCTGCACCGCTGTTGCCATCGAGCGTCTCGTTGGCGTCAGTTCCTGTTGTGTTCACAGAGGATTGCAGCACATTGATCACAAGCGTATTAGCGTGTTCTGTATAGTTTGCTGAGGTGGGAGAGCCGCTACCCACTGCGCGAATAGCACCACTCAGCCCTTCAGGAGTGCCGTCCAATGTGTAACGTTTGATCAGGTTGGGGTCGTTGGCGGTGGTCAGCCCTTTCATGTCTTGCTGAATTTCGGCTTGACTGCGCACATCGTTGTAAATTCGGGCATCGTAGATGGACAGGTTGGCGTAGGGATCAGTCCATGCACTTCGACCGATCCAGTTTTGTGATCGAGCATTGTTTCCAGAACCTCTGTCTAACGATTGACCATTGAGCAAGGTTCCCGTACCCACTAATTCTCCATTGATATAGACACGCATTTCTGCACCATCTATCACTGCTGCCACATGGTTCCATTGATTGAGCGTGCGCGTACCGAAGGCGATATTGCCAGCAAGACCCCCATTGTGAAGCCGAAAATAATCTTTGGTCAAAATAATATTGTTTGTTTCTATTCCTTTACTCAAATCAAAAATCCTCGCATGCCCTTCATTTTCTGAAAAGTTCACCCATGCTTCCAAGGTGACTTGATTGCTGATTGAATTGATGGCACCTAAATTGAGGTAATCGGAGGTGCCATTGAGCGTCAGCGCTTTCACTGAACTGGTGTTTTCGCCGTTTTTGACCTTAAAGCCGATATTGGCAAAGTTGATGTCGCCAGATGAATTCGCTGGTGGTTCATAAAGAAGGTTTCCGTTGGCAATTTGATTCCAGGTGATTTCGGTACCTGCGGTGACATCATTGCTATTCAAAGTCAACTTACCTGTGCTGCCGTGCGGCCAATAGGTCAACAGCGGCAAGGACGTGATCACAATAGATGCAGAGATGTCACCTTTGGCATCACTCAAACCAAAGTCAGCCAGAGTCAAGGTCTTTGTTCGAGTTGTTGAAGTAAGTGAATAGCTGGTGGCGTTGTTGGTCACCGTGGCATTTTCGTTGGCGCCTGTCACGTCCACGGTCAGCGTGTTGCTGCCACTCAAGCTGCCATCGCTGGCGGTGACGGTGAAGCTCTCGCTGGCGTTGCTGATCAAGGCATTGATGGCGGTGTTGTTCGGCACGTAGGCGTATGCACCGTTGCTGCTGCTGACGTACAAGGTGCCGTAGCTGCCGACTCTGCTCAGGTCGTAGGTCACATTGTTGATGGCTGTGCTAACGCTAGAGCTCTCGGTGATCCCGTAGGTGAGCGTGCTGCCATCTATGTCGGTTGCGCTCAGGGTACCGGTTCTGTTGGCAAAGGTGTCGGCGGCTGTGGTGTCGGTCAAGCTTAGGGGGTCCGGTGTAGTCAGCACTGGTGCATCGTTGACGGCCGTCACGTCGATGGTGCTGGTCACTGCTGTGGCGTTGATTGCGCCGTCGTTGACCACATAGCTGACCGTGCGTTGTGCCGTGCTCAGGTTGTCCGAGCTGTTGCTGTAGGTGACTGCTCGCAGCGCCGCTTGCCATTGCGCCAGGGTCGCTGTATTGCTTGCCGAGCTCAACGTCATCACACCTGAGGCGCTGTTGTACGTGCCCGCGATATTGCCCATCGTGCCTGACACATTGGCAAAGCCGAGCAAGTCTTGACTGGCGGCAAAGCCACCGGTGATTGAGACCGTGGCGCTGGCCAGGGTGGTATTGTCTGCATCGGTCACCGTGATGGCGGTGTTGATCGCCACAGCCGTGCCGTTTTCTGTATAGGCCAGGGTGCTGCCCGTGGCCAGCACAGGCGCGTCATTGACGACGGTCACATTGGCCTTCACTTGGATGGCAGCTGACAACAACTGGCCATCAGAGGCATTCACTTTGAAAGCGTTCAATTCACCGTTGGCATTGGTAGCCGCTTTCCATCGGAATTTGCCGTCCTTACCCCAAGTCGTCCCAACGGCTGCTACTGTCCAGACTGAACCGTTCAATTTTTGCAAACTGCCTGAACTGATTTCTTGAATGACAAAAGTGAGGCTCTGTGTTTCAACATCAGATTCATCGGCAGCAGTCGCCAGCATGTCGTAGGTGATGTCTTTGTCCACATCTTCAGTGAATCCCTCGAGCGTGCTGACTGTTGTCAAGGTGGGCGCGTCATTCACAGGCGTCACATTGAAGGTGATGGTTTTGGCGCTGCTGGTGTCTGCGCCGTCATCTGCCGTGCCGCCATCGTCTTGCACAGCAAAGCTGAAACTCGTGTAGTTGTTGCCATTGGCGTTGACTGCAGGTGTGAACCTCAAGTTGCCTAAATTGGCGGCAAGGATGCTGTCACCAGAATTAACCGCTGCACCCGACAAAGTCAAACTGCCATTGGCGGGCAGGTTGGTGATCTTGATGGCTTTCAGGGCATTGGTTTCTCCGGTGATGTCGGCAAAACCAAAGTCAGCTGCGCTGAAAGTTCGGCTCGCATCCTCATTGATGGTGATGGTTTTGTCGGCGGCACTGGGCGCTTCATTCACGTTGGTCACCGACAGCGTCACCGCTTGTTCGGATGTGTTCACGCCATCGAAGACCTGCACCGTGAAGCTGTAACTGCTTTTGACTTCGTAATTCGGGCTGCTGTTGATTTTGACTTCGCCCAATTGGTTGATGACAAAGGCACTGGCGTCATCGCTCAACCCGGTTTTCAGCGAATACTTCAAACTGTCTTTAGACAACGCATCATCGGCGCTGGTGCGGTAGATGACGGTGTCAGCTGTGACGTTTTCCAGCACAATTGCGCTGGCACCTCCACGGATCACAGGTGCCGTGTTGTCCACCTTGATCGACCCGACAGACTGCGCAGATTTGTTACCCAAACTATCAATAGAGTAGGCTCTGTAAACGCCATCAACCAGCGTGTTCACTGCCACAGTTTGATTTTGGCCAGCCTGTGTCGAATCGAACGTGACTGAGGCGACCTTCGCTTTTTCGACGCTGGCTGCATCTGAAATCGAAGCACCCTCTGGCACCAAATACACCGTACCCGGTTCGTCCATGCTGACCGTTGCCAGACCAGTGCTGCCCAGTGTGGCTTGTACCAATTTGACCGCGGGCGCGTTCGAGTCGGCACTCCAACTTTTGGCATTGGAATTCCCGTCTAGGTTCAAGTTGCCAGCAGCATCTTGGAAAGTGCCATTGCGCACAGACACCGAAGCCATACCACTGAAACCGTCTTCAACGGTGAAAGTCGCTTGATACACAACAGGCGTTGCGCCAACTGCAGAGGTACGCGTCAAACCACTCAAAGTTCCACCCTCGAGTTTGATGTCATCGATTGAGAAACTGGTTCCAGGGTCTTCGCTGAATGTGAACACCACCGTGTCCGAGGGATGGGTCACATCCAATTGAACCAAGCTGCTGGTGATGCCAACGGTGGGAGCCACCGAGTCCACTTTGAAAGAACTGTGGGCCGCAGCAGCGGTGACAGCAAGCACCGCGTTGTTGCCTGTTGCATCTTTCAATGCGCTGCCGCTGGGCAAGTTCAATGCACTCGCAGTGTATGCAATGCCATCGCTTGAATTGTCATTCGTTGGCTGCACGGTGTACTTGAACACCAAGGTGTTGGCATCACTCTCGCTAGTGACATAAGCGGCTTGCCGGATTTGCCCATTGCCAAAATTCAGCGCAAATTGGGGCGTACCAGTCACAAGCACATCCTCACTCATTTCAACAGTGGCCGTGATGACATCACCCGCCTTGTAAACACCCGCTGTGCTGGGACTGCCACCCAGAACCACGCTGGCCACGCTTGGCGTTTTGGTGTCAATCAATTGGCTGGCCAATTGGTTGGCGTTGGCCAGGGCATTGCCTGCCGCATCTTTAAGCGTGCCGCCCACCAAATTCAATTCGACCAACTTATTTTGTTGGTCGCTGGCAGGTCTGACCACCACCGTCAGTTGGTTGGTGCCTGGAATGGGCGTGACGGATGACACTGTGCCGTTGCTGGCTGTGAAGTTGCTTGTCGACCAGGTGCCGCTGATGGCCTCACTCAAGGTCACCACAAAGCTGATGTCAGATTTGGTGGCCAATGAATTCTGGCCTGTCACGCCTGTGACGGTGGGTGCCACCGTGTCCACAATGATGGACTTGTCGCCATCCAAGGCTACAGCACCTGCATATCCCGCATTACCGGCAGCGTCTGCCCAAGCACCAATGTTGAAGCTGACTGCTCGATTATTGACATTGGTGCCAGGCGTGAACACCGTGGTGTATTCGGTGCCAGAAACATTGGTCCATAGCGTGTCTGTTGTGCCAGTCTGTGTTTGAACACTGCCCGAACTGGCTGTGAGATTGGGCAATGCCGCTGGTGTTTCACTGAACCTGGCCTTGATGGTGGCCGTTTCGCCGAGCGCCAACAAGGTGTCCGTACCTGCATAGGACAGGCTCAGCAGGGTTGGTGCCGTGGTGTCAACCAAAACAGCACTGGTGATGCTTGAATGCGTCAGTAACGCATGGTTGCCTGCGTTGTCTTGGATGCTGCCATTGCCCAGGCTCAGTTTGGTCTGCACAATAGTGATGCCATCCGTGTCGTTGTCGCCCGCTTGCACCGTGTAGCGCCAAATCTGCACCGTTCCGTTGGAATGTGCTTTGGGTTGCTTGTAACTGGCTGAACGTTCAACACCCCCTATGTGCAGTTTCAACTCTGGTGAACCGCTGACTGTCACCGCTTCACTGAAGGTCACTTCAATGTCCACAGACTCACCCGCCTTGAGCGGTTTGTTGAGCTCGTTGACCAAAACCATGCTTTGAATCGTGGGCGAAGACGTATCGAAGGTGATCGTGGGCGGTTTGCCCTGCGTACTTCCAGCATTGCCCGCCAAGTCAGTCCAAGCACCAACCGTCCAGCCGACGCTGCCCTTGCTGTCTGCGGGCGCGGTGTACGTGGCCGAATAACGCAAGCCGTTGGAGCCCACTTCTTCAACCCATGACGAGAGAGTGCCTTCGCTGGGCGTCAAGGTCGGTGGCACCAACACCCGCTCACTCAAAGTGAGCTTCACAGTGGCAGTTGCTTTCTCTTTGTTGAGTAGAAGTTGACTGTTGTCAATACTGAATGAAAGCGTCGGTGCTGTTTGGTCGACGCTGAAATTCAAGGTCTGTGTCGAAGTGTTACCAGCCAAGTCAGTGGCCTCAACGCGCAGGCTGTAGTTGCCATCTGTCAAACTGCTCAAGTCACCTGACAAACCACTGACCAGATTGCCTGTTTTTTGGATGCTGATTGGGTTGTTGGTCACTACCGCTTGACCGTTGAACAAGCGCAGACTGACGGTGCCCAAGCCAGAGACGCCATCTAAAACTTGCAAATCAGTTTGCCAACTGCTTGTTTCCGAGCTGCTCAGGTTCACATCTGCAGGCTGGATGATGGCAACACTGGGGCCTTCTTTGTCCAGCAAAAAATCCTTGGTGATGCTGTTGCTGTTGCCGTATAGGCTGTTAAAGGATGCTGTGAGCATGTGGGTACCCGACGTCAGGGCTGCCGCTTCGGTGGCCGTCAAGACGACCGACCATTCACCACTGCTGTTGACTTCTGGATTCCAAGTTTTGGTCGTCACCAACTCCAGGGTCCCAAACTTCAGAGTCCCCAACTTCAGTGTCATGTTGCGATTTGATGCCATGTTCAAGTTGTCACCAGGCTTGGTGTCGATGACAGTGCCCATCAATGTCACGCCTGCTGCAATCTCTTGTGCGTTCACTTGATCGTCACCCGCCACCACTTGCATCGTCAGGGTCGGTGGTTCTTTTTTCAGGGTGACTTCAGACTCGCTCTTGTCTTGCAGCAATTCGTAGCCAATGGATTTGACGGAGACCTCTACATCCAATATGCAATCGCTGATGATGAAAGCATCCAATTGACCATCAATGTCTTTGTTTTCAGACAAGTCAAGTGACCATTGTTGTTTCTCGCGGTCATATGACAGGGGGCCATTACTATTGAGATTCTCTTCCAATGTCAGCGTGAAAGTGCGATTCAACACCTTCACCGTCAAAACGTCTGCGTTTTCCAAGGCTCCGTATTTCTTTTGGCCGTTGCCATCGACACCGACCTCTTTCAGGGCTGTACCTTTGATGGTGGGTGTGTAGGTGTTGGTCTGCAGCAGTTGGATGGTGGGAATGTCAGGGGGGTAGAGCTTGACCAACAATCTGGCTGTCACAGGTGCGGCAGCATTGCCAGCTGCATCTCTCACCTTCACCGTCATGTCATAGCTGTTGCCATGCACCAAGTCTTTGATGACCGCTTCCACATCATTGTTGGGGCCTTGTGTCACGGTCCACACATTGGGCCCGTTAAGCACCGCAGTGACGATGCCTGTGAAGCTGTGGCTGTTCAAAATGAGTTCAATAGCCTGCCCTGCTTCGGCAGTGGTGGTGCCCGACAATGACCAATCGGTGGTGCTCAACTGAATGGCGTTGAGCTCAAACAAGTTCAAGACATTGTCAACCTTGGCCCCGGTCACATTGCGGGACCAACCGGTCAGGTCGGTCGGCATGGTGTCAGTTGGCAGCGTCAGTGTGGGTGCAATGGTGTCGATGCGAATCGTTTTGGTTTTTTCTTCCGATACGTTGCCCGCGGTGTCCGTCACCACCACCTTAAGGCTTACCAAAAACTCATCATCAAGTATTTGATGGGTGTTCAAACCCAAGGACCATTGCCCCGAACTGGACAACGTGGTATGCAATGTCAATTCATTCCACGTGATCGTCACGGCATCGTCTTCGTTGGCATTAGTTGCTTTGCCGCTGATCAGAACGCCCCCATCTCGCTCTTGTATGTTGACGACGTCATCTCCAGCGACATCGTTGAGATCGAGCAAGGGCTTCGTCTTGTCGATCACCCAGTCTTTGTCGGATTGATTGATTGCAGACAGATTGCCTGCTTGGTCTTTTTGCCTGACTTTGATACTTGCGATCTTGTAAGTGCCTTCATCCAAGGTAAAAGTGTTGTTGCTGGTGCCTGCAGCCCAATTGTTACAACCATCCACGCTGTATTCCCAAGCGGCGTTGCCCACGATGTCCGAGACTGTCACTGTGCTGTTGTTCGTCAAGCCATCAGTGATGCCAAGTCCCGTATCGGTGAACGACAGTTGGGGGTGCCGGCGGGGGCAAGGTATCTAAGGCAATGGTGGCGAGGGTGCCGCTTTGACCCAGGTTGCCTGCGTCGTCCTGCCATGCGCCAATTGAAAAAACCACTTCCCCTTCCAAATCAACGGCGGGTGTGAAGATGGCAGTGAATTTTTGGGGGTCACTGCCGTCCACTGTCCATGCGCTGATGGAGTCCGCCGAAGTGGATCCCATCATGGCGCTGATGATTGGTTTCTGCATTGAGGCTTCACTGAAGCTGAGCGTCAAGGTGGCGGTTTCTCCCACCTTCAAGTGGGCCTTGTCGCTGCTGATACTGACGATGGGCGGCGTGTTGTCAATCGTCCATGCTTTCGAAGAAGAAGTGATGGCCGATACATTGCCCACGGTGTCGGTTTGGCGAACTTGCACAGCCCCTTGGGCATAGGTGTTTTCAGTCCCCAGAACAAAGCCTGGGCCTGCGTTGTTGGGCAAGTCGCTGCCAATGGTCCATGCGTCATTGGTGTTCAAACGGTATTCCCACTTGGCACCTGCTTCCACGCCAGTGACCTTGACCGCGGCGGGCTTCGTCAAACCATCGGTTGCTGATACCTTCATCTTGCAGTTGCAAACCCGGCGCTTCAGGGGCCGTGTTGTCCAACCGAAAGACTGAAGTGGCAAGCGTCGATGGCGCTGTGGTTTCAAACGACAAGCCTGATGTTTGGCCCACCAAGGTGCCGCCATTCAAATTCAGGCTCGTCACCGTCAACTGATTGCCGTCCAGCACCTTCGAGGATTTGGCTGGTGCTGTGAATTCAAAAGTCCACTCATCACCAACGGCATTGCTGCCTTTGTTCGTGCCTTGTAAATTGTCACCGTTAAAGTTGATATTCAAGAGAGGACGGCCATTGCCGCCCAGTGTGAGTGCCTCGGTGGTTTTCAACACCACTTGAAAGGTGTCCCCAGCTTTCACCAAGGTCTTGCTATTGGGTGCAGGTGACAAAGATTGCATGCCGGGCGCGTTCATGACCGACATCTTGAATGATTGGCTCACACTTAAACCACTTGCATCGGTGGCGGTCACTGTGACGTTGGTGGCTTCACGCAACGTGTTGGGTGTGCCTGAAAGCTGACCATTGCTTGCATTGATGCTCAAACCTTGCGGCAAACTTGTGGCTGTGAAGGTCAAGGGGTCGTTGGCATCCACATTGCCAAATACATTCGAGAGATTCAGGTTGAAATAGCGGCCCTTGGCGATGATTTGATCTGTGATGGTTGCTTTGACCGTGGGTGCCTCATTCACATCGCCCAAGTTCACCGTGATCTCTTGATCGACAAACTCGTTTTGAGCGTCTTTCATGCGAACAGTCACTTGCCACGTTTTAACCTGCGCATTCGCTTCAAAATCAACATCATTCTTGAAACTCAATTCCCCATCAGCACTCAGGTTGAAGAGGTCTGCATGAATGTTGTTGGCACTGCTGACCAAAGACCATGTCAAATTGGCCAGTTCTGGCATGCCCAAGGTCACGCTTTCTTGCGCTGGATTCAACACCTCGTTGGTGTCAGCGTAAACAAAGCTGGCTGGCTTTTCGTCGATGCGCACCGTTTTGGCCATCACCGACTGCACTTGGTAAAGCGCTTCTTGGCTGAAACTTTTCACCACCCCTTTGATGATGGCATCTGCATGGGATAAATCTCTTTTAGCTTGGGGGTCGTCTTTATTGATCAACAACGCCGCTTTGGCCCCGTCTTCTTCGACAAAGGCATCGCTCAACATGCCCAACAACGACTTGTTGGCATTGTTTTTGGACTCTAAGGCGCGAAATGCATTGCTTTGGGTACTGCCCCCGGTCTTGGCCCAATTTTGAGCAGCCACTTTTTCAGAGGCTGCTTGCGCAGCCATCAAACCTTTCAAAATGTCTACACGGCTGCTGTTGTTTGCTTGCGTGCTCATGCTGTCCAACAGCATCTGATCCACTTCAGCTTTGTTGGCTGCAAATGTTTGAAGCGTGTCGATGACGGCGTTGTCTGGCGTGTCTATGGCCTGGCTCAGGGCATCGGCAAATACCCTGTCGGTGGCTAGGCGATTGGCCTTGGTCATCAAAGCTTCTTTGACCAAGGCTTGCTTTTGACTTGCACTGCCGCTGAATTCCAGGGCGACTGCCAGCATGTCGCTGACGACTTGGTCGCCTTGCACTTGCGTGGCTTCGGTGGCCAAAGCCTCCATCCAAGCTGCTTGCTTGGCAGCGTCGTTGGGGTTTGCCAAATGGTTTTGTTTGCGCAGCCCCAGCAGTTGCCATGCGCTCAAGTCCACAGCAGCTTGGTCGGCGCTGCTGGTCTCAACCAAACTGGTGATGGATTTGAGATTGCTCACCTCAGCTTGAGCAGCCGCCAGTGCAGCGCTGCTGGTCGCCGTTTTGGCCTTGAGATTGCTCAAGTTTTTCTGAGCCGCTGTGAGTTGCGTCAACGATGCTTGCCACGCTTTTGCGGTGATGGTGTCAGCTTGCAGCACAGCTGACAACAGTTCTAAATTGTCGCCAAGTCGTGCCAGTGCTGCTGGATTTTGCCCATCGGCCCAGTCAGCCGCCATATCGGCTTGCTTCAAGCCTTGAAGTTCAATCCGGTCCAGCGCGGTTTGCGCTTGCTGCTTCAAACTCGCCAGCGCTTGGTCGTAAGATGCTTGCGCCCTGGCAAGCGTGGCCGCACTCAGCTTGGTGTTGCCCAGCAGTTGTTCGGCAAGCTTTGCTTGATCCAAGGCTTTGTTGAACGCCTGCCCCAATGCGTTGTCAAAGCCGCCTTTGTTGGTGTTGATGGCTTCAAAAAATGCCAGGTTGGCGTTCAAGCTGCTGTTGTTCACCCACGCATTGCTCAGGGTGTCCCAGTCGGTGGTTTGCTTTTGGAGTGCTGTCTTGGCTGCGTTCAGCAGCTTCGTCAAGTCAGGGCCCAGCAGGTCGTCGGCTTTGAGCATGTTGGCAATCAACACACTGCTGTAAGCCTTGGTCGCCGCGGTCTTCACCGTTTGCAAGGCGGGCATGCTGGAGAAGGAAATACCTTGCGCGGTTTCCGCTTCGGCCATGCCTTGCGCCATCAGCACTTGCGCCGCGCTGCCAGCGTCCGCATTGAAACTGGGGTTGCCACTGGCGTCCACCCGGATGCCTGCAGCCATGGTGGCGATCACATTCGACAAATCCCCTGCATGTGACAACGCAGCCAAGACACGGCCGTAGTTGTTCATGCCGGTATTCACATTGCCGTTTGCATCCGTGATGGGCGTCACGGATGCGCTGGTCACATCCACGTTGTCGCCGAAGCCCAGCACCTTGGCCAAGGCTTTGTTGGTGTTGGCCACGGCTGTGGGGGTGAGTGTGGCTTCGGCATAGCCCGCTGCAGCAGCTTGGGCCGCCGATTTGCCCGTGGCGATGGTGGCGGCAATTTCAGTCAAGGGCGTCACGTTCGCCGTCATGGCCCCACCCGAGGCGCCGAGCACCGCAATGGAGCGCAAGTCCACTGACAAGTCCACCAAGCCACCGGCCTCATCCATGTAGTCCATGCCGGGGTTGTCGGGGTCGGCATCCACATCCTGAATGACCAAAATCACCACGCCCACGAACGTGGTGTTGAAGCTGTAGCTGCCGTCATCAGCCACCTTCACATCTTCCAGCAAGGCACCGGTATCGGCCCGGTACACCTTCATGTGCAGCCCGTTGCCGGCCACGGCCGGACCGGCTGTGAATGAACCGCTGCCGTTGCTGGTCACCGTCTGCGAGCCGCCACCTGAGCCGCCACCTGAGATGCCATCTGAACCAGGAACCACCGACACCTTGTCGTTCACATGGCTGGCAATGGTGCTCATGCCCAACAACAAACCTACAGCGCCCAAACCCATGCCGGACACCGAGCCTGTCACCGTTGTGCTGACAGCACCTGAAGTTGTGGCACTGGCTGCGCCAGTGGCGGCATCTGTCATGGAGGCATTGGCCATGGATTCATGACCACTGGCTTGCGCCCACAAATCGCTTTCGCGCCAACTCGTTGGGCTGACGTCCAATTCTGACAAGTCAAAGGTGTTCTCAGTGTCCCAAGCTTCTTCAGTCAGCAAGTATGTAGCCGTGTGCTCTTCAGGATTCGTCAGCTGATCAGCCGTTAACGCCCCATCCAGGCTGCCCAGTTGTAGGTCGTTCAATGATTCAACACCATCTTTTGGTGTAAAAAAGGCAGGCAAGACCAAGACCAACTTGCCATCCACCCAAACTTCCAAGGCTTGGCCTTTGCGCCGAATCTGCTGACCCGGCACAGGGCGCTTGGTGGCGGCATCCAGCAACACATAGCGCGGCTGCAACGCTGGCACGCCCTGACCAGTATCTTCCAGTTCGGTTGAACCTGGAACCCGCGCTTGTTGTTTTTCCAAACCCAGCAAATATGCCATGACCACCCCAAGAATCAACCATCAACATCCCACCGCAATGGGCTCTATCGAATGTGGATTCGGCAGACCTGCAAAAAATTCAAACAAACCTGAAGTTTGTTGTAAATATTGAATTTTTTGTTTATGTTGATTTACTTACTGATTCTAAAAATTTGCAGTGGTCATCAGGGCTGATTCAGAGGGAGAAACCGGTAATAAGTGCCAGTATTAAGCGAGGTTTTTCAGCGGTAATAAACCTCAACCCGGCCTTTCAACGTCAGCAACAAAGGTTTACCTTTTCGATCGACCGTTTTACCAGCAGGGACTTTGATCCAGCCTTCACTGATGCAGTACTCCTCGACGTCATGGCGTTCTTTGTCGTTGAATCGAATGCCGATGTCATGTTGAAAAATGGCGGGCAAATAATGCGGGCTGCGAGCATCGATGGACAAACGGTCGGGCAGTTCGGGGCGGGTGCTGGATTCAGTCATGATGTTGGCTTCAAAGTGCTTGAAAAGGTGCATTCTCGGTGAACTCTTAGAATCCTTGGATGTCAGAAAACACACCCTCCCCCGCTCCCCAAGACGACAACCAACTGATTGCCGAACGCCGCGACAAACTGAAGAACATGCGCCAACGGCAAGCGCTTGGCGGCCCAGTCGCTTTCCCCAACGATTTCAAACCCGCCCACCATGCCGAACCCTTGCACACCGCCCATGGTGCCAAGACGGCCGAGGTCTTGGTCGAGGAAAAGCACGCCGTTCGCATCGCTGGTCGCATGGTCCTGAAGCGGGTCATGGGCAAGGCCAGTTTCGCCACCTTGCAAGACAGCACGGGCCGGATGCAGGTGTATGTCAAGGGCGAAGACATTGGCCTGGAACTTTACGAAGACTTCAAACACTGGGATTTGGGCGACATCGTCGGTGCCGAAGGCCACCTGTTCAAAACCAAAACCGGCGAGTTGTCGGTGCACGTCACCAGCATCCGCATGCTGACCAAAAGCCTGCGCCCCTTGCCCGACAAATTCCACGGTGTGCACGACCAAGAAATCAAATACCGCCAGCGCTATGTCGATCTGATCACCGATGAAACCTCGCGCCAGCGTTTCATCGCTCGCAGCAAAGCGGTCAGTGGCATCCGCGAATTCATGGTACACCACGGTTTCTTGGAAGTCGAAACACCCATGCTGCACCCTATTCCAGGTGGCGCAAACGCCCGACCCTTTGAAACGCACCACAACGCCCTGGACCAGCAAATGTTCCTGCGCATCGCCCCCGAGCTCTACCTGAAACGCTTGTTGGTGGGCGGCTTCGAGCGGGTGTTCGAGATCAACCGCAATTTCCGCAACGAAGGTATTTCGGTGCGCCACAACCCCGAATTCACCATGATGGAGTTCTACGCGGCCTACTGGAACTACCAAGACCTGATGCAGTTCACCGAAAGCCTGATTCGTGACGCCGCCGAAAAAGCGGTGGGCACCTTGCTCCTCACCTATGACGGCAAACCCGTCGACCTGTCCAAGCCCTTCGCCCGCCTGACCATCCGCGAAGCCATCATCCAGCACACCGAAGCCGGTGACCATGTGGACGACAGTGCATGGCTGATCAATGCCTTGAAAAAGCTCGGCCACTCGGAAGAAAAACACAAACTCTCTGGCCGCAGTTTGGCCGGTTTGCAGGTGCTGTACTTTGAAGAAACCGTGGAAGACAAGCTGTGGGAGCCCACCTTCATCTGTGAGCACCCGGTGGAAATTTCACCCTTGGCTCGTGCCAGCGACAGCCATCCTGAGGTGACTGAACGTTTCGAGCTCTACATCACCGGCCGAGAATTTGGCAATGGTTTCAGCGAATTGAACGACGCCGAAGACCAAGCGGCACGCTTTCATGCGCAGGTGAACGCCAAAGACAGCGGCGACGATGAAGCCATGTTTTATGACCACGATTTTGTGCGGGCCTTGGAATACGGGATGCCGCCAGCCGCTGGCTGTGGCATTGGCATGGACCGTTTGATGATGCTTTTGACAGACAGCCCCAGCATCAGGGACGTGATTTTGTTCCCGGCATTGCGCCGAGAACATTGAAAGCGAATTAAGCCTTGGGCGCGGCTTCGGTGGCTGCGCCTGGTTTCACCACAGGCTTGGGCGGTTTGCAGTCGTGGCAAAAGAAGGCCAGGCTGCCGGCAAAGCGCTGTTGGCTGCCTTGACGACGGGGTTTGTGCATGCCGCACTTGATGCAAGACATGGTTTCGCCCATTTTGCCCATGCCCGCAAAGGGGGAACCGTTTTCTCGACTGGTAAAACGAAGACCACTCTCGTCAACCGAAGTTTTGCCAGATTTGGTAGCCATGTCATTCCTTTAACAAACCTTGTGACCCGTCAAGCGGGGTCAAGAGGGTCTATTTTAACCGTTTATGGTTTGGGCCCTTTGTGCTGCAAATGTATGCAGCCTGCTCAGGGAAGCAAGGCCAAAGCCTGTAAATAGGCAGGGGTTTGCATCAAGCGGTTCCAGTCCAAAGCAGGACTGCGCGGCAACAAAGCGCAGCGACGGGCATCACTGGCGGCGCTGGCTGACCATTGCGCTTGGCGTTGGGCTTGCGCCAAGCCGTCCAACAAGTCGTCCACCGCCCGCCCACCTTCGGGGCTGTCGGGGGTGCTTTGGTTGCACAGCAAGACCAAGTCGCAACCCGCGTTCAAGGCGGTAACAGCCGCCTCGGTGTAACTCACCTCACGGCCATCAATCAGTCGGGCACCGGCCATGGACAAATCGTCGCTGAACACGGCACCCATGAAACCCAACTGTTGGCGCAAGATGTCTTGCAACCAGCGCTTGGAGAACCCGGCAGGCCGACCGTCCACTTTGGGATAGATAACGTGAGCGGGCATGACGCTGCTCATGCTGGTGTTGAGCCATTCGTAAGGCAAGGCGTCGTCGGTGAGGATGTTTTTCAGGCTGCGTTTGTCCACCGGGATCTCGGTGTGCGAATCGGCTTTCACAAAGCCATGCCCAGGGAAATGCTTGCCGCAGTTGGCCATGCCAGCTTGCAACAACCCGTGCATCAGGCTCTTGGCCAACACACTCACCATGCGCGGGTCCCGCGCAAAGGCGCGGTCGCCAATCACGCCACTGCTGCCAAAGTCCAAATCCAGCACAGGCGTGAAACTGAAGTCCACGCCGCAAGCTCGCAACTCTGAGGCCAACACGAAGCCGCAGGCGGTGGCGGCTTTCATGGCTTGCAAGGCGCCGCTGCCCACCACGCCGTTTTCGTCCTCGTTCCACAAAGCACCCAAAGAGCGCATGGGCGGAAAATGGGTGAAGCCGTCCGTCCTGAAACGCTGCACACGCCCGCCTTCATGGTCGACACAAATCAAGGCATCAGGGCGCACAGACTTGATGTCGGCGCACAAGGCACTCAGTTGTGCACGGTCCACCCAATTGCGACCAAACAAAATCAAACCGCCGGTGAGCGGATGCGCCAAGCGGCGGCGGTCGGTGTCGCTGAGCGCGGTGCCAGCAATGTCCAAAATCAGCGGGGCGTGGGCAACAGGTTTCATGGGTCAGGCGGTGGTTTGTTCAACGATGACATGGCTGGTGGCGTAGTCGGTTTCGTCGCTCAGGGTGACATGGGCCCGCAGTTGCCGTTGCTTGAACCAATCTTGCAAAGCACCATGCAAAACGATCGTGGGTTGGCCGCTGGGCAGTTTGCCCACCTCGCAATGCCGCCAGGTCATGGGCATGCGCATACCCAAACCAATGGCTTTGCTGAACGCCTCTTTCACCGAAAAACGCGTGGCTAGAAAACGAATACCTCGGTCCGGCCAACGCAGGCTGCGGGCGCGAAAGGTCTGCATTTCAGCCTCGCTCAAAATCTTCAAGGCAAAGCGTTCGCCATGCCGCTCGAAGCTGGCACGAATGCGGCGGATGTCGCAAATATCCGTGCCAATGCCGTAAATCTGGCTCATGCTTTCAGGCATTTCAAATAAGCTTGGATGGTGGCGTTGTAGCCCATCTCTAAGGCATCGGCCATGAGGGCATGGCCTATCGACACCTCTTTCACATCGGGCACGGTTTGCACAAAGTCGCGCAAGTTGAACAAATTCAAGTCGTGCCCCGCATTGATTTCCAAGCCCACCGCTTGCGCGGCCACAGCGGCCGCTTTGAACTGCGCCAACACTTGGGCAAATGCAGCCTGCCCATGGGCTTGGGCATAGGGCTCTGTGTATAGCTCGACCCGATCAGCACCCACGTCGCGGGCTGCCGCCATGGCCTGGGGGTCGGCGTCCATGAACAAACTCACGCGGGCGCCAAAATCTTTCGCTTCGGCCACCAGGTCCTTCAAGACGACTGCGTCTTGTGGGAATCGCCAGCCGTGGTCTGAAGTGAACTGCCCTTCACCGTCTGGCACAAAAGTCACTTGATGCGGCCGCACCAAGCGCACCAAAGGCATCAGGTTGTGCAGCGGGTTGCCTTCGATGTTGTATTCGCGGTCGGGCCAGTCTTTCAACAAAGCGGCCAAGTCGTGCACATCGCTGTCGCGAATATGCCGTTGATCGGGGCGGGGGTGCACTGTGATGCCATGCGCACCAGCTTGCAAACACAAGGTGGAGGCACGGGTGACGCTGGGAATCCCCAGGTGGCGGGTGTTGCGCAACAGCGCAACCTTGTTCACATTGACAGAGAGGTGGGTGTTCATAGGGCTTGCAAATCCATCATCACTTGGCGGGTGCGCAAGCTGCTGACCCCACAATGGTAGTGCAACAAAGCACGCAACTGGGTTTGCAACAAGCTGCGGTCTTCGCTGGGCCATTCGGCACAAATGCGCAGCAAGCTGGTGAGGGGTTCGTCGCCATCCAAGGCGGTTTGCAATTGCATCCATTGACCGCCCAGCAACTGCTGCCCTTGCGGGATGGCCTGCAAGCCGACTTCGGCCACCAGGCCATAGCCCTTGTCGGGCAGCACGGCTTGCAGCGTCATGGTTTGCAACGACAAATCAGGCAAGAAGCCGATATCTCGCAGCAACATCAATTCAAAGGCCCGCAGCAGCGGCGCGGTGGTGTGGTCCAAGCCGCTGGCCAACACCTTCACGGTTTGGCGGTAGACATCAAACAAAGCGGCGTGCGGGTCGTCACGCGCCAACAAGCGCAGCAAGAGCTCATTCAGGTAGTAGCCTGACAGCAAGGCCTCACCGCTGGGCATCACATGGCCGCCTGCCCATTCGGCACTTTTCAAGGTGCGGATTTCGCCGTCTCCGCCAAAACACAAGAGCAGCGGTTGCAGGGGCAACAACACCGGACGCAAATTCGAGGTGGGCCGCTTGGCCCCTTTGGCCACCAAGGCGACGCGTCCATGGTGACGGGTGAAAACTTCCAAGATGCGGCTGGATTCACTCCAGTCGTAGTGGTGAATCACGAAGCCGGGTTCGTCCAGAACCCGAAACACCTTGGACCTATTCGTAGCCAAAGCTGCGCACCCGCGCTTCGTCATCGGCCCAGCCGGAGCGCACTTTCACCCAGAGTTCGAGGAACACCTTGGCATCCATCAGCTTTTCCAACTCTTGTCGCGCCATGGTGCCGATTTGTTTCAAGCGTTCGCCTTTGTCGCCAATCACCATGGCCTTGTGGCCATCGCGCTCGACGACGATGGTGGCGGCAATGCGCACCATGCGCGACACCGTTTTGCCGGGCTCTTCGGTGAACTTGTCGATGATGACGGTGGAGGTGTAGGGCAACTCGTCACCCGTGAGGCGGAACAATTTTTCACGGATGATTTCGCTGGCCAAAAACTTTTCACTGCGATCTGTGAGTTCGTCTTCGCCGTACCACCAAGCTTGCTCGGGCAGGTATTTTTGGCACTGCACCAACAGGCGTTCAATGTCTTTCGGATTTTTGGCCGACATCGGCACAAACTCGGCAAACGCGTGTTTGCTTTGCATCTCTTGCAACCAAGGTGCCAGCTCTTCTCGGCGGTTCACTTTGTCGAGCTTGTTGGCCACCAGCATGGCCGGAATGTTTTTGCTGAGCAGCGCCATGACTTTGGCATCTGCGGCTGCAAAGCTGCCCGCATTCACGACAAACAACACCAAGTCCACATCACCCACCGCACCCAGCACGGTTTTGTTGAGCGAGCGGTTCAAGGCATTGCCATGGGCGGTTTGAAAACCCGGGGTGTCGACAAAAATGAACTGGGTTTGCCCGGTGGTGCGGATGCCGGTGATGCGGTGTCGGGTGGTTTGCGCTTTGCGCGAGGTGATGCTGATTTTTTGACCCACCAAGGCATTGAGCAAGGTGGACTTGCCCACATTGGGTTTGCCGATGATGGCCACCGTGCCGCAGCGCTGAGGAGGAATGGCTTGTTCTTCGGTCATGGGGGGTTTTCTCGCAACCATTGCAGCATGGCCAAGGCAGCTGCTTGTTCACCACTGCGGCGTGAACTGCCAATGCCGCGTTGCGACTGTTTCAATTCGGGGACTTCGCATTCCACATCAAAGGTTTGCTGGTGCGCCGCGCCCGTGGTGCCCACCACGCGGTATGTGGGCAGTTGCCAGCGCCGGGCTTGCAGCCATTCTTGCAATTCGGTTTTCGGGTCTTTGGCCGCGGCGATCATGGTCGGTGACATATCGACTTTGTCGAACAAACGCAACACCAAGGCTTGGGCCGCATCAAAGCCACCATCCAAAAACACCGCACCAATGACGGCCTCTAGGGCATCGGCCAAGATGGAGGGGCGTTGTTGACCGCCAGAGCGCATTTCGCCCTCACCCAAACGCACCATACCGGCCAGTCCCAGGTCCACAGCCAAGCGGTGCAAGGTGTCTTGTTTGACCAAGTTGGCCCGCACCCGTGACAAGTCGCCTTCAGGCAAATCCTGCAAGGCGGTGTAAATCATTTTGGAAACCGCCAGGTTCAACACCGAGTCGCCCAAGAATTCAAGACGCTCGTTGTGACCCGTGCCAAAACTGCGGTGGGTCAGCGCCAAGGCCAGCAATTTGGGATCGGCGAAGGTGTGCTGCAAACGGGTTTGCAAGGCCGCGTGTGACTGAGCGTCAGAGACCTTGACCATGCTCAGTCAAAACCACCTACACGTGACGGGTTGGCGAAATTCATCCAGATGAAAAAGGCTTTGCCAACGATGTTTTTGTCGGGCACAAACCCCCAATAGCGCGAATCAAGAGAGTTGTCGCGGTTGTCGCCCATTGTGAAATAGTTGCCTTCGGGTACGGTGCAGACCACCCCTTCAACGTTGTAGCTGCAGTTTTCCTTGAATTCAAAATCATTGATGCCGCTGACAAAATTGGGCACCCGGTCGTCATTGAGCAAGCGGTGTGCACGCTGCTGACCCATGTCTGCAGGGCGGCTGCCAATCGGCATCGCCTCTTCAAATTGCTTGCTGTAACGCATGGTGTCAGCATCGAAAAACTCAGGCACAGACACCTTGCTGACCAACTGACCATTGATGGTCAGCACCTTGTTGATGTAGGCGATCTTGTCGCCCGGCACACCCACCACCCGCTTGATGTAGTCCAAGCTGGGCTTGGGCGGGTAGCGAAACACCATGACATCACCACGTTCAACAGGGTTGTTGTCAAGGATCTTGACATTGAGCACGGGCAAACGTATGCCGTAGTGGAATTTGTTCACCAAGATCAAGTCGCCAATGTGCAGCGTGGGAATCATGGAGCCCGAGGGTATTTTGAAGGGCTCAAACAAGAAAGACCGCAAAAAGAAGACGGCTGCAATGACCGGAAACAAGCCCGCTGTCCAGTCCAACCACCAGGGTTGACGCAACAAGGCTTCTCGCGCTTGCAAGGCCGGTGTGTCGTCCTCTTGTGAAGTGATGCCTTGGGCGGCTAGAGCCTGCAAGCGCTGGGCTCGTTCGGCATCAAAGAGGACAGCGGCAGCCCGCCGACGTGGCATGAAGTGCAGTTGCTCGGCCAACCAATACACACCCGTCACCGTGGAGGCCATCAGCAACAGAAGTGCAAAAGAACCCTCGATGACACCTGCGTACCAAGCGCCAGCATAGGCCACGAAACCAGCCAAGATGAATGCGGTGATGGTTGACATCAGTCTTCTACCTGCAAAATCGCCAAGAAAGCTTCTTGGGGTACTTCAACTGATCCAATTTGTTTCATGCGCTTCTTACCTGCTTTTTGTTTCTCTAAGAGTTTGCGTTTGCGACTGATGTCACCGCCATAGCATTTTGCCAGCACGTTTTTGCGCAAAGCCTTGATGCTTTCACGCGCAATGATGTTGGCACCAATGGCCGCTTGGATGGCCACGTCAAACATTTGTCGGCTGATGATTTCGCGCATCTTGGATACCACCGCCCGGCCGCGGTACTGAGACTGGGTGCGGTGAACAATGATGGACAAGGCATCCACGCGCTCGCCATTGAGCAAAATATCGACCTTCACCACATCGGATGCGCGGTATTCCTTGAACTCGTAGTCCATCGAGGCATAGCCTCGGCTGACGCTTTTGAGTTTGTCAAAAAAGTCCAACACAATTTCGCCCAAAGGCATTTCATAGGTCAGCATGACCTGTCGGCCGTGGTACGCCATGTTGAGTTGCACGCCACGCTTCTGGTTGGCCAAGGTCATGACCGCGCCCACATAATCTTGCGGCATGTACAAATGGACTGTCACGATCGGTTCGCGAATTTCTTCCATCTTGCTGGCCTCGGGCATCTTCGAGGGGTTCTCCACCATGATGACTTCGCCGTCGGCCTTCAGCACTTCATACACCACGCTGGGGGCGGTGGTGATCAGGTCTTGATCGAACTCGCGCTCCAAGCGCTCTTGCACGATTTCCATGTGCAACAAGCCCAGAAAACCGCAGCGAAAGCCAAAACCCAGCGCTTGCGACACCTCGGGTTCGTAGCGCAGCGAAGAATCGTTGAGCTTGAGTTTCTCTAGCGCATCCCGCAAGGAGTCGTATTGGCTGGCTTCCGTGGGGTACAAACCAGCGAACACCTGGGGCTGGATTTCCTTGAAACCAGGCAAGGCTTGTTCGGCAGGCCCGAGGTTGTTGGGCAGCTTTTTCTCCAAGGTGATGGTGTCACCCACCTTGGCGGCTTGCAATTCTTTGATGCCTGCAATGATGTAGCCCACCTGGCCCGCTTCAAGGGAATCACGCGGTTCGTTGGCTGGGGTGAACACACCCAGGTTGTCGGCGTTATAAACCGTTTCGGTGGCCATCATCTTGAAACGCTCACCTTTGCCCAGGCGTCCATCCACCACCCGCACCAGCATGACGACGCCCACGTAGGTGTCAAACCAGCTGTCGACAATCATGGCTCGCAAGGGCGCATTCGGATTGCCTTTGGGTGCGGGAATTTTGGCCACCACAGCTTCCAAAATATCCTCCACGCCCATGCCGGTTTTGGCCGAGCAGGGAATCGCATCCGTGGCGTCGATGCCGATGACGTCTTCAATCTCTGCTTTGGCGTTCTCAGGATCGGCCTGCGGCAAATCCATTTTGTTGAGCACCGGCACCACCTCCACGCCCAAGTCGAGGGCGGTGTAGCAATTGGCCACGGTCTGCGCTTCAACCCCTTGGCTGGCATCCACCACCAAGAGTGCGCCTTCACAAGCCGACAGCGAACGACTCACCTCATAAGAGAAGTCGACATGTCCAGGTGTATCGATCAAATTCAGGTTGTAAATCTGGCCATCGCGGGCCTTGTATTGCAGCGCAGCGGTCTGCGCTTTGATGGTTATCCCACGCTCTTTCTCAATGTCCATCGAGTCCAACACCTGCGCTTCCATCTCGCGGTCGCTCAGTCCGCCGCAGCGCTGAATGATGCGGTCTGCCAGCGTGGATTTGCCGTGGTCAATGTGCGCGATGATCGAAAAATTTCTGATGTGGTTCATCAATGCAAGCAGTTAAGTGTTTGAATTTACAGAGGAGAAAGCCATAAAAAAGGGCGCGTCAGGTGATGACGCGCC
>CALBEV010000130.1 GCA_937891045.1 uncultured Burkholderiales bacterium | reverse complement strand
CAACGCCGCGTCAGTGGTTGGAAGGCCAATCGGTAATAGCGACTGGCGGAGCCTACTTTTTTATCGGTCCAGTACCACCGGTCCTGAAACACCTCAACATCGGCCACAAAATGCACCGCCAGGCCCTTGATGAGTGCGTCCTCGACCGCCGGACCCAACGCCAGCGACAGCTGTGCCGTCAGCACCAAGGCCTTTTCTTGGTACGCTGGGTTCAGCTCGATCAACTCGACCGACGACGTCTGGGCCCACGCACAGCTCAAGCCCAGCAAACCAATGCTCAAGAGCCGGACGAGCGGTCGTCCAAGCTCAAGCCCGATTTTTTTCCAGCAGTGCGTAATAAAAGCCGTCATGTTCACCCAATGCATTGTCCTCGACTGGCAGGCCCTTGGGTATCTGTCCGGGTATCAAATGCCCCGGGGAGGACAGCAATTGCGCATCGATGTTGCGCTGAAGGAACGCTTGAACCGTTCTGTCCCCTTCCGACTTGAAGACCGAGCATGTGCAATACAGCAACCGACCGCCTGGCGCCAACAAGGGCCAAAGGGCTTTGAGCAGTTGCGCCTGAATGCGGCCCAATTGCTCGCTGTCGGTAGGTCTGCGTAACCAACGCACGTCTGGGTGTCTGCGCACAATGCCCGAAGCGGTGCACGGGGCATCGAGCAAGATGGCATCGAACAACTGTCCGTCCCACCAGGTCTGAGGCTGCCCGGCATCAGCGGCCCGGACTTCGGCCTGAACGCCCAAACGTTGCAAATTTTGATCAATGCGCTGGCAGCGTGTGGCGTCCACATCTAGCGCCAGCACTTTGGCTTGCGGATAACACGCGAGAAGATGTCCGGTTTTGCCACCCGGGGCCGCGCAGGCGTCCAAGATGCGCCAAGGCTGATCGGCTGGGCGCCCATGTAACAAGAGCGGGGCGGCCAATTGCGCAGCAGCATCTTGCACCGACACCTGGCCCTGCGCAAACCCGGGCAATTGGTGCACAGGCACGGCTTTGTCGAGTTGCAGCCCAGAGGCTCCTACAGCCGTCCCCGCCAAGCCCATGGCCTGCAGTCGGGCTTGGTAGTCGGCAACCGTCTGGTGTTGTCGGTCCACCCGCAACGTCATGGGGGCGGGCTTTTGGGCCATGGCCAACAAATCTGGCCATGCTTGTGGGTACTCGTCTTGCAAGCGTTCTATCCACCACAGGGGGTGGTTCCATTGCGCTTGCAAGTCACGGTCAGTGAGGGCCACCAAATTCCCGCGCTCGCGCATGAAGCGCCGCAAGCAGGCGTTGATGAAGCCGCTTTGTGCTTGCGTTTGTCGGTGTTGGCGCGCCGCCTCAACCGCTTGGTTGACCAAGGTGTGCACCGGATAGGGCGCCGCTTCATCTTGCCAGCCCAAGGCCAAGGCGGTGCACAGCAAGGCGTCAGCTGCAGGGGGCGGGGCCTTCTTGGCCAACAACGCACGCAAAGCCATGGCGCGTCCCAACTGCCGCATGACCTGGAAACTCAGCGACTGCACACCCGGACGCAACGCGGCTGGAATGCCCTCCAGCTCACTGGTCAACGATCGCCCTGCTCGCACCGCCTGAACCACCGTGGCCGTGACTTGCAGCAGTTGCCACAACGGGGCTGACGAGGCAGCAATGGGCGCGATGGATTGTGCAGACGGGTTCATCATGGGGGCTTGGATTGGTTGGGATCAGTTCGCCGCGGCGGTCAAGTCCATGCGCATCGCAGGCTTGAAGTTGAGCCGCTTGGCCAACCACGATGCTGGCCGCATGTTCAGCGCATCGTTGTAGGCACTGACAGCGACATGGTAGGGAATCATCGCCGCGGGCAGGGTTTGACGCATCCTGTTGAGGGCGATTTCCAGATCCGGGCGCAAAGCGTCATGCACTTCTTGTTGCAACAGTCTGATTTCACTGACCAACTGAAGGTGCTGGCTGATCACCTGTTTTTGAACGGCTTCGTCCAAGGGCTGCATTCTGGCTTGCAACAGCGCTTCCAGCATCTGGTCGCTGGCCATTTGCACAACTTGCAATTCTGGGGCACCGGCCTCGCCGAGCAGCGTTTGACGGGCCGCCAAACCGCCTTGCAGGCGCACCAGCAACCTCAACCACACGGCGTCCACACTGCCCCACTGGCGAATCACTTCTGCGCGCAATCGCACCAAACGGTTGTGTGCCCCCACCGACCAAAACAACACCAAGGTCAGCACGCCACAAAAAATCAGTGCACCCATGTTGCTCCACCCTTTTTGGCCATTTCCAGAATAAAACAGCCCCTGACCACATGGCGGTACAGGGGCTGAATGGGCTCACCGCACAGGCGGTGAGTTCATCGCTCAGGCGGCTTCGCCAGCGTCTGTGACGGTGTCTTCAGCCGTGTCACCGGCCAGATCCGCTGCTTCCGCATCGGCAATGGCGCGGCGCTCAGCGTCGTCCATGGCGTCCTTGACAGCACGGGCTTTGTGATAAGCCAAGCCTGTACCAGCAGGGATCAGACGACCCACGATCACGTTCTCTTTCAAGCCACGCAACTCGTCGCGTTTGCCCATGATGGCCGCTTCGGTCAACACGCGGGTCGTTTCCTGGAAGGAAGCGGCCGAGATGAACGAGTCGGTCGACAAGGAGGCCTTGGTGATGCCCAGCAACAAGTTGCTGAAGGTCGCGGGGATCTTGCCATCGCGCTGCAAAGCGTCGTTGGTGTTGAGCATTTCGGAGCGCTCCACCTGCTCACCAGAGATGTAGCTGGAGTCACCGATGTTCTCAACCACCACGCGGCGCAGCATCTGACGAACAATCACTTCGATGTGCTTGTCGTTGATCTTCACGCCTTGCAAGCGGTAAACGTCCTGCACTTCGTCGACGATGTAGCGTGCCAGCTCTTCGATGCCCAAGAGGCGCAAGATGTCTTGTGGGTCGGCAGGGCCGTCCACAATGCTCTCGCCCTTGTTGACCACTTGGCCTTCGTGCACCAGGATGTTCTTTTCCTTGGGGATCAGTTCATCCCAGACCTTGCCGTCAGGGTCGGTGATCTGCAAGCGGACCTTGCCTTTGGTCTCTTTACCAAACGACACGGTACCGGTGATCTCGGCCAGCATGCCCTTGTCTTTGGGTGTACGGGCTTCGAACAGTTCGGCCACGCGGGGCAAACCGCCGGTGATGTCTCGGGTCTTCTGACCTTCCACAGGGATACGTGCCAAGACTTCGCCTGGACCCACATCCATGCCGTCGCGCACCTGGATCAGCGAACCGATCTGGAAGCCAATGGTCACCGAGTGGTCGGTGCCGGGGATCTTGACTTCTTTGCCAGCCGCATCGATCAATTTGACCTGTGGACGGATGACCTTGGCAGCACCACGGCGCTTGGGGTCAATGACCACCAATGTGGACAAGCCGGTCACTTCGTCGAGCTGCTTAGCCACAGTCAGGCCTTCTTCCACGTTCTCGAACTTCACGGTACCTGCGTACTCGGTGATGATCGGACGGGTCAGCGGATCCCAGTTGGCCAAGATGGTGCCGGCCTTGATGGTCTGGTCGGCCTTGACTGCCAGGATCGCGCCGTAAGGCACTTTGTGACGTTCACGCTCGCGGCCATGCTCAGTGATGACGATCTCGCCAGAACGCGAAATCACCACCAACTCGCCTTTGCTGTTCGTCACATAACGCATGGTGGCATTGAAGCCGATGGCGCCGTTGGACTTGGCTTCCACGCTGGAGGCCACAGCGGCGCGCGAAGCTGCACCACCGATGTGGAAGGTCCGCATGGTCAGCTGGGTGCCGGGTTCGCCAATCGACTGGGCGGCGATTACACCGACCGCTTCGCCGTTGTTAACCAGACCGCCACGGCCCAGATCGCGGCCATAGCACTTGGCGCACAAGCCGAAACGTGTGGCGCAAGTCAGTGCGGTGCGCACTTTGACTTCGTCAACGCCGGCGGCTTCGAGTTCGTCGAGCATGTCTTCGTCGAGCAAAACGCCCGCTTCGGCCAGCACCGCACGGTTTTCAGGGTGCAAGACGTCTTCGACGACGGTGCGGCCCAAGATACGGTCACGCAGCGATTCGATCACTTCACCACCTTCGACGATGGCGCGCATCAACGAGCCGTCGGCGGTGCCGCAATCGAGCTCGGTGACGACCA
>CALBEV010000129.1 GCA_937891045.1 uncultured Burkholderiales bacterium | reverse complement strand
CCTGAAACCGGCAGGCAAGAACACCCAGCTGATGCCTTCACCGTATGCCAAGGTGGAGAAAATCCAAGCGTTGAAGCGAAAAAACCGACAAACAAAAAAGCGCTGGCCAAAGCCAGCGCTGTTTTTTCCAAGGTATCGCGCAAAAACAAGATCATGGCGCGATGTTTGTGTGGGCCAGTTGCATGGACTGACCAAGGTGTTTGAAGTAATCCAGCGTGCGCGGCGTGGGGATCAGGAATTTGGCGCGTCGGTCACCTTCCAGGTTCAATGTGCTGAGCATGTCTTTGTCGCGCAGCCGTGTGATGCGTTTGTGCAAAGTGGCGGGGGAGCCAAGCTCGGCCAGTCCGATGGCTACGCGCACCGTCATCGGCTTGTTTTCATACCAGCACAAGACGACGGATTGGAGCAATGCCACTTCATTGGCGTCCATTTCCTGACCATCGGGCAAGGCTTGAACCACCTTGGCCAACTGCAGAAAACGCAGGTAAGCGGATGCAAAAGGGCTTTGGGTTTTTTCCATATTTGTGATTTTATCGAATTATTTTTGGACAGTAAAAATCAAGCGGTCGCTGTATGGTTAAGCTTGTGATTTCTGGAGGAGGCAGACATGAAACACACAATGGCCATCATCGGGCTCGGCATCATGGGCCGGCGCATGTTGGAAAACGCTTTGCAGCATCCTGCGTTTGAAATCAGTGGGGTCTGGGACCCCAGCGCATCGTCGGTGGCCAGCACTTTGGCCGTCATGCCCCATGCGCCTGTGGCGGCCAGCGCCCAAGCGGCGATGGCCGGGGCCGATGTGGTGTATCTGGCCTGCCCCCCAGGGCCTCGCAAAACTTATGCTTTGCAAGCTGCCGCCGCAGGACAGGGCGTGTTCATGGAAAAGCCGCTGGGCACCGACAACGCCCAAAGCCGCGATCTGCTCGCCCAATTGCGCCAGGCCCGTTTGCCCGGGGTGGTCAACTTCACCCAGGCGGCTTCGCGGGGGTTTGAGGAGTTGCACAGGGCCATCAATGCCGGGGAAACGGGCGATATCTTGGGCATTGACATCGTGGTGAACTACCCCGCATGGCCCCGCGCCTGGCAAAAAGACGCCGATTGGCTGCGCCTGCGCCATGAAGGGGGCTACACCCGCGAGGTGATTTCGCATTTTCTGTTTCTGGCCGGCCGCTTCATGGGGCCGCTGACCTTGCAGCAGGCCTGGCCGCGGTACCCGCAAGACCCCACTTTGTGCGAGTTGGACATGCTCGCCAGGCTGACCACGGCCGATGGCCGACCGGTGACTGTCATGTCCACCACCGGCGGGCAACAGCCCGATCGGCAAGAAGTCACAGTGCGGGGCAGCCGGATGAACCACCAATTCAGGGAGTTCTACCAACTCTGGCGCTCCGACGGTGGTCCATGGCAAGAAGCCCTGGACTGGTCGACCGAAGATCCGCGCACCAGCGCACTGCAGCGTCAATTGAGCGAAGTGGATGCCTGGCTGAAAGGCCAAGCGCACAAGCTGGCCACGGCTGAAGAAGCGCTGGCCGTGCAAGAGCTGGTCGAGGCCATGCTGGCAGGGCAGGCCTGAAAAACCAAACCCCCAAGCCCCGCTGACGGGCATTGGGGGCGGTTTTGGCACGTTGGATGGGCCATCTCGGCTCAGGCCCGTTCGGGGCTCGCGCTCGCTTGGCGGCTTTGGGTGAGCGCGCTGATCAAATCGGTGAACCTTTGCCCCTGCACCAAAACGTGTTGCCGTGCTGCCTGGGCGGCCAATTCTTCTTCACCGCTGCGGATGGCTTGCGCCAAGTTGCGGTGTTCAGCCACCGACTGGGCCAAGCGGTGGCGAACTTGCAGTTGCAGACGCCGGTAAGGCTTGAGCCGGTTTTTCAGTTGGATCGTCTCTTGCACCAAAAAGGCATTGCCGCTGGCGCGGTAAATCAGCTGGTGAAAAGTGTCGTTGGCATGGTAGTAAGTGTTGGCTTCGCCTTTTTCTGCCTCGGTTTCACAGTGTTCCATGGCCTGTGAGAGGTCTGCGATCAGGGTTTTGTCGGCACGCCGGGCGGCCAAGCGCGCGCACATGGCCTCCAGTTCGGCCATGACCTCGAACATCTCTATCAGGTCGGCGGTGCTGATGCTGGCCACATAGGTCCCCCTTTTGGGCCTGACCTCGACCAAGCCACTGGCTTCGAGTTGCTGAAAGGCTTCGCGCACAGGGGTTCGCGAGACGCCGTATTGCGCGGCGATGTCATCCATGTGCAATTGATCGCCCGGTCTCAGGCGGCCCTCGACGATGTCGTCTTCAATTTGTTCGCGAACGCGCTGAACCAAGGATCGGGTTCGGTGGGGTGTGCTCATGGTGATCGGTGTTCAGGGG
>CALBEV010000128.1 GCA_937891045.1 uncultured Burkholderiales bacterium | reverse complement strand
TCGTCTTTGGCGCTGTTGATTTTGCTGCCTGTAGACAAACGCTCCATGGCCTGGCTCATGCTCAGGTTGCTGGAACGCATGGACTCTTGGGCGACAAGTGCTTTCACGTTGGTATTGATCACTGACATGGTGTTACTCCTTGAAGATGGATTGACCGAAACATTTCAAGACAACTTGTCCTGATAGCTGATGATTCGGCGTAAATAAAAAAACCTTTAATAAAAATTTGACAAATCAAATCTTTTTGTTCATCAGCATGCCCTTGAGGGCTTCAATGTTGTGCGCAACCTTCACGATCACTTCATTGGGTATTTGGCGAATCACTTCACCGGTGTCTACCTTGCGGACCACCACAATGGGTCGGCCCAAGGCCTCGTCCATGGCGAAGGTGACATTGCGGCCACCGTCGCGCATTTGCTCGTTCAAGCGACCAATGGTCACTTCCAGGTTCTGTTTCATGCTCCCCATGTCCACTGGCACATGGGACTTGGCTTGAACCGCCTCTGGTGCTGCGGAGGGAGACGCACTGGGGGCAGGCCGAGTCACCACCTGGGGCGGTGCGCTGGCAGCTGAATTGATTGGTGAAACCATGATGGGCCTTTCTGAAAGAGCCGAATGACTCTTATCCATGACCCTGTATATCGGCACGAAGTGCGCAAACTTGAGCTTTGTGTAAAAAGCTTTTCTAGCGAGCTATGAATCGGCTTGCGCGGCCCAAGCTTGAGCTTTCATGGGTTTATTGGTTGTTCTTTTTTTCATTGCCTGATTTTTTGAATTCAAAAGAATCTGTTTTGGGTGCGGCAAATGTGTAAAGAGTGCAAAGCCCCCTCAAGTTTTTCTGGCCAGGGCTTAGCCTAGAACGCTAAAGCGGCAAATTCTTGCCGCTCTTGCTGCACAACCAGGTAGGTCTTGCCATGATCATCAACACCAACATCAATGCATTGATTGCATCCGGGGCTTACAAGACGGCCAGCAACGCCTATACACAGGCCAGCACCCGCATCAGTACGCAGTTGCAAGTCAACAGCGCCAAGGACGATCCGGTGGGCTTGGGCATTGCCAACAAGTGGGCTGCCAAGATTGCGTCCTACGCCAAAGCGGTGGACAACATCAACGATGGCATCTCTGCGGTCAATGTGGCGGATGTGGCCCTGGAGGAGATTCAAACCCTGCTGTCGGCCATGAAAACACTGGCCACCTCCAGCGCCAGTTCCACCAACAGCGCTACCTTGGCCAGCAACCAAACCCTGTTTGCGTCCTACATGACCGACATCGATTCGATTGCCAACAACGCCTATTACAACGGCACCTCCCTGCTGAATGGCGATACGCCCACACTCACCGTGCAATCTGGCATCAACGCAGGTGACACCACCACCCTCACCTTTGGTTCGGTGCTATCCTCGGCCTTGGGTACGGGGGACGCCTTGGCCCTGACCTCCTTGGGTGCCTCCACCACAGCATTGGCCTCGGGTGACTTGGTGATCAACGGCAAAACTGTCGGTACATCATTAGCCAGTTATGACAGCGCCTCGTATTTATTCGCCTCAGGCAGTGCGATTGCCAAAGCAGCCGCCATCAATTTGGTCTCGGGGGATACCAATGTGGTGGCTACCGTGGGCACCACGAACGTGGGCGGCACAACCATGACGTCTTTAGCTGCCGCCACGGGCAGCATCACCATCAATGGCACTGCGATTGCTGTGACGCTGTCAGGTACCGACTACGCCACCAACCGCGCCGCCGTGGTGACCGCTATCAACAACAACAGCAGCCAAACTGGCGTGACCGCCGTGGACAACTTCAGCACAGCCTTGGGTGTGAGCCTGACCGCCAGCGATGGCCGCAACATCACCGTTGACTTCACCACGCTGACCGCTGCCAACACTGGCGTAGCTGCTCAAGGCACCTACGCAGGCACTTACAGCTTGCGCAGCCTGAACCAAAGCAACATCGTGATCACCAGCAACGGCACATTGGCCAATGCCGACTTGGCTTTGGGCACCTACTCGGCCAATGTGGCCCAGGTGGCCAGCAAAAACTTGGGCGTGTCAACTGCTGCGCCCACGGCCATCACCGCTGGCGACATGAGCATCAACGGCTATGCGATTGGCGCGAGTTTTTCATCAGACGACACCGCCTCTGACGCCACTGCCACCTCGTCGACCAAAGTGGCCAGCGGGATTGCTTTGGCAGCCGCCATCAACCGACAAACCACTCTGACTGGTGTGACCGCCACAGTGAACCCGAACGTGGTGGTGGGCACGGGCTTTGTGGCTGGCACCGCTACCAATATTTATTTGAATGGCAAAACCATTGCTGGTGGCTCATTCACCAGCATCGCTGGTGTGGTGTCTTTGCTCAACACCTACACCGGGCAAACTGGCGTGACCGCCAGCAACAACGGCAGTGGCGTGACCTTGACGGCCTCGGATGGCCGCAATATTTCCATCGCCACCACCGAGGGTGTGGGCGCCACCATTGGTATTTCAGGCATCACCGCCACCACAGCGGCCGCAGCGGCCACGTACCGTTCAACCGTCACCCTGACCTCGGACTCGACCTTCACTATTGCTGCCGGAACCAACGGCAACACAAGCTTGCAGACGATTGGTTTCAGAGAAGGCACTTACGGTGGTACCACCGGCGACTACAAAGTGTCGGACCTCAATATTTCCACCGCCACAGGTGGCAGCAACGCCCTCACCACCTTGGCTGATGCCATTGACATGGTGTCGGCTTACCAAGCCATTGTGGGTGCGCAAATCAACCGCATGGGCTACCAGTCCGACTATGTGAGCAACCTCAGCACCAATGCCAGCACCGCCTACGGCAACATCATGGACTACGACTTGGCAGCTGAAACCACCGCCTTAGCCGTGGCTCAAACCAAGCAAAACGGGGCCTTGGCCATGCTGGCTCAGGCCAATATTTCACAAGACATGGTTGCTTATTTGTTGAAACAGTACATTTCTTAAACCTTTAGAGTTCTTGCAGAAAAATAAGCAAGAGCCGGCTCAAGTACTGAAGCATCGTGCCGATTCTACCAAGGGACACCCTTGGGCAGACGCACATGATCATCGAACGACTGGAACTGAATCAGCTGGCACTCACCAGCAACATCCTCACCATTGAAAACCTGGATGTGGGTGACAGCATTTTTTGTGAAGACATGAAGAAAGCACACAGCTTGCGGGCTTTGTCGTATTACTTTTTGCGCACCCGCAAACTGCCTCGCAAATTTGTTTTTCGCAAAATGGACCACGGCTGGCGCATCATCCGCGTGAAATAAACGCCTTATTTGTTGGTGTAGGTGGCCATCATGCCTTCAAAGGTGGACTTCAAGCTGGTCTTCTGGCTGTTGACGCTGCCCACCATGCTGTCCATCGCGGCAAATTGTTTTTGATAACGGGCCAACAAAGCATCCATGCGCAGTTGAAGCTTGGTTAAGCGCTCGCGGTATTTGGTGTTCTCGGTGTTGGCGTTCTCGCTCTTGGTCAGCAACACGCCGGTTGGTGCCAAGAAATTCGTCAGCTTGCGCACCGCATCGCCTGCAATACCGGCTGGCAAGTTGGTGTAAGGGCTGAGTTTGTTGTAGCCACCGGTGAACATCTTGGCGATGTCGTCCACGCCGTTCAGCAGTGCTGCATCCAACTTGGATTCATCCAGGCTCAACACGCCGGTTTGGTCCAAGCTGAAACCGAGTTGGCTCATCGACTTGTAGGTGGTGCCTGGGGTGCTGGAGTTGCTGAAAATCAAAGAGCGCATTTGCGAGCGCACCATGCGCACCGTGCTGTCGCCCACCAAGGTTGTGCCGTAGGTTTCCAGCGTCGACTTCGGATTGGTGGTCTCTTTGATGATGTTGTCAAAGTCGTTGTAAGCCACCACCAAGGCGGTCAGTTTGGCCTTCAAGTCGGCGGTATCGCGCGACATGGTGATGCTGGCGGGCGTGGTGCTGACAGCTTTCAGGTTCAGCGTCAGGCCTGGCACGATGTCGGTGATGGTGTTGGATTTGCGGGTGTAGGTCAGGCCATTGACGGTGACGCTGGCATCGGCTGCCGCCGAACCCGTGGGCACGGTGAAACCCGCGCCAAAAACGCCGTTTGCATCATCACTGCTGATGCTGAAACCTTCGGTAGCCCCATTGGCCCCGGTGATCATGACTTTGAAAGGATTGGCACTGCCGTCGTTCACCAACTGGGCTTTGTAACCTCGGTTGGATGCATTGATGGCGGCCACCACGCCCGCAGGCGTGTCGTCAAATGTTTTCTTGACCAAGCCCATGCCGGTCAGGGTTTTGCCCGAGGCAGAGGTGACTTGCAAACCAGTGCTGCTGCTGTAGGTGACCGAAATATCGGTGGTGCTGTCCAAGGCGCGCAACTGCGACTGGATGTTGGCGGCCAAGTCACTCATGCTGGCCGTGGTGGGTGCCGGGTAGATGCTGCGCACCGTGCCACCAATGGTGATGTTGAAGGCGCTGAAGTCGTTGACCGAGGGCACAGTGCCAAAGCTGGCACCGGTGATGGTGTTGTCGGTCACGATGCCCACATTCGCACCATTGTCCAAATTCACCACGGTGGACTTGGACAAAACAGGGTTGGCCACCACCCGTGTGGTGGTGGCCGAGGAAATGTTGATGCTGGTGCCGTCATACACCACACTCAAATCAGCGCTGCCGTCCTGGGCACGCAATTGCTTTTGCAAATCAATCGCCAGGTCGTTGAGGGTGGCAGCTGCAGGTGTGGGTGTGATGTTGAAGGTTTTGCCGTCCACTACGACCGCAAAATTTTTGAAATCATTCACAGAGGGCACGGTGCCAAACGATGGCGTGGTGATGGCAGCGGTGTAGGTGCCATAGGACATGGTGGTGCCCACGCTGGCCGTGTTGATGCCCGTCAGGGTGAGCGCGAAACTGTTGCCGCCATTCAAAGTGGTGGTGGCCAAGGCCGACGAACCACTGACGCTGCGTTGTGCTTGCGAAATGGCATTGACCACGATTTGATGGTCGCCCGCTGCCGCCGAGGTGCTGGCCACCACATTCACCGCACTGGTGTTGGTATTGGCCATGGTCAGTGAATTGAAATTGTCCTTGTCTTTCAATGCCGACATCGCGGTTTTGAGCTCGGACATCATGAACATGACGGCCGACAAGCCGCTGACCTTGCTGTCGTTCTTGGCAATCTTCGCGTTGATCGCGTTCTCTTGCGGCACCTTCTCGGCGTTCACCAAGTTTTGCGCCAACGAGGCCACGTCCACGCCCGAGCCTGCGCTCAAAGACGTGAGGATTTTTTGCGCATTGGCTTTGTTGGCAGCGGCCACATCCGCCGCGGTGGTGGCGGCGGTGGAGGTGCTGGAGCTGACTGCGGAGGTGGCCATGGACTTTAGGGGGTAATCGTTAAATGAATCGGATCAATGGAGAAAAACTTGAGCCCATCAATTGATGTAGTTGAACAAGCTGAGCTTGGAAATCTTGGCAAAGCTGCTTTGCGCGGCTTCCAAGGCCAGTTGGTCTTTGTTCATCTTGGTGATGGCTTCGGTGTAGTCCAAGTCTTGGATGTCGGACATGGTGGTTTTCAGGCGCAGTGTGATTTCATCCAGCACATTGTTTTGCGAATCCACCACGTTCAAGTCGGTGCCCACTTGGGCTTCGGCGTCACTGATGCCTTGCTGCAAATGGTCAATCTCGGCCATGCCTTGCTGGATGCCCACCCGGTTGCTGCCCTTGACGGCTTCAATCAGGTCACTCAAGGCTTGGAAAAAACCCACACCAACCCGCCCGCCTTTGCCATCGCTGCGCACCACATTGCCAAAGGCATCGGAACCGGGAATGTTCAGGTTCATGCGCCGGTTGTCGCCCACAGCCACCACCATGCGGGTTTGGTCACCCTTGTAAACAATCACGCCCTTGGCATCTGGGCCAAAGGGCACTTGGCTGACACGGCTGCCCGCAAAAAAGTAATTGCCATTCGAGTCTTGCGAATTGGCCAAGCTCAAAATTTGATTGCGCAACTCATGCAATTCAAGCGAGATGGTTTTGCGGTCGGCTGCACTAAAGGTGTCGTTGGCGGCTTGGACGGCCAACTCTTTCATGCGAAACATCACTTCACTGGTGTTCTTCAAAGCCGTTTCTTCGCCCAACAAGCGGGTTTCCATCGACTTGATGTTGCCTTGGTAGCTTTTTTGGCGGGCGATTTCAGACTCCAAGCGCGTCACCAACGAGGCTTTGTCGGGCTCGTCGCTGGGCTTTGTAATTTGCTTGCCAGTCGAGAGCTGTTCTTGGGTTTTGGCCAAGCTGCCTTGGACATTGCGCAGCTGGGTGCTGGCCTTGTCAAAAAACATGCTGGTAGAAACTTTCATGACCATGGGGAACTCTCTTTATCAGCGTATTTGCACAATGGAATCAAACAATTGACCAGAAATTTGCAGCGCCTTGGCAGCCGCTTGGTAGGCTTGTTGAAAACGAATCAAATCTGCTGCTTCGTCATCCAAATTCACACCGGAAACTTTGTCACGTGCGCTTTTGGCTTGGTCGTTCACCACGGTCAAGGCTTGTTGCGTGATGCGGGCTTGCTGCGCGGCATTGCCCACGTCATTGACTTGATCGATGTAACTCTCTGCCAAGGTTTTGTTGCCCACAATTTTTCGTTGGGACAAATCCGCCATGACCAACATGTTTTCGTTGTTGCCAATACCGTCGTTGTTGCCATCCACTTGGAACACATCGCCGACATCGGGGGCGCGTGAAAACTTGATGGCCAAGCCCTGGTAGTTGATGACCGGGTCTAAAACGGTATTGTCATAACGGCGGTTCACCAACTCGGTGTTGGTTTTGCCATCCATGATGACGTAACGGTCGGGCTCGATGAATTTGATTTGCAGGTTTTGCGCCCGCAGTTTGTCTTTGGGATCGATCGGTTCGCCATCAAAGCTGGCGGCAATCGTGGCTTTACCTTGACCGGTGACAAACACCAGCAAGTCATCCGGCACTTTACCTTCAATGTAGGCAGCGGTTCTGAAGCCAAGCAAGCTGAGGTCAAAGGGTGTGCCCGTTTGACGCGCATCGACGGGGCCGTACTCGCCAAATGACAGTCGAATATCGGACTTGGTCGGGTCACCTAAGCGGCGCGTCATGCGCACCATGCCATGGAACTTTTCCGACCCTTCGCTGATGTTCAAACTCAGGGCGTTGGACGACTTGCCGCCTGAGTCCAACGGGCCGATTTCAATCGATTCGCCCTCTTTACCCAGCACGTTTTCCAAAATCAAGTCACCGTTGTCAGCCAACCGCGCTGTCACGCCGGTGGCTTCACTCTTGATTTGTATGGCTTGAACAAAGGTCAGCAAGTCTTTGTACTGCGCGGGGAACTTGGCGCCCACAGGCAGCTTGCCAATCACCACACCGTTGATGGTGAGTTCTTTGTGGAAATCAAGTGAGGCCGAAGCCAGGCGGATTTCATTGAAAATTTCCGCATGCTTCAAGTCATTGGCATGCACATCCGCAGCCTCGAGGTGTGCGGCTGCTTTGGTGCCATTGAAGCCGCGAATCAGGCCGGTGAGAATGGTTTTTTTGCCGTTGGTATCGGTCTCTTTGCCGGTGAAATAAATTTGCTCTTCGCCGATGCGAATCACACCGCCTTCGTCTGGAAAGAAATCCGTGTTGCGCACCTTCAAGGTCAAGTCCGTGGCCGACATGGACGCTTGTAATAACGACTTGTCCGAGGTGAAACTGGGGTTGCTGTCAACACCCGCATTCAACCAGTCTGCAACCTGTTGTGGGCCCAATGTTTGATCGGCATCAAGTTTCAACTCACCCAAAGCCATGTCATTGAGCTTGATCGCGCCTTTGGGGATCACCACCAATTCAGTCGATGAAGCGATAGGCACGACGCGTTTGCTGACCAATTGAGCTGGCACGGGTGTGGGATCGTCGGGCTGACCGAGTTTGTCGAACTGCTGCTCATACAACACACTGGCCTTGGTGCCATAAAACACATTGGTGTCCAAGTAGCCCTTTTCGCCCGACATGTTCATGTAGGCGTCGCTGTAGGTTAGTGCCGGGTTGAAACCGTTGTCGGTATTCAACATCTGGAACTTCTCATCCTCCGACAAACTGGTGCCAATCAGGTGACGACCATCGCGTGTGAGAAGCTGCAAATGCTGTCCTGGCTTGACGTTGTCCAGGTAAATCGTGGGCTCCGTGATGCCAGTGGCAATGGTCGTGACAGGTGCAAACAAGCGCCCACCACCCACTTCAATGCCAACCGGATTGTTGGTAAAGGGGTTGTCAATCAAATTCAGATTGCTGATGCCAAGCGGCATCTCTGAGGGCACGAAACTGACCCGCGCCCGCACATCGCTGGCGTTGTTGGTGTTCTCGCTGACGCGGAACAATCCACCAGTGGTCACGCGCATCGGGTCTTGCAACAGCACGCGGATGCCGCTTGATGCTGATGCGGCAGTGGGGTCGATGCGCAGCAAATCCACGCCAATTTGGCCATAGCCGTCAATGCCGCCGCGTTGGATGGTGTTGACTTCATTGACAAAGGTTTGCGCCAAAAAATCCAGGCTTTTTTGCGCAGGCTCCAGCACTTGGCTGATGAACGTGTTCAAGCCGCCGATTTCACCCCCGCTGGCACCCGACAAAGGCTCAGTGTTGCCGTAAGGATCGATCACCATGTCCAATTGACTGACCGAGTTCGGGTCAAAACCAATCGGACGCGATTTCAAGCCGTCCACCACCAAGCTTTGCTTCATGGTGTTGCCCAAACTGACCGACACGATGCCGTTGTTGGTGAAGCTGGTTTTGATGCGCGAGAACTCTGAAATTTGCCGCAACAACAAATCACGGCGGTCCAGCAACTCGGAAGACTGACCTTCGAGCGTGGGGGATTTGGTGAGCTGTTGATTGACCAAGGACAGTTGCTCGGTCAGGGTGTTCATTTGGCCTGCCGCACCCTCGAGGGCTTGGCGGGTTTCCGTTGACACCAAATTCAATTGGCCTGCCAACTCGGCAAAACGCGAACCCACGCCTTCGCTGGAGCGGATGAAGCTGGTGCGCATGACCGTGGATGCTGGATCAACTGACAAACTGCGTGCGGCATCAAAAAACGTATCCAGCGCGGAGCTCAGGCCCACGCTCTTGTCACCCATGATGTCCATCACCCGTTGCGAATAGTTCACCAAGGGCTCTTGTGTGGCCAAGTCGGTGTTGCTGTTGCGCAGGTTGCTTTCGGCAAAGGTGTCGAAAGCCCGCTTGACAGCGGTGAACAGCACGCCCGTGCCCAAGTACATATTGGCTTGCTTGGACGGTGCGCTTTGTTGCAGCGTGGATGTTTGACGCGAATACCCTTCGGTGCTCACGTTGGCAATGTTGTTACTGACCGTGCCCAAGGCACGTTGATAAGCAGCAACGGCCGTACTGCTGATGCCCAACATGGCACTCATGGCTCACTCCTGGTGGATGGCAACTGAATGCTTTTGTGGATGGGCAAGGGTTTGATGATTTGTTTGGGCAAGGCCATGGCGTCTTGCACCTTGGGTTGCAAACTGATGGGCAACACCGGCTTGTGCAATGGCATACCGGCAGGAATCAAGGACTTGCTGCCTTCGCGCACGGCCAACATGTCGGCGGTGCTGTGTGTGGCTTGGTTGGCCGTCATTTGCTTGACCACCACATCGGCAAAGCCCAAGGCGTTGCGCTTGGCCATTTGCATGGAAATTTCTTTGTCGTACATGCCTTGGAATGTTTCCAACGCGTTCGACTGAAACATGTCACTTTTCATGACATTCGAGGCGTCTCGCATCGACTTGAGCATCATTTGAATGAACAAGGCTTCGAACTGTTCGGCCGACTCACGCAAAGCACCGGCTTCATTGCGCTGGGCTTTGCCGCGCAATTCGCCCAGCGCCGAAAAGTCCGTGTAGGACCTCGCGCTGTTGGTGTTGATGTAGTCGCTCATGGTGGTTTAGATGATGACGAGTTCAGCCCGCAAGCTGCCGGAGCTTTTCAAAGCTTCCAAGATGGCAATCAAGGCCGAGGGACTGGCACCGACTTGGTTGACCGCGTCGACGATGTCACGCAAGTCCACCCCTGGTTTGAACAAGAACATCGGGTTCTTCGGCTCGGTCACCGCAATGTCGGCGTTTTGCACTTCGACCGTTTGACCTTGCGACAAGGGATTGGGTTGCGACACCTCGTTGGTGGCCGTGATGGCCACTGAAATCGTGCCGTGTGACACGGCAGCTGCTGTGACGCGCACGGCGCGGTTGATCACCACCGTGCCGGTGCGCGAATTGATGACCACGCGAGCATTTGGCTCAGCCGGTGTGACCTCGATGTTTTCCAACATGCCCATGAAGGCCACACGTTGATTCAAGTTTTCAGGTGCTCGTACCGATATCGATGTGCCATCAACAGCTTGCGCCACGTCTGGACCAAATTTTGAATTGATCGCTGAAACAATGGCGCTGCTGGTGGAGAAATCGTTGTCGCGCAGGTTCAGCACCAGAAATTCAGATTTTTCAAAAGGTGTTTCCACCATGCGCTCGACAATCGCGCCACTGGGAATGCGACCTGCTGTGGGCACACCAATCGCCACTTTCGAACCGGCTGCTGCCGCGTCGATGCCCGTGGCCGTGAGTGCACCTTGCGCCAGCGCGTAAATTTCGCCATCCACGCCGCGCATGGCCGTGAGAATCAAATTGCCGCCGCGCAAATTCGTGGCCTTGCCAATCGCCGACACATTCACATCAATGCGCTGCCCTGGCTTGGCAAAGCCCGGCAAATCTGCGGTCACCATCACGGCAGCCGCGTTTTTGATGTCGATTCGACTGGCAGAAGCAGCTTGTTCAAAGTCCGACAAGGGGCCGTCAATGCGGACCCCCATTTGCGCCAACATGGCTTTCATGCTTTGCGTGGTGAACGGCACCGAGGCATCGTCACCCGTGCCTTGCAAACCGACCACCAAACCAAAACCAATCAATTGGTTGGAGCGCTGAGCTGCCACGGTGGCCAGGTCTTTCACGCGATCGGCCCAAGCAGGCATGGACGTGGCGAATGCCAAGGCCATCAAGACAGTTTTGAAACGAGGGGTTGTCATGTGCACTTGTCCAGGGTTAGAAAGGCCAGAATTTCAGCAGGCCTGAGGTACCCCAGCCTGGTTTGCTGGCTGCTGCCAATTCACCAGAACCACGGTAAGAGATTTGGGCATTGGCCAAGCGCAAGGATTGCACCGTGCCATTGGGTCCAATGTCTTGGGGACGAATCACGCCTGACACCTGAATCACTTCCGTGCCTTCTGACAAGCCGAGTTTCTTTTCGCCACGCACCACCATATTGCCGTTGGCCAAAATTTCAATCACGGTGACCGTGACCGATCCACTCAAGCTGGCTTTTTGGTCGGCGGAGCCTTGGCCACTGCTGGCCGTTGTCGATTCATTCAAATTGATGCCACTCAACAGGGGAATGGCCCTTTCAACACGTGCGGCCACGCCCGCGGGTACCGCCGTGTTCGAGGCTTCACGGCTGACATCTGTTTTTTGGCTGCGGGCGGCTTGGGTCGACTCGTTCAAAAGCACGGTGACCAAATCGCCGACTTGGTAATTGCGACCGCGACCAAACCAGGCATCGCTTTGACGGTTGCCATAGATGCCGCCGGTGGCTGGGCGTGATTGCTCATTGGCCAAGGGGTAAACCGGCGCAAAGTCGGGCGACGGTGTGAGCGGCGCCATCACGGGGTTGGGGTTGTTGGCACAAGCTTGCAAGCCCAACAGAACGAACAAGATCAAGAAAGATTTTTTCATGGCAGTCTCAATGAATTAGAGGTTTTGGTTCAAATACTTCAACATGCCATCGACCGATTCGATCGACTTGGAATTGATTTCGTAGGCGCGTTGGGTCTCGATCATGTTGACCATTTCTTCCACCACATTCACGTTGGAGGCTTCCAACGAGCCTTGGTTCAACACACCTGCACCCACCGTGCCGGGTTGCAGCAACTGCACCGGTCCGCTGGAGGCCGTGGCGGCCAACAAGTTGTTGCCCAGCGGCTTCAAGCCACTTGGGTTGACGAACTTGGCGATCTGAATTTGGCCCAGCACCTGCTGACCACCGCCAGCGACCAGCTCAACCGACACCGTGCCATCACGGCCAACGGTGAGTGAAGAAGCATTGTCTGGAATGGTGATTTGCGGTTCCAAAAAGAAACCGGTGGAGGTGACCAACTGGCCGGTGCCGGTCAGTTTGAAAGCGCCGTCACGTGTGTAGGCGATGGTGCCGTCTTGTTGCTGGATTTGAAAAAAACCGTCGCCCATGATGGCCACGTCCAAAGGGTTTTGACTGTTGATCAAATTGCCTTGAATGTGCAGCTTCTCAGTGGCCACCACTTTGGTACCTGTACCCAGCATCAAGCCCGTTGGGGATTGGGTATTGGCCGTGGTTTGACCACCCGCTTGGCGGATGTTTTGGTAAAGCAAGTCCTCGAACACCGCGCGATCACGCTTGAAGCCCGTGGTGCTGACGTTGGCCAAGTTGTTGGAGATGACGTTCATGCGCGTTTGCTGCGCGTCCAAGCCGGTCTTGGCTACCCACAATGCTGCATCCATCAATTCACCTCTGTTTCAATTCATCAAAAAATCACCGCCTGCTGTGGCTCAACTCAGCTTCATCATGGAAGCGCCAGACTGATCGTTGTCATGACTGGTCTTGACCATGCGCACCTGTTGTTCAAACATGCGGGACTGCTCAATCAGTTTCACCATCACATCGGCTGGATTGACATTGCTGCCTTCCAGCGCTTGCGCGGTCACTGATGTCCGTACAGGACCAGTAGCAAAATCCGAGCCTGTCGGTTTATCGTGCACTTTGAACAGGCCGTCTTCGCGGCGTGTCATCAGGGTTTGACTGGCATCTCTGAGTAACAAAGTAGCAACCAATTCGGCTTGTTGTACGCCAGGTTGACTCGTATCGGTGGCATAAACACCGCCATCTTGGGCAATCTCGACTTTGGAGCCAGGCGGGATCGTGATGGGCGTGTTGCCCTCACCCATCACCGGATGGCCGTTGCCGGTCTGCAACTCACCATTTATTGACAGGTGCAAGTCGCCACGACGGGTGAAAGCCAGTTCACCATTGGGCGAGCGCACGCCCAAGACGGTTTGGTCGTTCATCATGATGTCCAGATCGCGGCCCGTGGCCATCAACGGCCCGGGTGTCATCTTGATGAAGTCCAAATGGGCTGCTTGCGGTTGGAAATTAGAGTCAAAACCCTCGCCCTCGGCCTTGAAGGCCTTCATCGACACCTCGTAAGAGCGCTTGAAACCGTTGGTTGCAATATTGGCCATGTCATTGGCCAGGTTTTGACGAGCCAATCGCATTTCAGTGATGGCGGCAGATGCATTAAAGGCTAGACGATCCATGTCGATTCTCTAAGGAGGAGCTTTACGCTCTGATTTGGATAATGGATTGGGTCATGGTGGTGCTGGTCTCAATCGCCTTGGCATTGGCCTGGAAGTTCCGCTGCTCCGTGATCAAGTCCACCAACTCTTGCGTCAAGTCGACGTTGGCACGCTCGGTGGCACCGGAGCGAACCGTACCGAAACCGGCTGAACCGGCTTCGCCGTACTTGGCCGCACCGGATGTGGCCGATTTGTAGTAGCTGGTGTCACCAATCTGGCGCAAACCCGTCGGGTTGGAGAAGTTGACCAAGACCACCTTGCCCAATGATTTTTGGGCACCGTTGGAGTAAGACGCGTTGACCAAACCATCGTCACCCACCGACAAGCCCACCAAGTCACCTTCAGGCGCACCGTCTTGCGACTGTGACAACACCGCGTAGGGTGAAGAGAACTGGGTTGATTTGGAATAGTTGATGTTGATGGTCAAAGCACCCTTACCATCAGGCAGGTACACCGTGTCCAACTGTGAACCCTGCTTGGGCGAGACCAAGTTACCGCCGGTGTCAAAGGTCAATTCGCCTTTTTCCAAGAAGATTGGTGACCATTCGGGCAGGTTCTTGAAGCCATCTGGGCTGAAGGTTTCCTTGCCAAACTCGTCGATGTACATGGCCACGGCCACGCCATTGACGGTTTGTGTGTACTGCGTTGGTTTGATCCAGCTTGATGTGTTGCCACGGCCGCCATCCACATTGGCCAAGCCCCACTGGCTGTCGCCTGAGACCTTGATGAAGGAATTGGTGGAGGCTGTGCCGGTGGTGAATTTCAAGCTGTTGGTGCTGGTGTCATAAGACACCCGCACACCTGAAACCATCGAACCGGTCAAACCAGGTTGGTCAGACGGCCCGGCCAAGCGGTTGATGCCGTTTTGCAAAGCCTGCACAAAACTATCGATCGTGTAGGTTTCTTTCGGTTCCAAATACACCGTGCCCTTGACATCATCGACCGAGACCACGAATTTGTTGTTGGTCAGGTTGACGCTGAAGTTGTTGTTGGCGTTGATGCCCAATGGCGAGCCATTCATGACCGCAGGTTCAGAATAGATGCCGCGAACAGCCAAGGCGGAAGGTTTGACTTCGTAGTCGCCATCAGCAGCCAAGCCCAAGCGTTCTGAAGCATAGGTGCTGGGGTTGCCGATTTTGATACTGGAGGTGTCGCCGGTTGTGCCAGATTTGAAAATGAAGCGTTCGTTCACCGTGTCGTATTCGACCTTCATGCCGTAACGCTGCAATTTCAACGGACGGATGTAGTTGTTGGTGATCGAAGGTGAACCCGACACAGTCAGGCCATCGCTGCCAACCTCTTGGGTAATGGGGGTGGTGATGCCCAACTGGTTGTTCAGGCCCGACAAGGTGATCGAGTTGCCCAACACGGGCACAAAGCTGAACTGCTGCGACACGGGGTCGTAACTGGCCGTGACCATGTTGTCTGCAGGCAGTGCCTCGATCAAGAAATTCCGTGAGCCCGTGGAGACTTTCGAGGCCGTGGTGGCATCGGCTGTCAAGCTGAAATTGGTGATGTTGGTGCCGCTGCTGTCAATGATCTTGAGGTCTTTGCCGTTGATCACGCTGACGGTGATTTTGGCCACACGCTCATCGGTATAAACCGTGGGGTCGGTGTCTTGCAAGGTGCTGCGGATTTTTTCTTGCAGCCGGTTCGCCAAATCGTTGATCGGGATGCTGGACAAGGTAAATTCACCCAAGCTCACGCTGCTCAAGGTGGTGCCATCATCCAAGGTCATGTCAAAGGACTTGAACTCTCTGCCGGTTGGCGTGGTGCCCAAGGGGAACGAGACATTCGACAAGGTGTATGAACTGGGTGTGAGGATGTTGCCATCGGCGTCTTGCACCATGTCTTGCTGAACCACAGCGCCGCCTTTGATCAGGCTGGGGTAGCCGGTGCTGCCACCGACGGTGGTGGTGTTGGCTTCCAAAGTCAGCGCACTGATGAACTTGCCAGTGGGCTCTTTTGCCACCAAGGCATTGGTGTTGCGATCCCAGGTGATGCTGACGGCTGCGCCTTTGGTGGAGGCAGCACGAACCGCTGTTTGAATGTCTGCGGCAAACAAATCCAAGTGGTCAGCGTTGGTTGGATCGAAGGTGGCATAGCTGGGTGCAGGATCAATGCCGGTCAAGCTTGGAAATTTGCTGCTGTCCAAGGTGATGGTGTCTGTTTCCGTGGTGCCATCATTGATGGCAAAAGTGATGCTCTTGAAATGGCTCAGCAGGGGTTCACTGTCAATCGGTTCTTCAGCAAATTCAATGTTGGCAAGGGTTGTTTTGGACTCGTTGCTGGTCACTGTTGGCCCTGTCAAGCCTGTTTTGGCTGTCAGCGCCAAGGCGTTGATTTGGTGGCCACCCACATCTTTCACAATCAAGTGACCTGCCAGATTGGGATCCGTGGCAATCGTGACCTCGGCCGCTTCAAACGTGGACCAACCCATTTCCACCAACTTGGCTTGGGCCTTGTCTTGCAATTCTTGGGCGAAGACATCCAAGTCGCTGGGGTCGGAATCGCTCAGGTCGACCGTGATCGGGTCGCCGTCCAAGGTCATGGTCAGCGAGGTGTAGTCGCCAATTTCAGTCAAGGTCACACCATTCAAAGATTTTTGATTCTCAATCAGATTCTGTGCGCCCGTGCTGATGCTGCGCAGCACGAAGTTGGAAATCTCGGCGCCGCCAGCATCGGTGACACGCACCTCATTGCCGTTTTGCACATTCACCGTGACTTTGCCAGCGGCTTCAGGCGTGTACCCCAAGCGTTGTTGCAAGTCCAACTGGATACGGCTTTGCAACTTGGTGGCCAAGTCTTCCATCGGTTTGGTGCTGAGCGTGGTGCCCAAGTCAATCTGATTCGAAACAACCTGCCCATCAATCGTCATGGTGTAGCCCTTGAACTCACCGGGTGAAGGGGATGCACTGAAAGCCACGTTCGACAAAACATTGCTGCTACCGCTGAGCTGGCTGTTGACTTTGTTGACCACTTGCTCGTAAGTCATGTCATCCGCATCCAATTGAATGGTGCGGTTTTGTGTCAAAGTGCCATCGGCATTGCTGGCGGTCACTTGAAACGTTTGTTGACCGGCAAAGTTGAAATAGCGTTCGTCACCAAACTTACGATTCAAGACATTGGTGAATTCCTTGGCGATTTCGGTGCCCGACAAGCGCATCGGCGTGCCCGCCAAATGGTCCAATCCCACGCTCAAAGGAGTGCCGCTGCCATCCACGTCAATTTCAAACAAGTCTTTCAACTGGCTGGGTTGCAGGGTGCTGAAATCAATGCCTTCCAACGTGCTCAAACGGGGCGCTTTGCCGCCTTGCACCGTGGCAGGCTCGGAAGCGCGTTGATCGGTCAGCTGGTTCAAGGAGAATTTTTGGGTTTTGGCGTTGACCAGCAAGTCGCCCACTTCGCTCTCAGGTTTGAGCTGGCCGTATTTGTTGACATACATTTTTTCGCCGCTGGCCGGATCGGTGGCCTGTTGCAAGGCAGCAGCCACCAACGTTTCACCCACATACACATAGGTTTGCCATTTGTTGTTGGGGTCGGCCTGACTCGCGTTCTGTGTTTTGGCGTAGTACACCGTGGCCAAGTAACCATTGCCACCCTTGTCATACACGGTGAGCGCAGTGCTCTTGTTGTAGGACGCTGGGTCGTTTCGGTTAAAAGATTGCGTCACCACCTGCGCATCAGCAGGAAAGTTCAGACCCAGTTGCACCAAGGACGTTTCTTTGGCCATGCCGGTGGTTTTTTGCGGAATCGTCAACACGTTCAAGTCGTTCAAGTTGGCTTTACCGGTCGAGTCAACCGACGCCGCCATCAAACGCTGTCCCGCCGAGTTCACCACGTTGTACTGGTCGTTCATCATGAACGAGCCGTTGCGCGTGAAGATGTCTTGAAAGCCGTCAGCTGATTTCAAAGGAAAGAAACCATCGCCTGAAATAGCCAAGTCCAAGGTGTTGGACGAGAAGTTCATATTGCCCTGCCCAAACTCTTGGGTCACGCGCTTCAAAGACACACCCTGACCAATCGTGGATGTCGCTTTTTGCAAAGGCGAGGTGGCAAAAATGTCGCCAAAGTCGGCGCGACTGCGTTTGAAGCCAACGGTACTCGCGTTGGCAATGTTGTTGGACGTGACGCCCAGCTGTGCAGTGGCTGCATTCAAACCGGTGAGTGAGGTAAAGAAGGACATGGTCTAGTTGCTCCGTTGAATTTCGTTCTGCTGCTGTATCAATAAGCGATGCGTTTGACATCGGTGAGGCTGACGCTCTTGCCGCCATCGACTTCCAACAGCCAGGTGTTGTCACCTGTACCGGCATTGCTGACACTGCGCACTGTGGACAAGGTGTTGACCACGGGTTGCATGGCTTTGCCCTGCGCACTGATGAGCACTTGCATGCTGTAAGTGCCATCGGGCATGGCAGCGCCGCCATCGTTCATGCCATCCCATGACAATTTCATGGCACCGGCCATTTGTGCGCCGAAAATTTGTTTGCGCACCACTTGGCCTTTGTCGTTCAAGATTTGCATTTGCACGCCATCAGCGCCAGTGGGCAAGTCCACGGTCGCATCAATAGGCTGACCGCCCAAGAGCACCAAGGGACCGTTGGGCACGGCCACTTTGCGGCCAATCATGGAAGCACCGGCCAACATCTTGTCGCCCTGCAGGCTTTGCGCCATGGCCTCCATGCTGTTTTTCATCGCCGTGGTGGCTTCAAGTTGCGAGAACTGCGCCAGCTGCGCCACAAAGGCCTCGTTTTTCACGGGGTCCAAAGGGTTTTGGTTTTTCAGTTGGGTGGTGAACAAGGTCAGAAATGCGCCTTGGTCCATGGTGTTGGACGGTGCTTTGACTTTGTTTTTGGCGATGTAGTCTTCGTAGCTGACGATGCCGTTGGGCAAAGGCGCTCTGGCGGGGGATGCTGTAGCCATGTCAATTTGCTTTCAGGTATCAGGATTTGGTGATTTCAATGGTGCGCATCATCAATTGACGAGCGGTGTTCACCACTTCCACATTGTTTTGGTAGGAACGTGAAGCGGCCATCATTTCGACCATCTCTTGCATTTCGTTCACGTTGGACAAATACACATAGCCGTTCTCGTCGGCAGACGGGTTGCCGGGGTCGTAAATGCTGCGAATCGGTGTGGGGTCGTCCACAACCTGGTCCACTTTCACGCCACCTTGGTATTGAAAACCGGCGTTGGTCATTTCTTCTTTCACCAAGGCCTTGAACACGGTGCGTTTGGCACGAAAGGCTTCGCCCTCGGATTTAGCAACCGTGGTGGCATTGGCCAAGTTGGAGGCGGTGGTATTGAGGCGCACGGTTTGCGCATTCAGCGCGGTGCCTGCAATACCAAATACGCTGTCAAGGGTTCTCATCGGTTATTCCCCTTTCAAGGCTTTGCGGATGCCGCTGATGCGGTTTTCCAGGAAGTTCAAGGTGGTCTGATAGTCAGCTGCGGCTTGACCGAACTGGGCTTGTTCCACATTGATCTCGACGGTGTTGCCATCAAAAGAGCTGTTGAAAGGCACGCGGTAGCGTTGTCCGTTATCGGGTTGCTCTTCGATCGCCGCGTAATGCTTGGCATTCGTGGCTGATAAATATTCGCGGGTGGTTTCCTTGAGCATGGCTTTGAAATCCAGCTCTTCCGCTTTGTAATTGGGCGTGTCGGCATTGGCAATGTTGCGAGACAACACCTCCAAGCGTTGACTGCGCACGCCGAGGGCTCGCTCGTGAATGCCAAATGCTCCAGCAAATAAGTTCATGACACACCTCCTCGGTTGGTAGAAATCGCCGTTTTCACGACACCAAGCTCTCAAGTTGTGGAGCCTGCGGTCGATACTTGCAATTTGTGTGCCACCAAGGACTGAATACTTAGCACCGCGCTCAAACTGAACTCAGCGGCAAAACATGTCCGCCAGCTCGGTCCATCGGCAAAGCTTTGCCGCTTAGCGCAAATAGTCTTGGTTCAAATAAGCGCTCACGCGCAGCGCCTGAGCGCGTTGAGAGGCCTCTTGCGGGGCTTGGCTGTTTTTAGCCTGTGCCAAGGTTTGCGCATGCTCATGCTTGCTCAAACGTTCAATGGCATTTTGGTAAAGCCCTTGCATGATCGAGTTGCGGGTAATGGGTGCGCTTTTATCGCGGTTGACATACAACTGCTTGGCTTGTGTGCCCGCGATGTTCAAGTTCGCGTCCGGGGATTTGATGTTGCGCGCTGCAGGCGTGAGCACCGTCAGGTACAGGTCGTCCAAGCTGGTGGGGCCCATGCGCCGCAAACCCGTCTCATCGAAATACTTGCCCACCATGTCGAGTTGCTGCAAAACGCTGTGGCCCAAGATGGCCTTGGGGTTGTGGCCAAAGCCTGCACTGGCTGCGCCACGGTCTGGGCCATCACAGAATTGGATGATGCCGTGACAACGGTTGTTGGTGGCCTTGGGGTTCATGCCATCGCTTTCCATCAAGGTCATGCGGGCAAAGTCGTCGGGCGCAAACTGATAGGTGCGCGACATGCTGACAATCTTTTCAAACACCAACTGGCGTTCTTGGGGCGGTATGAACCCCTTGGCCACGGCCCGGTCCAAGGTTTTTTCAAGCACGGGGTGTTGCCCCGTGGCCAAAGATGGACGTGACAGGTTCAGGTTGCGCGCTTGTGCGGCTGAATTCATGGCCAAGGCAGAGTGGGCCGCTGGCGGTGCTTTTGCTAACTTTTGAGTTGCTTCTGTAGCCATGAATTCATTCAAAGCACTCATGTTCAGGCGTTGGCCTGGGAAAATGCGGTCTGGGTTGCTGATGCCGTTGGCTTTGGCCAAGTCTTGCGACAAACGCAACGCCTGGGCGTTGTCGACCGGGCGACCCAGGGCCTCCATGTGGTTTTTCACAATGCTGCTGAGGGTGTCGCCGTCTTGCACCGCCAAGCTGGGCACCTTGGGATTCAAAATCGTCGAGGAATTGACACCAGGCTTGTGTTGCAACTGCGCCAAGGTTTGGGCAAAGCCCACGCGAGCAGGCATGCTGCCAGTTTGAGAACGCGCAACAACGTTACAGTCATTTGGGTGTACAAATGTGGTTTTGACGAGTGCCTTTGGATCAATATTGAAGTTCATTTTGCGCTCGGTGGTGGTCAAAAAGGGTTGGCATCAAAGTTGCATCGGGTATGGGCATGACGCTCAAAACGTCAAAACATCCACACCCTTGGAGAACATAATGCAAATGCTGTGCCGAACTTCAAAAAGAATGCAACAAACTGGTTTCAAGAAACTGGTGGCCTTTGGCTTGCTGATGGCCAGTGCCTGGGGTGCAGCTTGGGCCCAAAGCACGCCAGCCAACCCGGCTTGGAGCGCGATTGAGCAAGGTGCCAAGCAATTCGTGATCGACAACTACAAAGTTGACGCGCCGCTGGTGAACATCGTGCCGATGGACAGCCGCATCAAATTCTCAGCATGTACCGAGGTCATCTTGTTTGACCAACCGTTTGGCAACAAACAAAGCGTGCGTGCGCGTTGCGCCCAACCTGTTTGGCAGCATTTCGTCATGGTGCAGGTCCGCTCTGGTATCGGCGCGCAGCTGGCCACCGGCGGCGCCAACAACAGCGTCACCCGCTTGGTGTGGGTGTCCACCCAATCCCTCAAACGTGGCACGACCATGCAACCTGGCATGTTCAAGCCGGTCGAGCAACGTGTGGCGGCCCATGAAACACGCTATGTCAATGACGAGCGTGAATTGGTCAACACCGAGTTGTTGCGTGATTTGCCCGCCAACACACCGCTGAAATTACAAGACTTGAAACCCACCACCATGGTCAAGCGCGGTCAGCAAGTGACGGTGGCTGTGGACGAAGGCAAAGGTTTTGTCATCACCGTGAAAGCCGAGGCCCAACAAGATGGGCTGTTTGGTGATCAAATCCGCTTGAAAAACCCGGAATCCGGTCGATCTTTGACAGCTGTGGTCACAGGTGTGAACATGGCACGCGGTTTGTGAAAATGAATTCAAAATAATTCATTTAAAGTTTGAATTTTTTTCCGGTAAAGCCCTCAAGTCTCAAGACTTGGGGTCGATACTGACGATAACGCAAAGAAAATTGCGACCAGTACTCAGTCATTAAAGGACCCATCATGGCAGATCCCATCTCTTCCTCTCAATCCCGTGTGGCCCACTCTGTGGCAGCCAATCGCACAACCCTGGACAAACTGGATAAAAAACCGGTTGCCAGCAAACCCGAGCAGCCGATCGAGGCCAAAGCCCCCGCCAAGCCTCAAGGAGCCGATTCCGTGAACCTCAGCAATGTGAAGCAACGCATCGATGACCAACCTGGTTTTGACCGCGCCAAAGTGGATGCCATCAAGGCCGCCATTCAAAGCGGCAACTACCCGGTCAATCCTCGTCAAATTGCCGAGAATTTTGTGTCCCTGGAAAAAATGATCCAAGGTTGAACTGAACCATGACGTCAACGACTGTTTTGGATACCCCCGAATCTGTGGAACAAGCCCATGGCTTGGTCGATCGTTTGGAAGAAGTGCTTGAACACGAGTTCAATGCGCTCAAGGTTCAAGACTTGGATCAGTTCGAGCTGCTGCTGGGTGAAAAAAACCACCTGCTGAGCGAATTGGGCCGCCTCACCGGCGTGCAGCAACCGGATGACGCCGACAAATTGGGACCGCACTGGAATGAATTTCGCACCCGCATGATGAGCTGCCGCGACATGCACCGCCGCAATGAAATCCTCATCCTGCGCAAACTCGACGCCATCCGTGGCGCTCTCGAGAGTTTGAATGTGAACGACCCCACCAGCCCGGTGGAGGTCTACGACCGCCTGGGTCAAATCAAGCGACTGCGTCGCTTAAGAGGCTTTACCGAAGCTTGACGCGGTGGGCGCTGTGCCGCCCGCTTGCTTTTCATCGCCGGGCTGCATGCCCTTGAGCCAATACACCCACGACAAAATCACCGCCACCGCGGTGTACATGTCTTGCGTGATTTCATCGCCCACATCCAGCTTGCTGAGCAAGGCCAACAATTGCGGGTCTTCGGCCACATAAATCCCTTGTTTTTTGGCCTCGTTGATGATGCGCAGCGCCAGCTCGGACTGGCCCTTGGCCACCACTTTCGGTGTATTCAAATGCCCGTATTCCAGGGCGACGGCTTCTAAAGGCGTTTTCATGGGCATGGTTTGTCAGGCTCGTGCATCGATGACCGAGCCGCGGGTGCCCGAGACTTCACTGGCACGCACCAGCGGGCGTGGCGCATTGAAGATTTGAAAAGACTGCAAATTCAAACCAGCGGCTCCCAACTCCAAGCCCAGTTCACCGGAGCGTTGCCTGGCCACAGCGGCCACATCAGCCCGCAACGCCCACATGACCAAATCCACACTGGTTGATTTGGAAATCAGGGTGTTGAGCCAAATCTCGCCGAGTAATCGACTGCGCGAATGGATGTCAACGCTGAGCGGGGGTTCCTCCTGTCCCGGCTTGCGGGCGGGTCGTTGGAAATGCAGTTCAACAGGCTCGGCGTCCACGAAGGGCAACAAGACATGCAAAGACAGTTCCCCGCCCAATGACTTTTGTGCGCTTTGCGCTTGGGCCGACTCGAGCTCGCGGATGGCCTGCTCCAGTTCTCTGCCTTGCTCTTGATCAACGCCTTCAAGCGTGCCTTGTTGCATCAAGGCCAAGATCTGCTTCATGATGGTTTTGGGGTCATCCACCGGCGCTTGCGCATTCAAAAGCATGTTTTCGATGCTGCGGGCTTGGCCCATGACGGCTTTCTTGAGCATGCTGGGATTGATCTGCGCCATGAACATGCGCTGCTGCAGCAGTCGATAGACCATGCCATTCAACTCGTTTTGGCGTCCCCACAAACCAAGGCTCATGTCATTGAGCAATTTCGCAACGCTTGCAAAGCCGGTGGGCTGCGTCAACAACATGCCCAAGGTGGTGGCATTGCGGGGCTCTATGCCCTGCCAATCCATGTTCTTCAAACCAAAGCTGGCAGACGCTGGCGATGCACTGGAGGTTTGTCCAGGCGGATAGGACTGTATCAAAAAGCCCCATCCAGCGGGTGAATGGCTGGCTCTTAAAAAAGGCTTGTCACCGTCTTTGAGTACCCAGCCATTGG
>CALBEV010000127.1 GCA_937891045.1 uncultured Burkholderiales bacterium | reverse complement strand
GCCCCAACTTGGTTGGCGGTAAAAACTGGATGCCCATGTCTTACAACCCCAAAACTGGTCTGGTGTACATCCCCACCATGAACTTGTGTATGGACTTGGAAGGCATTCAAGAAGAGTACAAGCGCGGCCAGTTCTACTTGGGCGTGAACTTCGACTTGGACAAGCCTGGTCCTGGCGGCTACTTGGGCGGTTTGAAAGCTTGGGACCCCGTGGCTCAAAAAGAAGTTTGGTTCATCAAGGATGACCTGCCTTTCAATGGCGGCACCATGACCACCACCACCGGTTTGGTCTTTGCTGGCGACATCAGAGGTACCTTCCGTGCACATGACGCCAAGACTGGTAAAGAACTGTGGAAGTTCAACACTGGTTCAGGCATCAGCGCAGCACCCATCAGCTACACCTTGGATGGCAAGCAGTATGTTGCTGTGACCTCTGGTCGCACACAATCCATGCCTGCTTTCTTCGGCAAGATCGGCGAGAAAATGGTTGCAGCCAGCCCTGAAGGCGGCACTTTGTTCGTGTTCACTTTGGACTGATCGATTCTTTCGTGATCTGATTTGAACCAGACACCGCCTACGGGCGGTGTCTTTTTTTCAAATCATCTGAGCTTTGTAACCCTGCGTTAAGGGTGTACGCTGAAAATATTGTGGTCGCATCCTAAGCATGGATGAAGTTCCAACTCACCACAGTATTTCCAGCGTATTTTCAAAAACCATAGGAGATTTTTTCATGTCCAAGTCGTTCAACAGAGCGCTCAGTCTTCGTCTGAGCTTGGCTGCATTGGCGGTGTCTGCATTGACCACGCCCTTCGCCTCAGCAGACACCCTGCGCGTCTGTTCTGATCCTGACAACCTGCCCTTTAGCAAGTCTGAAGGTCCTGAAAAAGGTTTGTACATCGAGTTGGCTGAAAAAGTCGGCCAACGCTTGGGCAGCCCTGTTGAATACGTCTGGTGGTTGTCTTTCAACCAACGCCGTGCCTTGCGCAACACCATGGACGGCTGTGACGCCTACTTTGCCCTGCCTGCTGATGCCGAGTACCGCGTCAGAGGCCTGGTCAAAAGCAATGCTTTCATGAGCCTGAGCTATGCCTTGGTTGGCCCCAAGGGTCAAACATACACCGGCCTGTCAGACCTCAAGGGCAAACGTGTGGGCGTGTTGTTTGGTTCTCCACCTGCCATCTTGCTTGCCAGCTCCGGCACCGGTTACCAATGGACCACCTTTCGCAGCCAAGAACAAGCCTTTGCCGCCTTGGAAAAGGGTGAGATTGACCTGGCCATGCTGTGGGGCCCCAGTGCAGGCTTTGACAACCAATCCTTGCATCAAAACCGTTGGCAGGTGCTGCCCATCTCTGGCGAAGGCTTGGGTGGTCAGGTGGCCATCGCAGTCTCCAAAGACAAGCCCGAGTTGAAGGATCAAATCAACAAAGCCTTGAATGAGCTCAAGCCTGACATCGACCAACTCGCCAAAAAATATGGCTTTCCTTCTCAAGCACCGTTGTTGTTGAACAGTGCCAACAAGCACATCAGCAAAACACCAGTGTTGGCCCAGAAGTCTGGCTTCGTCAAAGTGGCTGCCACAACCCAGCAACGTGAATGGCTGATGGCTGATGCCTCCGGTCCCTACGACACCGCCGAGGTTCGCTCCAATTTCAACAACAAATGCTCTCATTGCCATTCCAACAATGGTGCCAGTCCGGTGCAAGAACGGGACTTGCGCAAGCTGGTCATTCGTTACAACGAAAACTGGAAAAAAGTGACCTATGACACGATTGTCAATGGCCGCATCGAGTACGGCATGCCCAAGTGGGGCGGCATCCTGCCAGAAAAAGAAATCGAAGACATCATTCGATTCTTGGACGAGCAGGTGGTGAAGAAGTAATTCTTCATCTCCCCCCAAAGCCACCTTCGGGTGGCTTTTTCATGGGCTTTGCCATTGAATCTGCAACGACTCACCAAGACTTGCAAGGATGTTGTGATTGGCAGCGTTGATGGCCGCAGTTTTGTGGACGCAAAAAAAAGAGCGGGCAAGCCCGCTCTTTTCTGCTGAACAACCAAGCGCTGAACTGGTCAGCGCCAGGAGGATCAGGCTTCTTGGATCGTTTTGCCAGTGAGTGGCAATGTACGAATACGCTTGCCAGTCAGGTTGGCAACAGCGTTGGCCAATGAAGGCACGGTTGCAGCCATGAAAGGCTCGCCGATACCGCCAGGCTTTTCGGTGCTCTTGATCAACACGATGTTGATATCTGGTGATTCGTTGGTACGAACCAGCGTATAGTTGTGGAAGTTGGTTTGTTGAACCTTGCCGCCTTCGACCGTGATGGAGTGCTTCAGCGCCGTGGCCATGGCCATGATGATGCTGGACTGGATTTGTTGTTCAACGATCTCAGGGTTGACAATCACGCCCAAATCGACAGCAGCAGTCACTTTGTGAACACGAACTTCACCGTCTACGCCCAAGCTGATTTCAGAGATGACAGCCAAGTAAGCGTCATAACCGTCCATCACAGCGACACCAAAAGCGCGACCTTTGCGGGCGCCTTTTCTGTAGCCAGACTTGTTAACAGCTTGCTTGAGTGCATTGGCGTGACGTGGTTTGTCGGCCAACAAAGACAGGCGGTAGTCGACAGGGTCTTTGCCAGCGGCCTTGGCCATTTCGTCCATGAAACACTCGTTGGCGTAGCAGTTTTGCTTGTGGCTCACGGCGCGGTAGTAACCGACGCGCAAACCAGCATCATGGATCACCAAATCGTGTTGGCTGTTGGGGATGCCATAAGGCGCCACAGCGTACTCGACCATGAAAGGATCGAGTGTGTCTTTTGGCAGACCAAACGCACGTTGTGTGATGGACTGAGAAGTGACACGGTGGTGAATACCGGTGGGCTTGCCATTGGCATCCATGCCAGCAGTCAGTTGGTTGACGGCCATGGGGCTGTAGAAGTCATGGGTCATGTCATCTTCACGAGACCAGACCAACTTGACAGGCAGTCTGACTGCTTTGGAAATTTGAGCAGCTTGGACCACGTTGTCGAGTTCGATACGGCGACCAAAACCACCACCCAAGAAGGTGGTTTGCACGTCCACATCTTCGGGCTTGAGACCCAAAGCTGCGGCAGTTGCACCCTGTGCACCTTGTTGGAACTGTGAGCCACCGATCAGCAGCGCCTTGCCAGCAGTGACGTGGGCGGTGAAGTTCATGGGTTCCAGGGGTGAGTGTGACAACAAAGGCGTGATGTAAGTCGCGCTGATTTGTTTGGCTGAATTGGCAATTGCAGTCTTGGCATCGCCAACGGGAGGCTGCACAGCAATGACTTTGCCATTCTTTGCGGCTTCCATGGTTCCATTGATCATGCTGGCAGTGCTGACAGCAGCGCCTGGGCCCATATCCCATTCGATTTTCAGAGCACGACGTGCCTTGACAGCAGCCCAGTAGGAGCTGGCCACAACAGCCACGCCGTCAGGGATTTGCACCACGTCAACCACGCCAGGCATGGCTTTGGCAGCAGCGCTGTCCAGGCTCTTGACGGTGCCACCGATCACGGGGCACTGCTCCAAGCTGGCGTAAACCATGCCAGGCAGGCGAACGTCGATACCAAACTGTGCAGTGCCGTTGACTTTGGCAGCGATGTCGGTACGGGGAATGCGCTTGCCCACGACGCGGAAGTCTTTGGGTGCTTTGATGAATGGTTTTTCTGGCACGGGCTGCTTGGAAGCAGCTTCAGCCATTTGACCGTAGGTGGCTTTCTTGCCGCCGGGGCCAATCAGCATGCCGTTGTCGGCTTTGACAGAAGAGGCAGGAACGCCCCACTCTGCAGCAGCAGCAGCGACCAACATTTCGCGCACTTGTGCGCCAGCGATACGCAGCTTTTCCCAGCCTTCACGAACAGAGGTGGAACCACCCGTGATCATGGCGCCCAAGAAAGCGTTGGCGTACTGGGCTCCGGGGGGAGCAGCAGCCACGTTGACTCTGGTGACATCGACGTTGAGTTCTTCAGCGATCAACATGGGCATGGAGGTGTACACGCCTTGACCCATTTCTGAACGAGCAGAGATGAGGGTGATGCTGTTGTCGTCGGCAATGTGCACCCATGCATTGGGGGTGTGCAATGTGCCAGCGGCCATGGTTTCACGAACGGTACCTGGCAAGACCACGCCCATGATCAGGCCGGAGGTGGTGATGGTGGTTGTCTTGAGGAAGTCGCGACGGTTTGATTGTGTGCTCATCATGATGTATTTCCTTTGAAATTAAGCAGCGCGCATCATGGATGCGGCATCTTTGACAGCAGCACGGATTCGTGTGTAAGTACCGCAACGGCACAGATTGCCAGCCATGGCTGCATCAATGTCTGCGTCGCTTGGGTTCTTGTTGGTTCTCAACAGCGCGGCAGCGCTCATGAGCTGACCAGACTGGCAGTAGCCGCACTGGGGCACTTGGTGCTTGACCCAGGCTTTTTGCAGTGGGTGTGAACCAGAACCCAGGCTTTCAATGGTACTGACGCTGGAGCCAGCCACATTGCCAACTTGTGTTTGGCATGAACGCACGGCTTCACCGTTGACATGCACGGTGCAAGCACCGCACAGGGCAGCGCCACAACCGAACTTGGTGCCGGTCATGCCGAGTTCATCACGAATGACCCAAAGCAAAGGCGTGTCGGCCTCGGAGTTGGACTGAACGGCTTTGCCGTTGACTTTGAATTGAAGGCTCATAGATACTTCCTTGATTGAGGGATGCGGGACATGGGTCATATTAATGAAGTCCAGCACGGCCTATATAAGGGAAAGCCCTTGTTTGACTGCTCAAATTCTCTTTTTGAGACACTCCAAGTCGCCTAGGTTGCAGCGACAGGGCCTAACCAAGGGAATCTACCTGCTGACTTTCCCTGAGAGGCCCATGACAAGGAATATTTCCCTATCAACACGGGGCTGACCTGCCTACATTGCCAGACTTTCCTGCAACCTCACGTGAATTGACCATGATCAACAACATCCCCTTTGCCCGATCCCTGACCGCTTGTGCGGTGCTTGTCTTGCTTTGGCCGATGGCCAGCAGGGCGCAGCAGGCTGCTGAAGGCGGCAGCTTGAAAGAAGTGCAGGTGGTCAACACCTCACCGCTGCCCGGCATTGGCATCGAAAAAAACAAATTGCCCTACGAGGTGCAAAGCCTCAACAGCGAGACCTTCAAAGCGGGCAACACCTTGAACATTTCAGAGTTCATGAATGAGAACTTGAATGGCGTGAACGTGAACGACATTCAAGGCAGCCCTTACCAAGCTGATGTGACCTACCGCGGCTCACGCGCCTCTGCCATTTTGGGGGCAGCGCAAGGTTTGTCGGTCTACATGGATGGTGTGCGTGTCAACGAACCGTTTGGCGATGTGGTCAATTGGGACATGCTGCCCGAGGCCGCTTTTGAGAGCGTGACCCTGGTGCCCGGCTCCAACCCCATTTACGGCTTGAACACCTTGGGCGGGGCCTTGGCCTTCACCACCAAATCGGGTCTGACCACGCAAGGCAATGAACTCGGCTTGAGTTTGGGTAGTTTTGGTCGTGCCAAAGTGGACCTGACGCACGGCAGCAAGTCGAGTGACGGTTGGCACCGGTTTGTGGCCGCCACCGCGTTTGACGAAAAAGGTTGGCGCGATCACTCCAACGGCGAATTGCAAAACATTTTTGTGAAGATGGGCCGCAGCCAAGAAGACAGCAACTGGGACGTTTCCTTCTTGTACGGCACCAGCAAATTGGTGGGCAATGGTTTGACACCCAGTACCAACTATGGCGAAGAAGGTGAAGGCACTCCTGTAGACAAAGGCACTTTGTATGACGGCAGACGTGCAGCGGTGTACAGCCACCCCGATGAAACCAAAAACACCACCAGCTTGCTGACCTTCAATTTGCAGCGTGTGTTGGATGCCAACACCGAGTTGGCTGCCACGGCGTATGTGCGCAGCGGCACGCAAAAACGGTTGGGTGGGGATGTGGAGTGGAATGCTGATCCTGCACCACTAACCACTGGTGAAGCTGAAGGCGAACTCCGCCATTCCAGAACATCGCAAACCAGCTACGGTGCCAGTGTCAACATGACCAAGTTGTTGGATGCCCACCAAATCACCACTGGTGCCACTTTGGACATGAGCCGCAGCAGTTACGCCGCTTCAGCTGAGGAAGAATGTGCCATCAGTGAAACGCGTGGCGTGTCCAATTGCGCTGATGCCGCCATCGACACAGCTGGCGTCAAAGGGCAATCTACTGCGTTTGGTGTTTACATTTCAGACACCATCAAATTGAGCGAGCAAACACACTTCACCTTGGCTGGTCGGTACAACCAAAAATTGGTCCGCAACACCATCACCGATTACTACGACCAAGAGGATGGTGAATACGAACCAGGTGTCGTCCAACCTGAAGAGAAGTTCACCTACCGCAAATTCAACCCCTCATTCGGCTTGAGCCACAAACTGGGTGACAACGCAACCTTCTTTGGCAATTGGTCGCAAAGCAACCGGGCACCCACCGTCATAGAGTTGGGTTGCGCCGACCCTGCCAACCCTTGTCAACTGCCCACTGGCTTGCAAGCCGACCCCTTCTTGAAACAAGTGGTGGCTCAAACCCTGGAAGCGGGCATGCGTTGGACCAATGCCAACAACTACAGCATGGCCTTGTCTGCTTATCAGACCACCAACAAAGACGATATTCTGTTCATTCCAAGTGCCACACCAGGCTTGGGCTATTTCAAAAACTTCGACAAAACCCGCTACCAAGGCGTGGACATCAGTGCCAACAAATCTTGGGGCACCGTCCGCATGGGTGTGGCCTACAGTTATTTGAAAGCCACCTACGAGTCCGAAGTTGAACTGTTGGCAGGCGAACGCGAAATGGACATCACCCCAGGCATGCGACTGCCTGGTTTGCCACTCAACACCTTGAAGTTGAACCTAAACTGGCAAGCCACAAACCAACTCAACTTGGGCGCTGGTGTTCAATACAGTTCCAGCATCGTGACCCAGGGAAATGAAGATGGCAACATCGGCACGGAAGATGAAAGCACTGCGATGGACGCCAGCATCAAGGGCTACACCTTGCTCAACCTCAAAGCCAGCTACCAGGCTCAAAAAGGCCTGACCTTGTTTGCCAAGATCAACAACGTGCTGGACACCCGTTACGAAACCTACGGCATGATTGGTGAAAACAATTTCAAAGTCGATGGTGGTAACGACGCAACTGAACAAACTCTTTCTAAATTCGTCGCCCCCGGCGCTCCCCGCAGCTACTTGGTGGGTTTGCGCTACCAGTTCTAACAAGCTAAAACACAACTAACACGCCACCTTAGCTTGGGTGGCTTCAACCTCCACGGGCGACCGTGGAGGTTTTTTTACGCCCTCAGAGGTCGGCTGGGCTGTCAATCACATGGTGGCGTTGCGCCAAATGCACCATGGCAGCCAAGGTGGCCACCTGCAATTTTTCTTTGATTTGGGTCTGGTGGTTGGAGATGGTTTTTTGGCTCAGGTGCAAGGCCGCTGCGCATTCAGCAACGCTTTGGCCTTGCGCCAACAGTCTGAAGGTTTCAAACTCACGGGCCGTTAAGCTGGCAATGCGCTGCACCTCGTCATCCGCGGCAAGGCTGCCCTCTTGCTGCTTCAAATGGTCCATGTTGAAGACACGCCCCGCATGCACCGCATGCACTGCCCGCACCAATTCTTCGGGTTGCGCGTTTTTGGACACAAAGCCCTTGGCCCCTGTTTGCATCGCGCGTTGCACCACCTGCACCGAGTCGTACATGCTGCACACCAATACACGAGCAGAGGCATCCCGGGCCAGTATTTTTTGCAACAAGCCCAAGCCGCCGACACCGGGCATGGACAAGTCGGTGATGGTCACATCCGGCGAATGGGTGCCGAAAGCTTGGTAGCCCTCGTCGGCGGTGCTGGCTTCGGCCACCACTTGAATCTCCGGGTCTTGCGACAACAAACGCAAATAACCCGAGCGCACCACCGGGTGGTCGTCTACCAAAAGAACTCGAATCATCTGGCCTCCAGTGGCAGTTCAACCAACACCAAGAAACCATGACCCAACGCACTTTGCAAATGCAGTCGGCCGCCCAAGCTCAATGCCCGCTCGCGCATGCCCAGCAAACCAAAGCCAGCATGGTGGGCCATGGGGTCGTGCATGCCTTGGCCATTGTCATGCACACGCAATGCCAAGCCATGTGGGGCGAGCAAGCTCAATTGCACCTCGACCCGCGTGGCGTTGGCGTGTTTGGCCACATTCGTCAAACTCTCTTGCAACAAGCGGTAAATCGTCACGCACACATAGTCATCCAAATGCGCTGGCAACGCCTGAGACTCGAATGTGCAGACGACCCCATTGCTGGTTTGCCATTGCTCGCAATGGATCGACAAGGCATCGGCCAAACCCATGCTGTCCAAGACCGCAGGGCGCAAACGCTGCAACAAATCCCTTGTCAGCCATGAAAGTGCTTGGGCGCTGTCCGCGATGCGCTGTGCCGAATCCAGGACGGCTGTTGGGGTGAGCTGACCGCCCGCCAACACCGCCGCCTCGGTCCGGATGGCCGTGCATGTTTGCCCCATTTCATCGTGCAACTCACGGGCCAATGCACGCCGCTCGTCTTCTTGGGCCGTGAACAAACGTTGCGCCAAATCACTGTTGTGGCTCAGCAGTTCTTGCACCTTGGATTCAGAGCGAATCCGTTCTTGGACTTCTTGTTTGGCTTCCTGGGATCGGCGCCAGGAATACCAAGCCAGCCCCATGCCGAGGATGAGCAAGGCCAATGGCATTTCATCCAGTTGCAGGCGCTCGTAGCTTTGGGTGAATTGAAAAATCTGCTCGGAAAATTCAAATTCAAATGCCAGAAAAGCATACAGCAACAGACAGGCTGCGACCCATAGCAAATCGGTTTGTGCTTTATTGAATTTCATCTGGGCATTTTAATAACAAGCGATTCATCTGGGCTGAAGCAACCAGCGCCAGGGGTGGGTTGCAAATCAAGAAGGCTCACCAAGTGTTGCGCAGTTCACGCAGTTTCACAAACACGGTTTCTTCATCCGGTTGGGCGGGCAAGTCTGGGAAGGCTTGGCGCAATGTGTCAATGAGACTGGCTTGACCCAAGCGGAAAAAAGTATTGACCTCGCGCTCTTGCGCCAAAGTGGTGACCAGGGGTGCTTCCAAGTTTTGACCACGGACTTGATTGAGCAAACTTTGCGCGGCGTGGTTGTCGGGCTCGCGGTCCAAGGTGAAACGCAGGTTGTTTTCAATGTAATCGTGGCCGGGGTAAATGCGGGTGTTGGCTGGCAGCTTGTTGAGTTGCTGCGCGAAGGTGTTGTAGAGCGCTTGCGCGTTGCCACCGTTGTGGCAGTTACCTGCGCCTGCATTGAACAAGGTGTCCCCTGAAAACAAGGCGGGTTGATCGGTGTGGGCACACAAGCAAATGTGGCACATGGTGTGCCCGGGGGTGTCCAAGGCTTCCAACTCGACAGTTTTGCCCACCTTGATGATGTCACCGGCCATCAGCCCACGAAACATGCCAGGAATGCTGCCCCCGGCTTTGGCATGGGCCAACACCTTGGCACCGGTGGCGGCCACCACCGCATCGTTGCCGCCAATGTGGTCATGGTGCTCGTGGGTGTTCAAGATTTGGGTGATGTCCCAGCCTTCGTCTTTGGCGGCTTTCAAACACTTGTCGCTGTCCAGCGGGTCGATGGCCAAGGCTTCACCGGTTTCAGCGCAGGCCACAAGGTAGTTGAAATTGCGGTAGGGGTTGGCGGTCCAAATTTGTTTGACGATCATACAACAGCCTCCTGATGATGAGCAATGAACTCATTGTCGCTTTGAACGACATCGGTTTCATCAGACAGTCACATTAGCCACTTACGCTTGACTTCATGCAATCCACAACAACTCTATTTCAAAAAGAGGAATCGATGCATTACAGAGCCGTCTTCATTTCAGATTTGCACCTGGGCACCCCGGGGTGCCAAGCCGAAGAACTGCTGGCCTTTCTCAAATCCCACACCAGCGATCACCTGTATTTGGTGGGCGACATCGTCGATGGCTGGCAACTGCGCCGCAAATGGTATTGGCCGCAGGCCCACAACGATGTGGTGCAAAAAATCTTGAAGCGCGTTCGCAAAGGCTGCCATGTGGTGTACATCCCAGGCAACCACGATGAATTCGCCCGCGACTTTGCAGACCACCATTTCGGTGGCGTGCAAGTGATGGAAGAAGCCACGCACACCATGGCCGATGGCCGCCGTTTGTGGTTGATTCATGGCGACTACTTTGACCCGGTGGTGAAATACGCCAAATGGCTGGCTTATGTGGGCGACAGCTTGTATGAATTAACGCTGCGCTTGAACCGCCATTTCAACCGGGTTCGTGCCCGCATGGGTTTGCCCTATTGGTCTTTGTCGGCCTTCCTCAAAGGCAAGGTGAAGAAGGCCTTGAACTTTGTCGCCGACTTTGAAAAAGCGGTGGCCCACGAGGCCCGCAAGCGCGGCTACCAAGGTGTGGTGTGTGGGCATATCCACCGCGCTGAAATGCGCGACATCGACGGCGTCCTTTATTGCAACGATGGCGATTGGGTGGAAAGCCGTTCCGCCTTGGTCGAACACATGGACGGCAAGCTGGAGTTGGTTTTTTGGAACCAGTTGTTGGACTTCAAACCAGCGGTGATTGAAGCCCGAACACCCGTGGTCAAACCGGTGGTCTCGCCCAGCCCCATCGCCGCCAGTATCGCCAACACCGTCTCTTGAAGCCCATGGCCGCGCCAGGCATTGCCAGCCTGTTGGCTGCGCAGTTTGTCTCGGCATTGGCGGACAACGCTTTGTTGCTGTTGGCCATGGCGTTGCTAGCCGAGCAGGGGTATGCGGTGTTTTGGATTCCCTTGCTCAAGCTGATGTTCACCCTCTCTTATGTGGTGCTTGGGCCTTGGGTGGGTGCCTGGGCCGACACCTGGCCCAAGCGCCGCGTCATGATGTGGGCCAACGGCATCAAGGCCATGGCTTGCATGGGCATGGTGGTCGGTGTGCCGCCCATGTTGGCTTTTGGCTTGGCAGGCTTGGGGGCGGCCATTTATGCGCCTGCCAAGTACGGCTTGATCACCGAACTCACGCCCGCCGAACAATTGGTTCGCGCCAATGGTTGGATCGAGGTCAGCACCGTGTGCGCTGCATTGTTTGGCGTGATGCTGGGTGGCCTGCTGGTGGCTGAACGTTTACAAGGCTGGTCTTTTTACGCCGACTTGAACCTTTGGCTGGGTTCAGGCAGTCGCTTCAATGCCTCGTTGGCTGCTGTGCTCTTGCTGTATGGACTGGCGGCTTGGCTCAACCGCTTGATCCCAGACAGCGGAGTCCGCTATCCATCCCATGCATGGCATGTCATGGCTGTTTGGCAACGCTTCAAGCAAGACCATCTGAAGCTTTGGCGAGACCCTTTGGGCAGCATCAGCCTGTCGGTCACCACCTTGTTTTGGGGCGTGGGTGCCACCTTGCAATTGCTGGTCTTGGCTTGGGCACAAGCGGTCTTGCACTTGAGCTTGGAGCAAGCGGCGTACTTGCAAGGCGCTACCGCTTTGGGTGTGATTGCCGGTGCGGCATTGGCAGCACGCACGGTGTCATTGCAACAAGCGCCAAAGGTCTTGATGGTGGGCATGTTGTTGGGTGCACTCTTGCCCCTGATGGTTTGGGTGCAAAGCACTGAAGTGGCCATGGCACTCACCTTTGTGCTGGGCTTGGTGGGCGGATTTTTTGTGGTGCCCATGAATGCCATGCTGCAACACCGGGGAGCACAGTTGCTGACCGCTGGCCGCTCGATTTCAGTTCAAAACGTGAATGAAAACACCAACATCTTGGTCATGATGGGCATTTACAGCGGCTTGCTTCATGCAGGCATCAGCGTGGTGGATGTGAGCTGGTTGTTGGGCGCTGCGGTGTGCTTGGGCATGGCCGCCGTGCAATGGCGGTATTGGAAATACGTGCGGCCATCGCTGCCTGTGGTCAAGGCAGCTTGAACAAAGCCTGTCCCATTTGAATCCCTTGGCCGGTGGTGAGTTCGGGCACGAATTCGAAGGACTTGGGCACGAAAACCAAGATGGTCGAGCCATGTTCAAACCAACCCATTTCTTCGCCTTTCACAAAGGATGCATTGCAAGGAATATCGTGCGGGCCTTTGTAGCGGGTGTGCAGCAAGGTGTCGATGGCATGCAGCCGAATGCTGGCCACCAACACGGCTGCCACCGGCACCAAGGCCACGGGATAGGCTTGCGGGCCAATCTCCAAGTTCAACAAAGCACGTTCGTTTTTGCAAAACAACTTCTCCACCCGCGCCAAGGCCACCGGGTTCACATTCCAGGTGTCGCCTGAAAAATACTTGACATGCGTCAGTCGGCCATCGAAGGGGGCATGAAAGCGGTGGTACATGGAAGAGGTGATGCGGATGGTGAGGTAGAGGCCATCGACCCAAGGTGTTTTGGCAACCTCGTCGCCCAGTAAATCTGTCAGGGTGTAGGGGAAACCTTTGGCCTGGTAAAGCTTGCCATCCTCTACCCGGCCCATGGCCCCAATGATGCCGTCACACGGGCTGGTGAACACTTGCGGGTCCGGGTGAATCGGTCTGGCACCCTCCTTCAACTCGCGGATGAAGCAGTCATGCAAGCTGTCAAAGTTTGATTTCTTGGCTTCTGACAAGTCCAAATCGGCGATCAATTGCCAAGCCGCGATGGACGTATTTTTCACCCAAGGGGTGCGAATTTGGCTGAACCAGCCCATGACATGCGTCAGTGTGATGCGCGGAATCCGGTTGGTGAGCAAGAAGTTCAGGTCCTCGTGGGCACCTATTTTTTGAAAGAGTTGTCGAATAGTCATCATTTTTTCATCCTGGCGTCATACAAAGGAGTTTTCGAAAAAGAGGTCACCAACATGGATGGTTTTGAAACGCTTTTGGTTGTGGGCACCTGGGGGCTTGCCGCCTTGGTCGGTATCAACTTGCTGATGAAAGTCACCCAACGCTTGCAACTGTCGTTGGCCAAGCACCCTTCGCTTGGCGGCCATTTGCGCATGGCCAAACGCGTAGCCAAGTGGATCCCAGGCTACAGCTACAACCGCGACCAATGGTTTGACATCGATGGTGCCCCTGCATCGGTGGCCATGCAAAGACGCCATGCCTTGCAAAACCTGGGCGCACAGTTGCAGTCGCGCAGCCCGCAAACCTTGGCGCAAACAGACGCCACCAAGCCGATGGTGTCGGACTTGCAATTGATCAGCCAATACCGTGTGCCGTTTCAATTTCGCAGCGTGTTGGCGCAGCACATCAAGACAGGTAGCTTTTGGCGTGAAAGCCAGGGCGTGTGGTTGACCGATTTGGACGGCAACCAGTTCATCGACGTCACAGGCTCGTATGGCGTGAATTTGTTTGGCATGGACTTTTACAAAAGCTGCATCCAAGAAGGAGCCGACAGGGCCGCCAAACTCGGGCCCGTCTTGGGCTCTTACCACCCCTGCGTGCTGGACAACGTGCAGCAACTTTGCGCCATTTCCGGTCAAGACGAGGTGTCGTTTCACATGTCCGGCACCGAGGCCGTGATGCAAGCCGTGCGCTTGGCCAGATACCACAGCAAGAAACGCAAAATTGTGCGCTTCACTGGCGCTTATCACGGTTGGTGGGATGACGTGCAGCCGGGGCCGGGCAATCCGATGCCACCTTCTTCGGACACCTTGACACTCAATGAAATGCACCCCAACACCTTGCGGGTGCTGCGCAACCGCACAGACATTGCCTGCGTGTTGGTCAATCCTTTGCAAGCCATGCATGTGAACAAGGCCGCGCCCACCGACTCGACCTTGGTCGATGGTGGACGACAAGTGCATTACGACAAAGCCGCTTACAAAACGTGGTTGGCCCAACTGCGCGAGCTCTGCACCGAGAAAGGCATCGCCTTGATTTTGGACGAGGTGTTTCTGGGCTTTCGCTTGGCACCGGGCGGCGCGCAAGAATACTTTGACGTCCGCGCCGACATGGTGACTTACGGCAAAACCTTGGGCGGCGGTTTGCCGGTAGGTGTGGTGTGTGGCAAGACCCAATGGATGAAGCGGTTTAGCGAAGACAAGCCAGGGGATATTTGTTTTGCGCGAGGCACTTTCAATGCACACCCGTATGTGATGGCGACCATGAATGTGTTTTTGCACCGTTTGCAAACACCCGAGGTGAGAGCCCAATACAAGCAAGCCTCTGTGGTTTGGCAATCGCGCCAAGACAGTCTGAATGCCGCCTTGCAGACTGCTCAGTTGCCTGTGCATGTGGCTGGCATGGAAACCGTGTGGTCGGTGCTGTTTGATGTGCCCAGCCGCTATAACTGGATGCTTCAATACTATTTGCGGGAACAAGGCATTGCACTCAGTTGGGTGGGGTCGGGTCGCATGATTTTCAATTTTGAATTTGATAACACCACCTTTGAGCTGTTCACCCAACGCTTCATCAAAGCCGCGCAGCGCATGCAAGAAGATGGTTGGTGGTGGACCCCAGAACATCAAAACAACCTCAACATCCGTCGGCAAGTGCTGAAAGAAATGTTGCGGCTGCGGTGGGCTTAATGCTGATGACCAACGTGGTCCATGGGATCGATCCATTCACCACGCATCAAATGCAAAGGTGACTTGTAGTAAAGCTTGATGTCATGGAACGGGTCGGTGATGATTTTGAACGCCCATGCCAAACCAGCCGTCAAGCTTTCTTGCTTCCAAAGTTGCAACACGCGAAACAACAAACCAGCGATACCTAAAAACAACCAAGCCATGGCGGTCATGCGAACCGGTGTGTCTTCGTAAGCCTCTGGCACAGCCCAAGCCAAATACTGCGGCATCCAATAGGCCACCACGGGGATGGCCGCGCAGATGCTGAGCAAAACGATTTTACGGTTCAAGTTGTAGCCGACCTTGATTTCTTCCTTGTACTCGTGGGTGGCTTGGTTTACTTCGTCAAACCCTTTGGGTTCGAAGAAAAAGTGGCCAATCTGGCGAGTGGTCATCGAAATCAACCATGCAATCAAGGCCGACACCACGGGATCGATGAACAAGTAAACATAGGCCACCAAAAAGGAAATGGCACTGATCAAATGCAAGGCTTGGTTGACGCGGCTGTGGTGGTAATAGCGGTGGTCGTCCCAGCGTTGCGTTTGAAGGGTCTGCAAAAGTTGACGCATGAAATCTCCTGTGAGTGAAAGGTGCCACTGAAATGTCACGTTTTCACATGAAAATTTCATGACATTCAAATTGTCATGAAACTGTTGCAATTGCAGTTCATAGTCATGGCATGAATAAAGATGCTGATATTCAAGTAGAGCGGATTGGCACCCATCGACCGCACATGAACATTGCGGTGGTAACAGAAACCTATCCTCCGGATATCAACGGTGTCGCCCATACCCTCTCCAAAATTGTCGAAGGACTTGAGCAAAATGGCCATGTCTTGTGGTTGATTCGACCCAGGCAGCAAGCCAGCGATACCGCCATCACCAAAGATCGGTACCGAGAAATTTTGGTCAAGGGTTTGCCCATCCCTTTTTACAAGCAATTGCGAATGGGCTTGCCTGCCAAAAGAGCACTCACCCGTTTGTGGTCGCATCAACGCCCCGACATTGTTCACATTGCCACCGAAGGCCCCTTGGGTTGGTCGGCACTGCAAGTAGCCAAGAAATTAAAACTGCCCATCAGCACCGACTTTAGAACCAACTTCCACGCCTACAGTCAGCACTACGGCATTGGATGGTTGAGTGGCGCGATCATGGCTTATTTGAAAAAATTCCACAACGCTGCGCAAGCCACCATGGTGCCCACCGCACAGCTGCAAGATGAACTCAGCCATGCCGGGTTCAGGCATTTATCGGTGGTGCCCAGAGGTGTTGACACCGAGACTTTCTCGCCGTCGCACCGCAGCGCTTCGTTGCGGCAAGCATGGGGCGCCGATGAAGATACGCGCGTTTTGTTGTATGTCGGACGCTTGGCACCTGAAAAGAATATCAAGCTGGTCATTCAGACTTATCAGAATCTCAAGCGACAGCACAAAGACATCAAGCTGGTGTTGGTTGGTGACGGTCCGATGCGCGACGGCTTGGAAAAAGCCCACCCCGATGTGATCTTTGCAGGCTTTCAAACTTGCGCGTCATTGGCATCGCACTATGCCAGTGCAGATATTTTTGCGTTTGCCAGTCAGACTGAAACTTTTGGAAATGTCACGCTGGAGGCCATGGCATCGGGTTTGGCCGTGGTGGCGTTTGACCATGCCGCTGCTGGTGAATTGATTCAAAGTGGCGTCAATGGCATGCTGGCTCGAACGCACTCTGAGGTTGATTTTGAAATGGGTGTGCAGGCCCTGCTGAACAACAAAGAATTGATGCAGCATGTGTCCCTTCAAGCGTGCGCCAGCGCACGTGCCCTGAGTTGGCGCATGATCGTTGAACGGACAGAAGGTGTCTTTCACTTGGTCATGCATCAGCACACGGCGTCCTTCAGTTTGGGCTTTCCCATGGCCAGCGCCTGAACACGCTCCACTTTGAATCGGAAAACACCATGCCCACCAACGACAAATCCGAAGTGATTGATCAAGCCCAGATGCTGCGCATCCGGGAGGACATGCTTGACAGCTTGGATGAAGAGTTGGAAATGGAATTTGACGATCTGGATCCCGGCAGTGACCAAGATGTCCAAACCCTCAAGGGAGAGCGGCTGCAGTACTTCAAAACCTTGCTGAAATTACAAGGCGAGTTGGTGAAGCTGCAAGACTGGGTGGTGGCCAGCAAGTCCAAGGTGGTGATTATTTTTGAAGGCCGTGATGCCGCTGGCAAAGGGGGCGCCATAAAACGCATCACGCAGCGCTTGAACCCGCGTATTTGCCGTGTGGCCGCCCTGCCCGCACCCAACGACCGTGAACGCACCCAGTGGTACTTCCAGCGCTACACCGCGCACCTGCCAGCAGCGGGTGAAATTGTATTGTTCGACCGCAGTTGGTACAACCGTGCGGGTGTCGAGCGCGTCATGGGTTTTTGCAATGACGACGAGTACGAAGAGTTTTTCCGCACCGTGCCCGAATTTGAAAAGATGCTGGTGCGCAGTGGCATCAAGCTGGTGAAGTATTGGTTTTCTATCACGGACGACGAGCAGCACGCCCGCTTCTTGGGGCGTATTCACGACCCTTTAAAGCAATGGAAACTCAGTCCCATGGACTTGGAAAGCCGCCGTCGCTGGGAGGCCTACACACGGGCCAAAGAAACCATGATCGAGCGCACCCACATTCCCGAAGCCCCTTGGTGGGTCGTGCAAGCCGTGGACAAGAAGAAGGCCCGCTTGAATTGCATCGACCACTTGCTGTCACTCATGCCCTACGAGGAAGTGCCCCACGCGGACATCAGCTTGCCAGCGCGCGTGCGCAACCCCGACTACAGCCGCCACCCCGTACCTGCTGAGATTTATGTGCCAGAAAAATACTGACCCCAGAAACGCTGGGGCCGCAGCAGCTCAGCGACCGATGCCAAAGTAGTCGATGCCGCGTTCTTTCATGCGGGCGGGCTCGAACAAATTGCGCCCGTCAAAGATGGCGGGTGACTTGAGGGCTTGTTTGATGACATCCAAATTGGGGGCTTTGAACTGTCGCCACTCGGTCATGATGACCAACACGTCAGCGTTGTTCAATGCGGCCTCCTTGGTGCCTGCCAAAAGCAAACCTGCTTTGTTGCCATACAGGTGTTGAGCTTCTTCCATGGCTGCTGGGTCATAGGCTTGCACTTTGGCGCCTTCGGCCCACAAAGCCTCCATCAACACCCGGCTGGGCGCTTCGCGCATGTCATCGGTATTGGGCTTGAAAGCCAATCCCCACAGCGCAATGGTTTTGTCCTTCAAGTCACCTTTGAAGTAGGCCTTGACTTTGTGGAAGAGGACTTGCTTTTGCGCTTGGTTGCGGGCTTCCACGGCATGCAAGATAAGCGGCTCAAAGCCCATGCCCTGTGCTGTTTTCACCAGGGCGCTGACATCTTTGGGAAAGCAACTGCCACCATAACCAGCACCTGCATAAATGAAGTGGTAGCCAATACGTTGATCGCTACCAATCCCTAAGCGCACCGATTCAATGTCTGCACCCACCCGTTCGGCCAAGTTGGCCATTTCATTCATGAAACTGATTTTGGTGGCCAGCATGCAGTTGGCCGCGTACTTGGTGAGCTCGGCACTGCGCACATCCATGACGATGATTTTTTCGTGGTTGCGGTTGAACGGCTCGTAGAGTTCACGCAACATTTTTTCGGCGCGGCTACTGCTGGTGCCAATGACGATGCGGTCTGGGCGCTGGCAATCGGCAACAGCCGCACCTTCTTTCAAAAACTCGGGGTTGGACACCACGTCAAATTCAATGTCCACGCCTCTGGCCTTCAATGTTTGCTGAACCACCTTGGTGACTTGATCGGCCGTGCCCACAGGCACGGTCGATTTGTTGACGATCACGCAGTAGCGCTGCATGTGGGTGGCAATGGTTTTGGCCGCTGCCAACACATGCTTCAAGTCTGCGCTGCCATCTTCATCGGGTGGCGTGCCTACCGCAATGAACAAAATGTCTGAGTTCACAATAGCTTGTGCCGCATCGGAAGTGAAATCCAAACGCTGTTCAGCATGATTGGATTTCACAATCGGCTCCAAGCCAGGTTCAAAGATGGGAATGTCGCCCTTGCGCAACCGGTCTAATTTATGTTCATCAATATCGACGCAGAACACTTGATGTCCTGCGTCTGCCAAAATGGCACCTTGCACCAAACCTACATAACCAGTTCCAAACACGGCAATATTCATAGCACCTCTTTGAAAGTTGTCTGATGCTAGGAAGGGCTTGTTTCAATTCAGTGTCAATCGCATGAAATTTCAATGAAAAAATGCTTTGTCTGTCATTCAATTGTCAAATGAATGCGGCAAAGTCAAGCGGATGTAATGCCAGATGGATGTGAACATGGACTTGATCTTGTGGCGTCATGCCGAAGCCATTCCTATTGAAGAGGGTCTGACCGACGCCGAGCGCCCACTCACGCATCGCGGTGAACGCCAAGCCGCGCGCATGGCGCAATGGCTTGAGCGGCAGCTGCCCGATGGTGCCAAGGTCTTGTGCAGCCCCACGGTGCGCACCCAGCAAACTGTCTTGCCTTTAGGGCGTAAATTCAAATTGCGCGACGAGATTTCGCCCCAAGGCACGGTGGAGCACGCCTTGGAATTGGCCCAATGGCCCACGGCCAAAGCCACTACGGTGATGGTGTCCCACCAACCCTTGATTGGCCAGTTGGTCAGCCATTTGTTGGGGCTTCCTGCGCACGAAATGATGATCAAAAAGGGGGCGGTTTGGTGGCTTCGCTATAAGCTGAAAGAAGGCATTCCACAAGTCAGTTTGTTGACAGTTCAGTCCCCCGAATTGCTTTGAAGTCATGCAACTGACATTGATCTGTCACAATGTTTTGGTGGGTAAAGCAACGACAATAACCAACCCAATCGTTCATCAAAGATTCCTATGCGCTCCATCAAGCAAGTCAAAAAAATCATCGAAGCCGATCCAAAATCTGAAGTTGGACAGACCTTTGTCAAACTGATTTTGTCGTTGGAAACCGAGCAAGCTTTTCCGATGCAAACGCTCTACGCCTTGAATGCCAAAGACTTTGATTTGGCCATGGAAGTGCTGAAAGATTGGCGTCTGGACCGGTTCTACATCGGTAAGGCCAAGGTGTTTGATATCTCTTACCAAGCCAGCCGTTTGCAGACCAACCCCACTGACAAACCATAAAAAAAGCCTCTGCTTGAACAGAGGCCTTTGAGAGACATTGTCAATCAACGCACGTGATGCACCTTGGCTTGTGCGTACACAGGCGTTTTCAAGCCTTCATAACGCGCCTTGAGTTGCAAAGACAAAAACTGTGAGTAATGGCGGCTTTGGTGCAAGTTGCCGCCGTGAATCCAGAGTTGTTGTTGGTTGGTGGGTTTCCACATGTTGCGCAACTCACCTTCCCAAGGTCCTGGGTCTTTGGTGGTGCTGGACCCCAAGCCCCACACCTTGCCCACTTTGTCGGCCACTTCGGGCGACACCAAATCGGCCAACCAGTGGTTCATCGAGCCATAACCCGTGGCATACACCAAAACATCGGCTGGCAACTCGGTGCCATCGGTGAGCGTGACCGACTTGGGGTTGATGCGTTCGATGTTGTTGTGGCTTTTGAGCTTGATGCTGCCATTGGCCACCAACTCGCTGGCCCCGACATCGATGTAGTAGCCCGAGCCTCGGCGCAAGTACTTCATGAACAAGCCCGAATCGTCGTCGCCAAAGTCGAGCATGAAGCCCGCCTTTTCAAGCCGACCATACAAACTGGCTTCGCGCTTTTTCATTTCCGCGTACACAGGTATGTGGAAGCTGTGCATGATTTTGTAGGGGACGCTGGCAAACACCAGATCTGCTTTGTGGTGGTCGATGCCACTCTTGACCGCTTCTTCGCTGTACAAGCCGCCCAGCGCCAACTCCATCAATGCATCAGAGGGCGCGATGTGGGTGCTGCTGCGTTGGACCATGGTGACATCGATGTCGTTTTCCCAGAGCGCGGCGCAAATATCGTGGGCTGAATTGTTGGAGCCCAGCACCACCACTTTTTTGCCCTTGCAACTGTCGGGGCCTGGGTGTTTGCTGGAATGGTGTTGGTCGCCTTGGAAGGTTTCGGCACCCGTGATTTTGGGCACATTGGGGTAGCCCGACACGCCCAGTGCGAACACCAATTGCTTGGGCCGCACGGTGATGGCCCGGCCTTCGCGTTCTAGCTCGACTTCCCATTCGCCTTTGGTCTCGTTGAAGTGGGCTTTTTTGGCTGTGGTGGAACCCCAGTAGTTGATCTCCATGATCTTGGTGTACATCTCTAGCCAGTCGCCGATTTTGTCTTTGGGTGCAAACACCGGCCAGTCATCGGGGAAGGGCAAATAGGGCAAGTGGTCGTACCAGACCGGGTCGTGCAAACACAGGGTTTTGTAACGGTTGCGCCAGCTGTCGCCGGGGCGTGCATTTTTTTCCACCACGATGGTGGGCACACCGAGGCGGCGCAAACGCGCGGCCAGCATGATGCCGCCTTGGCCGCCGCCGATGATCAGCACATACGGTTGTTCGGTGTAGCCCAAGCTGGCTTGTTCTTCTTGGCGCAACTCCAGCCAACTTTGGCGGTGCTTGTGCGCACCGTGCTCGGCGCCTTTGACACGGTGATTGCCCTTTTTCTCTTCAAAGCCTTTGAGCTCGGTCATGGTGGTGAGCAGCGTCCAAGCTTTGCCGCCTTTCAAGCGCAAATGGCCCAAGCCGCGTGCCACACCCGATTCAAACGTGAACCACGCATCCACCACACCATCGGCTTCGGTGGCATCGCCTTGCAATGCAAAGTGCGAAGGCTTCACATCTTTCAAGCAGGCGGACAACATGTCAGCCACAGCCGCATGACCCTCTTGTGTGCAAATGTTCCAGGTGAACGAGACCAAATCGCGCCAATAACAATCGGCCTCAAACAGCGATGTGACTTCGGCGGGTTGGCCGCTGGCCAAGGCTTTTTCAAACGAGGTAAGCCAAGCAGAGGCTTGCTGAGATGGAGAACTGCTCATACAAGTGCCTTTCTGTGAGAAGAGGATGGGTCTGTTTGCAGATGAACCCCATGGGCTCAAATGGTATACGAAGGTTCTGCTTTTGAAGATCCACTGTCAATACCGTGTAAACCCTTTGCTGCTTGATGCCCCTGCTTCAAGGCGCCAGGTCAAGACACCGGTCAACAACGCTCGCGCAGCATGAAGAAGCCCTGAATTGACGACAGTCAAAGAGGGACAGCTTATGATGCACGCGCGACATCTGGCTTATTTTTTTCATCGCGCACCCACAGTTTGAATGAGACAGTTCCATGCATTTGCTAAAAGTTTGTTTGTTATCTTCCGCCGCTTTGTGTGCGTCTGGATGGACCCTGAGTCATGCGCAATCTGAGGCTGATCTAGAGGGCCCGCAAAAGCATTTGTGGGAGGCAGGCGTTGCCACTTTTGGACTCACCGGACCGGCCTACCCCGGTGCTGCTGATGACGTCAGTCGCGTACTGCCCTTGCCTTGGCTGATCTACCGCGGCCCCGTCTGGCGTGCAGGTGGCGGCACATTGGGGGCTCGTGTTGCCAAAAATCAATTTGCTGAATTCGATATCGGGCTCGGTGGCTCGTTACGCGCTTCGAGTGACGATGTGCAAGTGCGTGAAGGCATGCCGACCCTGGGGTTTTTGTTCGAGTTCGGTCCGCGCGCCAAGCTGAATTTGGCGCGTCCCAGCCCTGGTTCGGTGGTGCGTTTGGAAGTGCCTTTGCGTGGCGTTTTTGAAATCGAAAGTGGTGTGAACTACCGAGGCTTAGCCCTGGAACCCAAGCTCACCTATGACCATCGCCATCTGGGCAGTGGCTGGGGTTTCTCTGGCAGTGTCGGTGCTTTTTATGGCGATCAAAGATTCAACCAGTACCTGTATGGCGTACCGTCGGCCTTTGCAACGCCTGCCCGAAGTGCCTATGACGCCAAGGCGGGTTTGATCACACCCCGCGTTCAACTCACCTTGTCCCATCAATTCAACAAAGACCTGCGAATGTTTGCTTTCACCCGCACCGATTGGGCTGGCCAAGGCCGCAACAGCAGCAGCCCCTTGCATCTGAAAGACCAGGGCACTTCGCTGGGCTTGGGGGCTGTTTGGACCTTGGGCAGATCGGCTCAAACGGTGGTGGATTGATCTTGAGTGGTCCATCCACCCCACCGCCTGTTCCCTTTACCCCTCTGAATCAACTTCACTGACCAAGAAAATGCAAAAACATTCATCCATCTTTTTTTTATGTTGGGCCATCTGCTTTCCTGGATGGAGTCAAGCTGAGCCCGTGATGGTGGCCTCCGATATCACTTGCGTGACATGGACAGTCGGCAAGAAAGACAAGGGGGCCAAATTGGCAGAGAGCCACTTGATCGGCTTGTTGGATGGTCTCAGCGCAGGACGACAAATTCCATTCTGGAACTTCAAAGATGGCATGTCACTCCAACAAGTTTATGCATGGATGGACAACTACTGCGCCAACAATCCGGATTCCAGTCTTTACTTCGGCGCTTATGAACTCATCAATGAGCACACAGAAGGTTTGTTTGGCAAGCACAAGCCAGGTTCGCGGGCTGATTGATTGAATTCAACCGTGACGTTGGCCTAAAGTCCTGCGCAACATGTGCTCCAACTTCACCGCCACGCGCAACAACCCTTGGGTGAAAGAGCACTTGAAGGTGGATTTGCCAACAGCACCCTACCCGCCCGAGGCCTACCCTGGCTACGTCGCACCGCTGGTGGTCAAGAGCCACAGCACGGGGCGGGTGGCTTGCGGCTTGGCCCGCTTTGGCTTGATTCCCACTTGGGCCAAAGACGACAAGATCAGCCGCCACACCTACAACGCCCGAGCAGAAACTGTGGCCAGCAAACCCAGCTACCGCACGCCTTGGCGGCAACGTCGTTATGGCATCGTGCTACTAGACAATTTTTTCGAGCCGCACTATGGCAGTGGCCAAGCACAACGTTGGCAAATTGCTTTGCGCTCGCAAGAACCCTTTGGCATCGCCAGCATTTGGGACACCTGGACCGACCCTGCATCTGGCGAGTTGGTGACGAGCTTTTCCATGCTGACGGTGAATGCGGATACACACCCGGTGATGAACCAGTTTCACAAACCGGGCGACGAAAAACGCACGCCATTGGTGTTGGCCACCGCGCAATTTGATGCGTGGCTGGGTGCCACGCCAGATGAGGCGCAGGCGATGATGCATTGGCATGAGATGCCTGAATTGGTTACGCCATGACCAGCGTCTCTAGTCTCTTCATTTGCCCCAATTCAGCTTTCAACTTGGCTTGCGCGTGCCAGAGGTCATATTGTGTTTGCATGTCCAGCCAAAGCTGAGCGCCGTTACCCAGAAGGACGCCCAAGCGCAAGGCCAATTCGACGGAAACACCACTGCGCTCTGCCAAAACGGCATGCAAAGTTTGACGTGAAACGCCCAACTTTCTTGCGAAGGAACTGACAGACATGCCGGGCAAGTTGGGCAACACATCTTCACTGAGGATGGCCCCGGGGTGGGTCGGTGCACGTTGACGCATCATTCACTCCTAATGGTGCTCGTGAGTCTAAAAGACTGTTTGGATTTTTGGTAAGCAAAGAAAAGAAACTGAAAAGTCTTTGATGACTTGAATTTCCGACCCCTTCGTCGGGTCTCAGTTCGCCCAAAACACATCTCCGCGCAGAATGTCAGCCGTTATTTTTGGCATAAGGCTGCAAGCTTGTCTGCATCAAAAGACTCGTTTGGATTTAGGCCGTCCATGAGCGTTGCCTCTAAGTCCAGCGATTCATGGGGTTGGGCGGGATCAAATGCCTCAGCCTGCAGTGCGAGTTCATGCATTTGCTGGTCGGTGTTTGGCAAGTAAATAAGAATTTGAGTTCTCATCGCAAAGGTGCTTCGATATTGATATCGGTATTATTGTGAGTGAGCAGCAAATAAATCTGTTGCTTTAGACACCTGTATTTTGAAAAAAACTCTTTTTTATTCATTCGTTGATGACTGATTCCAAGACGCTGAAAGCAACGGTCAACCTGAACGTCAAAGGTCAGCTGGATTGTTCGCAAACAGCCACTATGCTCTCACCATCCGAGATCGAATCTTTGAGGCAGGAAGCAAAGGCTGACGATCTATGGATGCTGGAAATATTGGCGAAACAAAAAAATCCTTGAGCATCCCAGCAATTGAATTTTTTGGAATTGGTGAAGTAACTATTTAACGACTGGCGGAAAGAGAGGGATTCGAACCCTCGGTACAGGTAAACCTGTACGCCGGATTTCGAATCCGGTGCATTCGACCACTCTGCCATCTTTCCGGGTCTTGCTGAAAATACAAAAAGAATTCTAAGTCAGCACTTTCAAGCCACCCATGTAGGCTTGCAGTGCATCAGGCACGCGCACACTGCCGTCGGCTTGTTGGTAGTTTTCCAGCACCGCCACCAGGGTGCGGCCCACGGCCAAGCCCGAGCCGTTCAAGGTGTGCACCAATTCGTTTTTGCCTTGCGCATTTTTAAAACGCGCTTGCATGCGGCGTGATTGAAACGCTTCGCAATTGGACACCGAGCTGATCTCGCGGTAGGTGTTTTGTGCGGGCAGCCACACTTCCAAGTCGTGGGTGCGGGCTGCACCAAAACCCATGTCACCAGTGCACAGCGCCATCACGCGGTAGGGCAAACCCAGCTTTTGCAAAATGGCTTCGGCGTGGCGTGTCATCTCTTCCAGCGCCTCGTTGCTTTTCTCGGGGTGCACGATTTGCACCATCTCCACTTTGTCAAACTGGTGCTGGCGAATCATGCCGCGCGTGTCGCGGCCATGGCTGCCCGCTTCCGAACGGAAACACGGCGTGTGTGCGGTCAGCTTGATGGGCAAATCGCCCTCAGGGACCACGGTGTCGCGCACCATGTTGGTCAAGGGCACTTCGCTGGTGGGAATCAGGTACAGGGCTTGGCCGTCGCTCTCGCCGTCTTGGCCGCCTTTTTTGGCGGCGAACAAATCTTCTTCAAACTTAGGCAGTTGGCCGGTACCGCGCAAACTGTCAACGTTGACGATGTAGGGCGTGTAGCACTCGGTGTAACCGTGCTCTTGGGTTTGCACATCCAACATGAACTGCGCCAGCGCCCGGTGCAGGCGGGCCATGGGCCCTTTCATCACGGTGAAGCGCGAGCCCGAGAGCTTGACGCCCATCTCGAAATCCAAGCCCAGCGGTTCGCCCAGCGCCACATGGTCTTTGGCCTCAAAGCCCAAAGGCGTGGGCTCGGTGCCACTGGGGCTCCAGCGGCGCAACTCCACATTCCCATGTTCATCCGCGCCCACGGGCACGCCATCTTGCGGCAAATTCGGCACGGCCAGCAACAGGTGTTGCAACTCCGATTGCAAGGCGTCCAAACGCACAGCCGAGGCATCGAGTTCGGTTTTGAGTTGGCCCACTTCGGCCATCACCGCGTCGGCGGATTCGCCCTTGCCCTTGAGCATGCCAATTTGCTTGGACAAGCTGTTGCGTTGGGCCTGCAATTCCTCGGTGCGGGTTTGCAATGTTTTGCGTTCGTTCTCGAGGGCGGTGAACGCGGCTTCGTTCAAAAACACTTGCGGGTTTTTGCGGCTTTGCAAACGCGCCAGAACTTGGGGCAAATCGCGGCGAAGAAGGGTGATGTCAAGCATGAGAAAAAGTCTTCAAAAAATCAATCGTGGCGCAGCCCTTTGGGCAGCGGAAATTTCACAGTTTCTTGCACGCCATCGAGGGTGCGCACCGACACAGCGCCGAGCTCGCGCAAGCGGCTCACCACTTGCTGCACCAACACATCGGGCGCAGACGCACCGGCGGTCAGGCCAATCTTGCTGGCACCGGCCAACCACTCGGCTTGCAATTCACCGGCGTGGTCCACCATGTAACTGGGGGTGCCGTACTTGGCGGCCACATCGCGCAAGCGGTTGCTGTTGGAACTGGTGGGGCTGCCCACCACGATGACCACATCCACCTGCGGGCTGAGCAGCTTGATGGCGTCTTGGCGGTTTTGGGTGGCGTAGCAAATGTCTTGTTGTTTGGGTTCGCGCACTTGTGGGAAACGCGCTTTCACCGCCGCCATGATGTGCGCCGCGTCGTCCACACTCAGGGTGGTTTGCGTCACCACAGCCAGTTTTTTGGTTTGTGTGGGTTGCACTTTCAACACGTCGTCGGCGTCTTCCACCAAATGGATGCCCGAGGGCAGCTGGCCCATGGTGCCTTCCACTTCGGGGTGGCCTTTGTGGCCAATCATGATGAACTCGTAGCCTTCTTTGTGCAGCTTGGCCACTTCCACATGCACCTTGGTGACCAGCGGACAGGTGGCGTCAAACACGCGAAAGCCGCGACGCTCGGCCTCATACTCGACCTCTTTGGGCACGCCGTGGGCGCTGAACACCAAGGTGGCGCCTTCGGGTACGTCGTTCAGGTCTTCGATGAAGATGGCACCGCGCGAGCGCAGGTCGTCCACCACATGGGTGTTGTGCACGATTTCGTGGCGCACATAAATGGGTGAGCCAAATTTTTGCAACGCATGTTCGACGATGTCGATGGCGCGGTCCACGCCCGCGCAAAAACCGCGCGGCTCGGCCATGATGATTTCGGAGTTGGGTTGCATCGTCATCAGAGCACGCCTATCACTTGAACTTCCATGCTGACCGCGTGGCCCGCTAATGGATGGTTGAAATCGAACAAGACGGCGTCATCGGCCACTTGGCAAACAGCACCGGCGTAATTGCCAGTGTTCTCGGGCGCTGAAAAGGCCAGCACCTCGCCCACTTGGTACACCGCATCGGGCTCGCCAAATTTGGCCAACACTTGGCGCGGCACCCATTGCAGCATCTCGGGGTTGCGCTCGCCAAAGGCCTCACCTGCGGCCAACTGCAAGGTGGTGTGTGCGCCCTCGGCCAAGCCCAGCAAACGCGCTTCGATGGCCGGTGACAACTCGGCATTGCCCAAGGACAAAGTGGCAGGCGGCCCACCAAAGGTGTTGATGATGTCGCCCTGCGGCCCGCTCAAGCGGTAATGCAAGGTGAGGAATGAACCAGGTTGGATCGTGTTGGGGGCTGTCATGCGCTGCTTTGTAAACTGGTTCTATTGTAGAAAGGGCCAAGGATCACCAAAAAGCGGGTGACAGAACACCAAAACGACCGCCAGAAACAGCGATCATTGCACCCAGTTCATTTGATTCATCCCCTTCGTTGGTCGCCATGCACTTGCTCGACATCCCCAAACAAACCCGCCCGCGCGAAAAGTTGCTCGCTATGGGCAGTCAGGCGCTGACCGACGCCGAGTTGCTGGCCGTCATGTTGGGCAGCGGCCTGCCCGGACAAAACGTGTTGCAACTGGCGCAGTCCCTGCTCGATCAGTTCGATGGCTTGGCCGGTTTGCTGCAAGCGCCCTCGGCAGCCTTGCAAACCCGCAAAGGCTTGGGCGGCTCGGCGCGGCGAGCGCAACTGATGGCCGTGCTGGAGTTGTCGCGCCGGGTGCAGTTGCAAAAAATGCGGCAGCGCGACGCCATGGGCAACCCCGACACCGTGCAGCATTTCCTTCAACTGCAGTTGGGCACGCGAGACCACGAGGTGTTCGCCGTGCTGTTCCTCGATGGGCAAAACCGCTTGCTGCGCTTTGCCGAAATGTTCAAGGGCACGATCAACCAAACCTCGGTGTACCCGCGCGAAGTGGTCAAGTTGGCCCTGGAAGTGGGCGCGTCGGCGGTCATCTTCAGCCACAACCACCCCAGCGGTTTGGTGCGCCCGTCCAGCGCTGACACCACCCTCACCCGCAGCTTGCAAGCCGCCTTGGGCATGGTGGACGTGAAGGTGCTGGACCACATCATCGTTGGCCAAGGCCAAACCTGGTCGATGGCGGAGCAGAGCCCGTGGTGAAAGCTGCCCGCCTGAACGACTTGGCCGAGCGGAGGGCATGGCTGTGGTGAAGGCCCGCAGCTTGAAAGACTTGGCGGCCATCAAAGCTCAGTTGGAAGCCGACGCCGCTCGGGCCGCCGCCGAGAAAGCCGAGCGCGAGCGCCTTGAGAAAGCCGCCCAAGCCGAGCGCCATTTGTTCAAGCGGGCGGTGGGCGCGGTCAAGCCCTTGGCGCATGCGCCCCGCGTGTCCTTGTCCGGCGAGCCCGCCAAACCCCTGGCCTTGCAGCAAATGCTGGATGACGACAACGTGCTGCGCGAAAGCCTCAGCGACGACTTTGACGTCTCCACCCTGCTCGACACCGACGACGAGCTCAGCTACCGGCGCAGCGGCATCGGCACCGATGTGACGCAAAAGCTGCGCAAAGGGCATTGGAGCTTGCAAGGGCAAATTGATTTGCACGGGCTGCGCAGCGACGAGGCGCGGGAAGCGCTGGGGCAGTTCATCCGCGATGCCCACAAACGCGGGTGGCGCTGTGTGCGGGTGGTGCACGGCAAGGGCTTGGGCTCGCCTGGCAAAACCCCGGTCTTGAAGTCCAAGGTGCAGCGTTGGCTGGTGCAGAAAACCGAGGTGCTCGCCTTCGTCCAGGCCAAGGGCTCGGAGGGCGGCGCCGGGGCCTTGGTGGTCTTGCTCAGCTAATTGGGGTCAGATTCCAATTAATTAATTGGAATCTGACCCCAATTGGTCATTGCGCCGCCTGCCGCAAAGTCTGCACCACCGGTCGGCGCAGAACCTCGCGCAGTCCCCACCAGCCCGCGCCCCAAGCCAGCACCGCACCCACCGCGATACCCAGCAACAGCACCCAGGGCGAGGCCTGCCAACTGAACTCAAACACATAGCGGGCCAAGCCCCAGCCCATGGCCATGGCCACCACCGCCGCCAAGGCGCCTGACAACGCCCCCACACCCAGCAACTCGGCGGTTTGCACCTGCCGCAGCAGCTGGTTGCCCGCACCCAAGGCCCGCAGCACCGCGTACTCGCGGGCGCGTTCTTCGCGCGTGGCCGTGACCGCTGCCAACAGCACCACCAGGCCCGCTGCCAGCGTGAAGCCAAACAAAAACTCGACCGCGCCAATCACCTGGCCCAGCACTTTTTGCACCTGGTTGATGGTGGCACCCATGTCCACATTGGTGATGTTGGGGAAACGGTTGACCAAGCCATTGTCAAAGCCGGTTTGGGTGGGCGCACGGTAAGCGGCGATGTAGGTCATGGGCACATCTGGAATCTTGGACACCGGGTAGATGGCGAAGAAATTGGCCCGCATCGAGGTCCAATCGACACGCCGCACCGAGGTGATCTTGGCGTCGTAGGGCTGGCCGGAAATCTCAAACCGCACCATGTCGCCCAATTTCAGGTTCAGGGTTTTGGCAATACCCTCTTCCATGCTGATGGCGTTGGGCTCTTCCGGCGTCCATTGGCCTTGCAAGATTTGGTTGTGCGCGGGGGCACTGGCCGAATGCGAGATGTTGAATTCGCGGTCTACCAAGCGTTGTGCCCGGTCCTCGGTGTAACTGTCGGGGCTCACCAATTGACCATTGACCGCGATAAAGCGCCCGCGAATCATCGGGTACCAGTCCAGATTGGCCACACCAGCGTCGTTCAGGTGCTGCAAGAAATCGGCCGATTGGTCGGGTTGGATATTGATGACAAAGCGGTTGGGCGCATCGGCCGGTGTGGCATTGCGCCAGCTGTCGACCAAGTCGGTGCGCAACAGCACCAACAGCATGAGCGCCAGCAGCCCCACCGACAAAGCGCTCACTTGCACCACGGTGTAGCCCGGGCGCGAGCTGATTTGCCTGGTGGCCATGCGCAACCAAGTCGGCACTTGTGACAAGCCCACACTTTGGCGCAATGCCCAAACTGCCAGCCAGGCCATGCCAGCAAACACCAGCGCCGCACCCGCAAAGCCGCCGACCACCATCAGCCCCAGCCACAGATCGCGGCTGGCCGACAACAACAAAATGCCAAAGCCAATCAAGCCCAAGCCCATGACCGCCAAAGAGGCAGGGCGAATCGGACCCAAGTCGCGCCGAATCACGCGCAGCGCAGGCACCTGGGCCAGTTGCAAGATGGGGGGCAAACCAAACGCCAACAACAAAGTCAGGCCCGCACCCAAGCCTTGCCAAAACGGCTGCCAGCTGGGTGCAGGCAAGGCCGTATCGACCAACCCCGCCAGCAAATGAACAAACACCTGGTGCAGGCTGTAGCCCAGCACCAGTCCGAGCAAACTGGCCAAGATGCCGACCGTGAAGAACTCCAACACATACACGCTCAAAATCTCGCGCTGACTTTGACCCAAGACCCGCAGCATGGCGCAGTCGTCCAAATGCCGCGCCGCAAAACCCCGCGCCGCCAAGGCCACCGCCACCGCACTCAAGAGCGCGGCCAACAAGGCCACCAGGTGCAAAAACTTCTCGGCGCGGTCCAGGGTTTGGCGCATCTCAGGCCGCCCGGCGTCCAAGGTCTCCAAGCGCACCCCGCGAACCTCTGGCTGCTTGACATAGACCTCGGCCCATTGGGTGAAGGCGGCCACTTGGCGCGGCTGGCCCACCACGGCCAAGCGCCAGTTGAGCCGGCTGGCCGGTTGCACCAGCTGGGTGGCTTCAAGGTCGGCTTGGTTCATCATGACGCGTGGCGCAAAGTTCATGAAACCGGCACCCCGATCCGGCTCACCCATCAGCACTTCGGTGATGCGCAGCGTGCGCTCACCAAGCTGCAAGTCATCACCCGGCTTGACTTCCAAAGCTTCCAGCAAGGCCGGTTCGGCCCACACCTCGCCCTGTTGCGGCAACCGGTCGGTGGTCATGCCGGGCCGGTCGTAGGGCGTGCCATTGTTCAAGGCGGGCTCGAGGGCGGCCTTGGGCACCGGGGCATCCGCAGGTGGCAGGATTTGCAAACGCCCGCGCAGCGGGTAGCCGTCGGACACCACTTTGAGCGCCACCAAGCGGCTGTTGCCGCCTTGGTCTTCGCTGCTTCGCGCCATGGTGGGAAAGCTCAAGGTGGCCGCAGATTGCAAACCCAAGGCCTGGATCTTGGTGGTGACCTCCGGTGCAAGCGGGTGGTCGCTGGCCAAGACCGCATCCCCGCCCAAGAGTTGGCGGGCGTCGCGCTGCAAACCACCTTCAATCCGATCGGCCAAATAGCCCACCGAGGTGAGCGCGGCCACCCCCAGACTGACCGCCACCCACAACAAACGCAATTCACCCGCGCGGGCATCACGCCACAACGCACGCCAAGCCATCGCCAAGAGTTTCATACAGCTGCTTTCAAATCAAGATGACGGGTCCAGGGATGCGCTCCAGCGGTCATTCCAACCGTGGCGCACCTCTTGCAAGTCGCGGCGATCCCGCTTGGTGGGACGACCATGTTCAATGCTTTGCGCAGGCTCGCGGGCGAAGCGGCGCTGCTGCGAAAAGGCCTCGCGGGCTTGCAAGCTGTCGGGGGTTTCGGCATAAAGCAGCTGGGCCTTGGGCGCTGGGCCGCGCACATCGCTGAGCGCCTGAACCAGCACGGTACGCACCTGGCCTTCGCGCCGCATGGCCACGCTGTCACCCACTTTCAGCTCCCGCGCGGGCTTGACCACCTGGTCGTTGACCGCGATACGGCCTTTGTTGATTTCATCTGTGGCCAAGGAGCGGGTTTTGTAAAACCGAGCCGCCCACAGCCATTTGTCGATGCGCAATTTTTCCATTGCGGCCATTTTGGCTTAACTTTTAAGTATGCAGTTCCCGCTTTGGGACAAAACCCTGCGTGGCCAAGTCGCCGTAAAACAACATATGAGTTTCTGTCAGATTTGACACCTACGGCAAAAAAGCTAATATCCATCCCCCCTTACGAGATTTTCTTCGATTGGTTTCTGGGTTCGCCAGAAGCCAAGGGACTCGACACCGCTGCATTTTCAGGAGCAGAAGATGGCTTTCAAAATTTTGGTCACCAGTCAAAAAGGTGGCGTTGGCAAGAGCACCTTGTCCGCCAATTTGGTGGCTTACCTGAGCCGCACCCTTGGACTGGGGGTGACTTTGATTGACTGGGACCCGCACGGCTCCTCCAGCACCTGGCTGAACCAAGCCCCGAATGTGGGCGCGGTGGTGCAGCACCTGTCTTTGCCAGTGGACCAAGGCGGCAACCGCCCCATCTTCGAAGCGCGTTTGCAAATGCGCCGCGCTGCCAGCGAATGCGACATCTTGGTCTGTGACCTCACGTGGTCCGATTCTTTGGCCGGCGAGTTGATGTTTGAATTCGACATGGTGCTGGTGCCCACCTCGGTGTCCGAAATTGAATTGGCCGCCACCGCCGGCTTCTTGAGCCGCAACCGTTGGGTGTTCGACTCGGCCACGGCACGCCGCCCGATGCTGGTGGTCTGCCCGACCCGCGTGCTGAATGAACAACTCAACTCGGACGTGTTCACCAAGCAGCGCTTCCCCGTGAGCTTCATGCTGGCCCCGCCCATCTTGGAAGCGCAGTCGGCGCGTGATTTGTTCGAGCGCGGCTACCTGATGGACGCGCGTGACATGGGCGGTGAGTCTTTCCGCGAGTTTGGCGAAGCGATTTGCGCCGCGCGTGAAATCCGCATGGCGCAGGCCAACCAGCCGCGCCAGCCCTTGCCGGTCAAGCTCACCGAGCGCGACAGCAGCAGCCACCGCGTGCCGCTCACACCCAGCAAATCCAGCGTGCTCGACACCGTCAGCAGCGGTTCGCAATTCTCCGTGTTGGGCCGGTACCGCCAACGCAAAATCGCCGAGGACAACGAAGCCGTTGTCAATTCACGTTCGCTGGCGCAAATGGGCATTCCTGAATTCCTCAAGCGCCTGGCCCGTGGCAGTTCGGCCAAGCTCTAAGCCAGGATGACCACCATGTCTGAAGAAAAATTCTTGGCCTTCAAGGGCTTGAAGCAATACGACCCCGGCATGGGCTGGGCCTCGGTGCACAACTTCACCGAGCAACATGCCAGCGACATGCAAACCATGTCTCAACCCCCGTTTGATGAACAACAGTCGCAGCAGCAAACGCAATCTTTGCAAGCCTTGGCCGACGCTGTGCGTGAAGATGCGCAGCCCAAGCCAGAAGAAGTGTTGCAAGACCCGTTGCTGGGCGAGTTGTTTGAGCAATTGAACCAACCGCCACAAGACGAGTTGGCGCACAACTGGAAAATCATTGCCACCAGCGTCAACGTGCTGAGTCAGCGCATGAGCCAGCAACGCGAGTTGCGCCGCCGTCTGTCTTCGATTGACGAAGAGCTGGACAAGCTGCGCAACACCATCTTGCAGGACCTGCAAGAAATCCAACGCGCCTCGGATCAGCAGCTGTCCATGGCCCGTCTTCGGGCTGAAGTATCCTCGCTGGCACAAGCGCGGCTGTCGTCCAAGCTGCGCAACACGCCCACCTGACCTCCGCGAGAGGTCCGGCCAAACAGGAGACCTCGTCCATGCCCGACCTCAGCAAGATTCAATTTCCAGTTCGCTACACCACGTTTTTCTTGGCCTTGGGTGGGCTGGTTTTCACCTTGCTGGTCTTGCTGGCTTCCGGCCAAGGCTTGCTGTGGTTTTTGTTGTTTGCCGCCCTCAGCGCCATCGGTGTGCACGACTTGCTGCAACAGCACCATGCGGTGTTGCGCAACTACCCGATCCTTGGCCACATGCGTTTTTTGCTGGAATTCATCCGGCCAGAAATTCGCCAGTATTTCATCGAATCCGACAACGAAGCTGCGCCCTTTTCCCGTGCACAGCGCAGCCTGGTGTATGCCCGCGCCAAAGGTCAATCGGACAAGAAACCCTTTGGCACCTTGCAAGACCTCGACAGCAATGGCCGCGAATGGCTCAACCATTCGATGGCACCCAGCGTCATTGCCGACCACAACTTTCGCGTGAAAGTCGGCACCTCGGCTTGCACGCAGCCCTATGACATCAGCTTGTTGAATGTGTCGGCCATGAGTTTTGGCGCACTCAGTGCGAATGCCATCATGGCGTTGAACCAAGGCGCTCAAAAGGGGGGCTTCGCCCACGACACCGGTGAAGGATCCATTTCGCGCTACCACCGCATCCACGGCGGCGATTTGATTTGGGAAATTGGTTCGGGCTATTTCGGTTGCCGCGACGACGAGGGCAAATTCAGCCCGAGTCATTTTGTGGACAACGCACGTCTTCCCCAAGTGAAGATGATCGAGATCAAACTCAGCCAAGGCGCCAAACCTGGCCACGGTGGTGTCTTGCCTGCAGCGAAAGTCACGCCAGAAATCGCCGAGGCACGCGGCGTGCCTCTGGGTGCCGATTGCGTGTCACCAGCAGCCCACAGCAGTTTTGGCAACCCGATCGAGTTGTTGGAATTTGTGCAGGCGCTGCGCGAACTCAGCCAGTTCAAACCGGTGGGTTTCAAACTCTGCATTGGCCACCCCTGGGAATTCTTCGCCATCGTCAAGGCCATGTTGGCCACCAAGATACTGCCCGACTTCATCGTGGTGGACGGTGCCGAAGGCGGCACTGGTGCCGCCCCGCTGGAGTTGTCTGACAACATGGGCATGCCGATGAAAGATGGTTTGCGCTTGGTCCACAACACCTTGGTGGGGGTGGGCTTGCGGGATCAAATTCGCCTTGGCGCCAGCGGCAAAATCATCAGCAGCTTTGACATGGCCCGCACCTTGGCCCTTGGCGCCGATTGGTGCAACAGCGCACGTGGCTTCATGTTCGCCTTGGGCTGCATCCAAGCCCAGACCTGCCACACCGGCGAATGCCCCACCGGCGTGACCACCCAAGACCCGCAACGGCAAATCGCGCTGGTGGTGCCCAGCAAGGCCGAGCGCGTGATGCACTTTCAACAAAATACTTTGATTGCATTGCAAGAGTTGTTGCAATCGGCGGGCTTGCATTCGCCGCAAGACTTGAAACTCGATCACATTCAGCGCCGCGTCAACAACACCGACACCCAAACGCTGGCCGATGTCTATCCAAGCTTGGGCAAAGGGGTGTTGTTGAAAGAAACCTTGGGCAAGCTGCCCGAGCCGTTCAAAACTTATTGGACCAAGGCCAGCCCTGAAACCTTTTCGCTGGGCTGAAAACCTCAGTTTTCGCTGGCAGGTCGGGGGTAAATGACCCGGTCTTCTTTCGGCGCGGCGCGTGGTGGCAAGGCCGGCGGTTGGGCAGCAGCTCTGGCCTCGGCGGCGGCTCTGGCCTCGGCGGCCGCTCGAGAAGCGTCGGCAGCGGCTTTGGCAGCCGCCAAGGTTTTGGCTTCAGCTGCGGCTTTGGCATCCGCTGCCGCTTTGGCTTCCGCTGCAGCTTTGGCATCCGCCGCCGCTTTGGCTTTGGCAGCGGCCGCCGCTTTGGCTTTGGCAGCGGCCGCTTTGGGGTCCGGTTTGGGGGCTGGCGGTTTCTCGGCACCCGGCAACACCAGCGGGGGTTGCTTGTACTCGCCTGCTTTATCGCGCTTTTTGGCCGCTTCTTTGCTGGCTTCTTTGGCCGCCTTGGCGGCGTTCGCATTGGCCGCTTCCAAGTCTTTCTTCAGCTTTTGAATTTCAGCCAAAACTTCTTTTTGGTTGTTGACTGACGCAGGTGCTGCAGGTGCAGGTTTGTTGGCCAGGGTTTGAACCTTGGCTTCCAAGGCTTGAATGCTCTTGTTCAAGGCCAGCAGCTTGGCGTCTAACGCTTTTTCAGACTGGCCATTGACCTGCCCAGAAATTTGATCAGGCAGTTTGGTGAACAACTTGCCCATGTCCTCGAGCTTGACTTCCACCGTCTCGTTCAATTTGATTTGACGCTCTTCCATGCTGTCGAGCTTTTCAGTGGTGTCACCCAAACCGCGGGTGGCGTCACCAAAGGTGGCCAAGGTGGCATCGAGCTCGACCACGCGCTTGCCCACGGCCAAAGACAAGGCGTCCAACTGGCGGATGTTTTGTTGCAAGCGGGTGGAGATGGCAAAGAAGGTGCCCACGGCGATCATCAAAAAGGCCAACAGGCCAATCAGGATGACGCGTGAATGCAGGATGTTGCGGTCGTTGGCAGAAGTGACAACCTTCATCACCTCGCGCATTTCGTGGCTGATGTTGGCAGCCACCTCGGCCGAGCGGGTGGATACCTCGGCAGAGCTGAGCACGACGCCGGTCAGGTCTTCCAATTGACGAGACACCTCTGTGGAGTCCAAGCTTTGGGCTTGCAAGGCCTCGATGCCTTCGGCCAAGGCGTCACCCGACTCCTCTACCACCATGGGCGCAGGCGGCTCGGGCAGGAAGTCGCCGTCATCGGAGGCTTCTGCTGTTTGCTTGTCTTGCGCCATGGTCTGGGTCCTCAGGATTTCTTGATTTTTCGTTTGGCTTTGTCCAGCTGATCCAGTTGCTCGTTCACCAAGTCGATGTCCGAGTGCAATTGGTCAATCCGGGGCTTGATTTGCTCCTCCCATTGATCGGCGGCAACCAGTCCAACTTGAGTCAAATGGGCTAAATGCGGGTCAACATTGGATAAATTTGCGCCCGCTGGTGCTGGACGGGAGGTCGCTTGGCTGAAGTCCTGCAAGCTGTGGCCTGGGCTGGGGCGCAAATCAGGCGCACCCAAGGCATCGGTCTGGGCCTGACGCAACTCAGGATGGACCAGCTCGGCGGTTTGCACCGCGGCCATGGAAGCAGGGTCCGAACGGCCATAGCTGCTTTGGGGATTCAGATCCGGGTCGTGCAGTGACGCTTCCTCCCACGCAGGCGCAGCATCGTCACTGGCGCCGGTGGCCGCGCCAGGGGTCTTGGCTTGGGGCTCCAAGCCGGGCAAGGGATCATCTGAAAAAGGGGGGTCTTGGCTCATGGTGTTTCTCCAAACATTGGAATCGACCCTTCAAAGGACATCTTGATCAATCTGGGGAAGCTTAATCCTGAAACTGAATCTTTAACGACTTGGCAGACCGCAGCCAAGCTTTGGCCAAAGGCGGGTTTTGCCGCATCAGGTTTTCGGCTTGGGCTTTTTCAGCATAAGGTCCTGTGATCAAAATGAAGTAAGGTTTGCTGCCCTTGCGCTGGGTGAAAAACACCTGCCCCGCCTTGTAGCCCAAGGCACTGGATTGAAAAGTGCGGGCTTCGGCCAAGCTGTCAAACGCGCCATGCTGCATCACCCAAGCGTCATCTTGCAGCTGTTTGATCCAAGCAATATCGTCAGCTTGCGGGCTTGAATTCGCGGCTTTTTCTGCCGCTTTCTCTGCAGGTTTTTCGACGGCTTTTTCTGCCGCCTTCACAGTCGGTTTCTCAGTCGGTTTGTCTGCGGATGGATCGGGTCCTTTTTCTGACGCTGTGACAACCGCTTTGTCGGTGCTGACATCGGGCGGCTTGGGGGCAGCAACAGGCGCCACAACAGGGGCGACCACCGCTTCGCCTTTGTCGGTGCTCACGGCATCCGCTGGCTTCAAAGGCGTGGGGGTGTTGCTCGAAGACATGCCAACAGTGGATGGCGGTGGAGTGGGCGCGACCACGGGCAAGGTGGACAAGGGCGGCGATTTGCTGGGACCGGCCAAATAGGTTTGCAACTTGACCCATTCCGCCAACACTTCCTCATGGTAGATGTAGCCCAAGGCGCCAAAGCTCAGCAACAAAGCCGCCAACATCGCCCCAGCGATTTTGCCGCCGATGCCCTTTTTGGCAGGCGCTTCCCAGGCTTGGGCGAGTTCTTCGCCACTGGGCCCGTCGCCAGCGCCGGGCACCACCGCACCCATCACCGGGTCGCTGGACAAGTCCAAGTGGTCAGCCGGAGGCAGCAAATCGCCAATTTCCAGCGGCTTGGCGGGGGCCGGGGGCAAGGTGAAATTGGCGTTGGCCAAGGGCTTGTGGGCTTGTGCATTGGACGGCGCAGGCGCTTGCGGCTCCTCCGACTCCAACACCCATTGCAGCAGGTTCTTGCCAAAGGCCGAGAGTTTTTTCTCGTAATAGCTGCCACTGTTGATCAGCAAAATCAGGTTGATGTTGCTGGCTGGAAAGCCATTGACCAAACGCGCCAGCAATTGCAATTCAAAGTCTTGGATGCCTTGCGTGTCGGGGAAGATCATGTAGCGCTTGGGGATGGACTTGTTGGTTTTGTCCAGCGCCTGGTCCAAGGTCATTTGCGACAAGATGTCGTTGAAGCGATCGACCAATTTGTCCGAATCGGCCGAGGTCCACAGCTCGACATGCTCCTCGCCCTGCTCGCGCAGGTGCTGAAAAATGCGCCGACCGTAATGCGCCAAGGCCACCTCGTCTTCGCCCAAGATGGCCAGGTTCAATCGCCCCTCGCGCAGCGACTTGAGCAAGATTTCAAAGCGCAGTTTGTCCGCAGGGCTTTGGTAGAAGTCACTCATGGCATACCGTCATCGCGTCATTGCTGGAAAAGAAAACCATTTTCGTCATAGCGCATATTGTCAGGGATGCGCAGTGTCGGCTTGACCAAGCCCTCACCTGGCGCATAGCTTTGATTCAAGCTGAACACATAGGCAATGACTTGCGCCACCACATGGTAGAGGCCTTCATGGATGGGGTGGTCAAGTTTGGTGGTGAAGTACAGGGCACGGGCCAGATCGGGGGCCTCAAAAATATAGACATTGTTTTCTTTGGCGCGTTCGCGAATGCGCTTGGCCAATTCGTCAGTACCCTTGGCCACCAGGGTGGGTGCGCCGTCAGAGTTGGGGTCGTAGCTCAGGGCAACGGCGAAATGCTGTGGGTTGGTGATGACGACATCGGCATCTTTCACGTTGTCCATCATGCGGTTGTTGGCCATCTCGCGTTGCCGACGGCGGATGGTGGCTTTCACCTCGGGACGACCCTCGGCGTTTTTCATCTCGTCCTTGATTTCCTGGCGCGTCATCTTGAGTTTTTTGTTCACCTGGTAGTGCTGCAAGGGCACGTCAGCGATGGCGATGACGACCAAGCCCATGCTCATCCAAAAACAGGCGTCCAAAATCATGGTGCCAGCATGGCTGATGGCCGTGCCCAAGTCCATGCGGTTGAGTGTCACCAGGTCTTCAATGTTGTTGGTGATGGCCATCCACAAGATGAGACTGATGACCAAAAACTTGAGAAAGGTTTTGCACAATTCAATCAGTGCCTTCAAGCCGAACATCCGCGCAAAGCCCGCCATCGGATCGAGCTTGCTGAATTTGGGCAGCATCATCTTGGGTGAAAAAATCAAACCCCCGCTCATCACGGTCGACAGCAAGGCCACCACCGCCAACAACACCATGATGGGCAAGATCATCACAAAGCCATCGATGATCGACTGGAAAAAAATCGCTGGCAGCAGTTCGGCTTTGTCCATCACTTTGCGGTCGAATTGCAATTGGTTGATGAACAAAGCGCCGAGTCGGTGAAACAAATAACTGCCCGACAAGCTGAAAAACAAAGTGGCCGCCACCAAGATGGCGGCCGTGGACAACTCGACCGAACGCGCCACCTGCCCTTCTTCACGGGCCTTTCTCAGCCGTTGCTCCGTCGGTTCTTCAGTCCGTTCTGAGGAGTCGTCAGCCATGCTGCTAGCCTCCGATCAACATGCCACGCATTTGGCTGAAGGTTTGCACCCACAGCCAACTGATGCGGTTGATGATGCTGGGCACGGCCATCCACAAAATGACAAAGCCCGACAACAAAATAGCGGGAAAGCCCACCGAGAACAGCTGCAAACTGGGGGCGGCGCGGGTGACAAAGCCCATGCCAATGTTCACAAACAGCAGTGTGATGACCACTGGCAGTGAGATGAGCAAGGCCGAGACAAACATCATGGCGCCCCAGGCTGTCATCTTGCCCAGCACGTCTTGGGTCATCAGGCTTTTCCCAATCGGGAACAAGGTGAAGGACTCCAACAAGACGGCAAACACGATCAGGTGGCCACCGATGGACAAGAACACCAAGGTGCCGATGATGGTGAAAAATTGCGACACCACGGGCACGTTGCCCAAGGTGGGGTCGATCATGTTGGCCATGGACAAGCCCATCGAGCCCGACACCGCTTGACCGGCCAAGACAATGCCCGCTGTCGCCAATTGCATCAGCAAGGCCATGGCAAAACCAATGAAGAGTTGGTTGAAAATTTCTTTCAAGCCCTCGGCGGTGGCCGGGTCAATCTTGGGCACTTCCAGTTGCATGGAAAGAAAAATGGTCAGCACCAATCCAATGGCAATGCGGATGCGCAGATTGACCGCGCGGATGGAAAAAATGGACGCAAACGCCAAAAAAGCCGAGATGCGAAGCATGGGCCAGATCAGGGCGTAAAACCTGTCCAGCAAATTCAGCATCTCAATGTTCATGGCTCAACCAAACAGCCCGGGGATGCGGCCATACAACACCTTGGTGTAGTCCACCAAGGAATTGATCATCCAGCCGCCAAACACCGCAGCGGTGAGGCCCAAGGTCAATAGCTTGGGGATGAAGCTCAGGGTTTGTTCATTGATGGAGGTGGCGGCTTGAAAAATACCAACGATCAAACCCACCCCCAAAGCCACCAGCAACATGGGGGCCGAAATCAACATCGTTATCCACAGCGCTTGTCGCGCCAAATCAACCACCATGGCGGTATCCATCTGGACTCCTTATTTGAAGATAAAGCTCGATGCCAGTGAACCCATGAGCAGGGTCCAGCCATCGACCAACACAAACAACATCAGCTTGAAGGGCAAGGAGATGATCATGGGTGAGAGCATCATCATGCCCATGGACATCAACACGCTGGCCACGATCAGGTCGATCACCACAAACGGGATGTAAACCATGAAGCCAATCATGAAGGCGCTTTTCAACTCCGAGGTGAGAAAGGCAGGCACCAAGGTGGTGAAAGGTACTTCGTCCGCACTGGCGATTTCTTTGCGCTGGGCAATTTGCATGAACATGGCAATGTCGTCTTCGCGGGTTTGCAACATCATGAAGTTGCGCACCGGCACCTCGGCGGTGGCCAAGGCTCGCTCAAAAGGCATGGTGCCGTTCATGTACGGCGCAATCGCATTGGTGTAAACCTCGTCAAACACCGGTGTCATGATGAAAAAGGTGAGGAACAAGGCCAAGCCCACCAACACGGTGTTGGGCGGTGTTTGACCCGTGCCCAAAGCTTGTCGCAGGATGGACAGCACGATGATGATGCGCACAAAAGAAGTCATCATCAGCAACAAGGACGGCAACAGTGTGAGCACCGTCATGAGCCCCAGCAGTTGCAGGGTCAGGCTGTATTGCTGCCCGCCTTTGCCACTGTTGACCGTGACCATGGGCAAGCCTTGGGCCATAGCCAGGTCGGGCAGCCAAAATGCCAGCAGCATGAGGACAGGCAACCAAAAGTATTTATTGCGCACGTTGAGCACCCTGTTCTTCTTGAGGAGGGGGATCTGCAAGCCAAGCATGCAGTGTTTGAATGTCGTTGGAAGTGACCGACAGCAGCAAGCGCTGGGAATCGACTTGCACCAAAAGCAGCTTGTGCCGCAACCCCATGGGATAGGCCTCTAGAATTTGGATGCGACGCTGCGCTGCGGGGAGGAGAAAGCCCTTGTTGCGACGCGACAGCCACCACAGGACCGCCGCCAACAGCAACAAGACGAGTGTCATACTGAGAGAGTACTGAGCCCAGTCATAGTTTGGCATGAGCTGTATTATCTATCGCGCGAGATTGAAAAATGGAATTTTTTGTGAAATTGGTGAAATGGCAGTTTTGGCTGCTGATCACACTCGGTGCCACCCCGGTGCTTGCAGCCAACTGGACCGCCACCGGCCTGTCGGACGATGTCGAGTACGGGATTGACCGCAGCTCGATTGCGCGCCAAGCCGATCTGGTCACGGTTTGGACGATGCTTGATTACCGCAAGGTCCAGCGCAACAGCTTGGGCAAACCCTATTGGTCCACCAAGGCATTGATAGAGATGAATTGCAGCAACCGGCAAGTGCGCACCCGGTCCTTGGCTTTCTACAGCGGTCCCAAGCTGACCGGCGAACAGCTCTCCAGAGAAGGCGTGTTTGACCAATGGCGTGCACCGCCGCCGAATTCGCCCGTGTTCAACATCATGAAGTCGCTTTGTGAACCGCCACATTGACTTGCCTCAGCTTGGCGGCTTGTCGGTTTGGCTGCGCGACTTGGCCAATGCCGGTGGCACCGGTGGCCTGAATTGGCATGTGCATGCCGTTCGTTCCTTGCAGCGTTGGATGCCCACGCGTGAACTGATCGCCCAATTTTTAGCGCAGGTTCAACCCACGCAAACCGAATTGCTGCTGATCGGTTGCAGCGCGGGATGGATGCTGCCCACCCCTTGGTTGCTGCGCTTTAAGCGAATTGATGTGTATGACATCGACCCCTTGGTGCCCTTGCTGTTTGGACTGCGGCACGGCCGTGCGCTCAAAGCTGCAGGCATGGCGGTGCACTACCACCGCAAGGATGCGATTGCCCATTTGCCCGCTCTTTTGAAAACCCACCCCCAAGCCTGTTTGTGGTTTGACAATGTCTTGGGTCAGGTGGGGTTTCGCTTGGGCGATGAGGACATGGCCGAGCGTCAACTGGCCCAGCTCAAATCCATGCTCAAGGGCCGCGCCTGGGGCAGTTTGCATGATGTGTATTCAGGCCCGATCGACGCCGACTTGCCCGTGCCGTCTTACCATCCCGTGAACTGGACGCGGTTGGATGACTTGCCGCAGGAGCAAGCCCAAGTCAGGTTGGATGCTGTGGTGATGAACCATGCCGATGCAGCCCAAGCGGTGCTAGGCCGATTGAATGCCAAGGGGGTTTGGCATGACCACGCCACCCAAACCGTGTTTGCCGTGAACACAAGCTGCACCATGATCCCTTGGGCCTTCAAGCCGCACTACTGGCACTGGCTGCAAGCCGCGTGGGTCAAGCCTTGAGGTTGTAGAGCGTCAGCCCCAAGGTGTCCATTTCTTTTTGCTCGCGTTTGCGCTGCCACTGCTGCACCACTTCCAAATCTTTGTCTTGCATGGTTTCCATTTTCATGCGCTGATGTGTGGCTTGCAGCAAGGCCATTTTGGCGCGATCGTAAGCGGCCAAGGCGGCCACCAGGTCTTTGTCCACCCGGTTCACCAGTTCTTGCAAATGCAACATGAATTGCCGGTTGTTGGTGGCGTCCGCCATGCTGTGCAACTTGCTTTGGTTTTCCAAAGCGCGGCGTTTGTAATCGTTCAACAAGTCGTCCATGCGCTGGCGACTGGCTTGCAAATGCTCGACCCGTTTGCGGGCTTCGACTTGCGCTTGCTGCGCCAGCTCTTCATCGTCTTTGGCTTTTTTCACCAGTACAGACCAACAACTGCGAGGTTTCATGGGTCAGGTCTTCCGTGTCATTGGCTGAGCAACTCACGCAACTGCTGTCGCGTGGTTTCATAGTCTTGGCTGATGTGCATGTCTTGGCGCAAAAAACTCACGATGCGGTCGTTCAAGCGAATGGCCTCATCCAACTCGGGGTTGGAACCGCTTTCATAAGCGCCCACTTGCACCAAGTCGACGTTTTGTTGGTAGATGGACCAGAGGCGGCGTAATTTATTGGCCGACTTCATGTCCTCATTGCTGAGCAGCGATTGCATCAAGCGCGAAATAGAACCGGTCAAATCGATGGCGGGGTAATGCGCCGAGTCGGCCAGTTTGCGCGACAACATGACTTGGCCATCCAACGAGGCGCGGGCGATGTCGACAATCGGATCGGCGGCGTCATCGCCTTCGGCCAACACGGTGTAGATGGCGGTGATGGAGCCGTGGCCATGACGCCCGACACCACCGCGTTCAATCAAATTTGGCAGCAAAGCGAACACCGATGGCGGATAGCCTTTGGCGGTGGGCGGCTCGCCAATCGCCAAACCAATTTCGCGCTGCGCATGGGCCACGCGGGTCAGGCTGTCGCACAGCATCAGCACGTCTTTGCCTTGGTCGCGGAAATACTCGGCAATCACATGGGTGAGGTGCGTGGCTTTCAAACGCAACACGGGTGACACATTGGCCGGTGCGGCCACCACCACCGATTTGGCCAAACCTTCTTCGCCCAAAGACTCTTGAATGAAGGCTTGCACCTCGCGGCCACGTTCGCCAATCAGGCCAATCACCACCACATCGGCTTTGGTGAAGCGGGTCAACATGCCCAAGAGCACACTTTTGCCCACGCCTGAACCAGCCACCAGCCCCAAGCGCTGACCGCGCCCCAGCGTCAACACGCCGTTGATGGCTTTGACACCCACGTCCAAAATTTTGTTGATGGGTCCGCGTTCCATCGGGTTGATCGGGCGACCCAACAGGCTGAGGAGTTCTTTGCAACCCGGGTCGGGCTTGCCGTCCAAGGGTTGGCAACGGCCGTCAATCACCCGACCCAAGAGTTCGGGCCCGAGTTTGACCAGCGATGAATGGCTGAGCACACGCACCATGTCGCCTGGACCGACACCGGTGGGCTCGGTGAAGGGCATGAGGAACAAGACTTTGTCGTTGAAGCCGACCACCTCGGCTTCAACCCGGTGGCCGGTTTGACCGACCACTTCGCAGCAAGCACCCAAGGGTGCCATGACGCCACGGGCTTCCAAGGTCATGCCCACCAGGCGCACCAAGGTGCCGCTGCGCTGCGGCTGAGGTGTGCGCAAATCGGGCAGAGTGGCTTCGATGTCGGCAGCGAAATCCATCATTGGATTTGAATCATCGAACGAATGGCATTGGCCACCCGGTTTTGTTCTTGCTCGGTCACCAAACGCACGATCATCAGCTTGTCTTCGTAGCTGTTGCCCGCCAGCAGCTCGGCCGGAATGGTGGGTTTCTTCTTCTCTTTCTTCATGTTCTCGCGCATCTTCTTGAGGCCTTCGTCTTCTTCTTCGTCTTCTGCACCAGCCGTTTCCAAGGCCAAGCGCTGAGCCGCTTCATCCGCTTTGCGGGCTGCTTCTTCAGCAGCCAGTGTGGCGCGGCGTGTCATCTCTTCTTCGTGGCCCCGCACCCGTTCAGCCTCATCCGCATCAAATTGCGCCAAGGCGGCCAGTTCTTCTTCTGTGAGGGGCACCAAGGGCGTGTGCGCTTGATCGGCTTCACCAACAGGGGTGGCCTGCACATCAATCACCAGCTTTTCAGGTGCTGGCAGTTTTTTCGGGCGCGAAGCGTAGTAGCTGTTGAACTGTGATTTGAAGGCAGAGTTCACGGCCAGCTGGGCCATTTCTTCCAACTCCAAGGTGTTGGGCTCTTTGCGCACCATGGACATGAGCAGGGGACGCACGACAAAGGCCAAAAAGGCCAAGCTCATCACGGTTCGAAAGGCGATATTGGCGAAATCAATCATGGTCATCCTCGTGGGGCGGCTCGTCATACATCATGCGTTGTGGCACATCTTCGACTTGACCATCGCGCTGCGCCAAAGGTTGACGGAAGAAGGCGGATTGCTCGCGCCACAGTTCCGGCTGGTTCAGCAAGCGGTTGGCCATGGTTTGCAACCGGTGTTCGATCAGGTCTTCAATTTGGGTGTCATTGACCACCAAGCGCACACTGCCAGGGTGCAAACTGGGCACAGCCAGCAGTTGCATGTTTTTCAACACCTCGGCATTGATGTCTTGCAAGCGGGCTTTGTCTTGCGGATTGAGTTCGATCACGATGGGCGACTGGCCATGCATGTCAAGTTCATCCAAACAGCGTTGCACCAAACGCTCGATGGCTTGGCCAGACAAATTCAATTCAGCCAGCACCAGTTGTTCGCTGATGTGCACCGCCAAGCGTTTGACCGGCTCGAACAAGGCGTTGGGGTTGTCACTGAAACTGGTGAGTTTTTCATTCAAAGTTTGCAAGACCTTGAGCTGTTCATTTAAGGTTTCGCTGGCCTGCGCTTTGGCCGCATCCAAGGCTGCTTGCATGTCTGCGCGGGCTTGCGCTTTGGCGTCTTCAATCGCTTGGGCATGGCCCGCCTTCAAGCCTTCGGCCAAGCCTTGTTCATGGCCTTGGCTCAGGCCCAGCTGCAGGCCTTCGGCATGGCCTTGCGCATGCGAGGCTTCACGCGCAGCAGCCAATGCAGCCGAGTCCAATTCAGGGGCGGCGTTGGCATCAAACGGCAACCCTGCCAAGGTGTCGGCCTCGGGTGGCGACCAAAAACTCTCAGGCGTTTGCAGCCATGCGGGGTCTGCCAGTTCGGGCAAGGGCAAGGGGGGGCGAGGCGTGGGCGCAACTTCTTCCAGGCTCAGCGGGACGTCTTCCAACAGCTTGGCGTCGATGACGATTTCTTCGTCGCTTGTGACCGCAATCTTGGGCAGCTTGCCAAAGGTTTCCAGCACAAAGTCTTGCGCATCGTCAAACACCTTGGCGCTTTCAGGCGTGGCGAGTTGCCGAAACAAAGCCTTGGTGTAGTCCATTTTGGGCACCTGGTCCCAATCGAACTCGCCGAAGTTTTGAATCGGACGCGAGGAAGAATTGAGCCAAGTGTCGTCCAGCCAATGGCGGGGCGCAGTTGGCTTGGGGTCAAGGTTAAACAAAGTCGGCTCCGCCCAAGATCAATTCGCCGGTATCTGACAACTTGCGAGCCAAGCGCATGATCTTCTTCTGTGCGTCTTCCACATCGGCCACACGGACCGGACCACGGGCGTCCATGTCGTCTTTGAACATGCCACGGGCACGTTCGGACATGTTGTCCAAGAACCGCGCCAACACTTCATCGGGTGCGCCTTTGAGTGCCACCATGAGTTGATCAGGTTCGACATTGCGCATGAGCACTTGAATGCCTTTGTTGTCCACGGTGACCAGGTTGTCGAAGGTGAACATCTGATCTTGAATTTTCATCATCAAGTCGACATCGATTTCTTCCAAACCATCCATGACCGAGCGCTCCAAATCGGTTTTGGTTTTGTTCATGATGGCCGCAGCCGCCTTGATACCACCGAAACTGGACGACTTGGAGGACGAACTCTTGGCAAACTGTTGCTTCATGATTTGCTCGAGTTCAGCCATGGCCGAGGGCTGCACCGTGTCCATGGCGGCCACACGCTGAATCGCCTCGGGGCGCACCTCGGGGGGCAAATACACCAAGACATCGGCGGCCACATTGGTGTCCAAGATGGACAAAATGATGGCAATCACCTGCGGGTGTTCGGTGCGAATCATCTCGGCGATGGAACGGGGGTCCATCCAGCTGAGGATGTCCAAGCCTTTGGTGCCTTGTCCCGGCATGATGCGGTTCAACACCGAGTTGGCTTTGTCTTCGCCCAGCGCCAAACGCATGACGCGGTCCACATAGTCGGAGCCGCCTAGGCCCACGCTGTTTTGTTTTTTCAGCATGTCGACGAACTGGTCGAGCACCACGTTCACCGCGTTTTGCGACAAGCTTGAGGCTTGCACCATGGCCGCACCCAGCGCTTGCACTTCCTTGGGGCTGAGGTATTTCACAATTTCTGCAGCTTGCTCTTCACCCAGCAGCAGCATCAGCACGGCAGCGCGTTGGGTGGAGGTCATGGCGTCCATTTCGGCACGCAGCTCGGGGGTCCATTGGATGGTGTCGTTGTCAGCCATTTGTTGTCCTTGGTCGCTTGGATGTCATCAAGATTCAATCATGCCGCGCATCACGCTGGCAACGCGGCCAGAGTTGTCGGACACGATCATGCGAATCAAGGCGACTTTGTCATCGTAAGAGTTGGCATTGTTGAGCAAATCAGAAGGGATAGATTGTTTCTTCGGTTTGAGTTTGCCCATGCGTGCTTTGAGGTCGTCCAGCGATTCGCCTTCTTCCAGTTGCACTTCCTCACCGCCGCCTTCAGCTTGCAGCTCCATGGCGGCCAGGCGTTCGGCTTCGCGGGCCGCCTCTTCCTCGGCCATTTTGGTGGATTCGGCAGCAGCGGCCTCTTCAGCCATTTTCGCCTCACGGGCCAGTTCCTCAGCGGCCAGTCTCTCGGCTTCGGCAATCGCTTCGGCTTCACGGCGGGCTTTTTCTTCAGCTTCTTCACGGGCGGCACGTTCGGCCACCACACGGGCAGCGGCCTCGGCTTCGGCAGCCGCTATGCGCTCGGCACGGATCTTCTCGGCGGTGGCGGCTTCGGCGGATGCAGCGGCCAAGGCGGCGGCGGCCAAAGCAGCTGGGTCGACCTCGGGCTTCATCATTTTCTGAATCATGGGTCGCACCACAAACAGCACGAACAACAGGAACAAGACCGCAATCACACCACTGTTGACCAAGGAGGCCAAGGCTTCGTCTTTGTACCAAGGCACGGCATCCGGGTCCGCAGGTGTCTCAAATCGGGTGGCCACCACGGTGACAATGTCGCCACGTTGGTCATTGAAGCCCACGGCGCCACGCACCAATTGGTTCAAACGGTCGAGTTCTTCTTGGGTGTAGGGGATGGTGGTGGGTGCAGGCGCGCCATCAGCGGGTGGATCCACTTTGGTGCCAGGTGGAATCGGGCGCTCGTTGATCAGCACACCAACACCCAGTTTTTGGATGTTGCCCATGGCGCTCTTGGTGTGGCGCACGGCACGGTCCAACTCATAGTTCTTGGTGCTGCGGGCCACCACTTGCACGCCTTTTTCACTCACACCCTTGTTCGGGTCAGCCGGTGTGGCGTCAGTGGCCGCAGGGTTTTGCGGTGGGTTCGGTGGGGTGTTGGAGAGCGAGCCTGGAATACCAATCGCATCCTTGAAAGTGTTGCGGTCTTCCACATACAACTCCGAACGGGTTTTGGGACCCTTGTCAGCTTGGTCGAAGTCTTCTGTGGTGATTTCTTCTTGCGTGAAATCGAGTTGCAAACTCACTTGGGCGCTCACATTGGCCTCACCAACAATGGGGGCCAAGAGTTGCACCAAGCGGGTGCGGTAGAGGTCTTCCATTTGCTGCTTTTGCTGCAGCTGTGCGCCAGTCAAACCCAGTGGGGCCTCACCCAGCATGTCGTTCATCAAGGTGCCGAAGTTGTCCACCACCGACACGTTTTCTGGCGCGAGGTAAGGAACGCTGGAAGCCACCAAAGAGATGATGGCTTGCACATTGGCGGAAGACACTTGCTTGCCAGGGGCGCGTGTGATGATGACCGAGGCCTTGGTGGGTACGCGGTCACGCACGAAGACGCTTTGTTTGGGGGCGGCCAAGTGCACCCGGGCACTGCGGATACCGGCGATTTGCGAGATGGTTTTGGCCAGCTCTTGCTCCATCGCATTGTTGTAGCGAACTTGTTCCATGAACTGGCTGGTGGTCATGGCGGGCATGTCTTTCAAGGTTTCCATGCCCTGCACTTCGGTGCGGGGGAAACCTTTGGAAGCCAACAGCATGCGGGCTTCTTGGTACTTGTCAGCGGGCACCATGATTTGACCGGTGTTGTTGTCAATCTCAGGCGCGAAATTACCGGTTTTCAAGGTCTCGATGGCGAGTTGTTTGTCGGCTTCTGGCAGCATCATGGTGAGCGCTCGCATGGGCGGCGTCTTCATCGACATGGAGGCCAAACCAAATGCGGCCACCACCATCAAGATGACGATGATGGGCAGCACTTTGCGCACCGAGGGCTGACGCACCATGTCGCGGATCATGCCCATGGGGTCGGTCAATGCAGAATTGCCAACGGGGCGCGGCACCATGGCATTGCTGCTGGAGCGCGGTGCGTTGTCCGAGTCTGTGGTGGTGACAGCGTTGTTGCTGAGACCGGCAGGGGTATTGAGTGTTGCGCTTGCGGTGGCCATGGTGTTCTCTTAAAAGTTAAACCGGCATGTTCATGATTTCTTCATACGCCCGCAGCACTTTGTTGCGGACCTGCAAGGTCGCTTCAAACGCCAGGGAGGATTTCTGCATGCCCAAGACCACATCGGTCAGGGGCACGTCTTCGCCTCGTTGGTAGGCTTCTTGTAAATTGCTGGACTTGACTTGTGTTTCATTGACTTTGTCGAGCAGGTTCTTCACCGACTCGGTGAAATTGGGCAGTTCGACCTTGGGCGCTTGCAGGTCTTGAACCTGGGGCGCCTGAATCTTCAGTTGGTCTACACCACCAGCGGCTTTTTGCTGGTAGGCGCGGATGGTCTCCATCATCGAGTTGACGCTGTTTCCAGAAATGCTGTCGATCATGGTCGTTGCTCCTTAATCAAGCCGCAATGGCCATGTCCATGCCACGTTCGCGCAACTGCGCCAACTTGTAGCGCAGGGTGCGGGGGCTGATGCCTAATTTTTTGGCGGCTTCGACGCGGCTGTCGCTGGCTTGAATGGCAGCCAAGATGACTTGGTGTTCGCTGGCCTTCACCGCTGAAAACAAATCAGCCGGCGGGTTGAGATGGACTTCGCTGTGCATCGGCACGGTGAAGCTGTCGGCAGAAGGCGTGGCAAATTCACACAATGCGGTTGGTTCCACCGGCACGGCCACGCTGTCAGCCACAGGGCTGGACGGCGACGACATCGATGCAGGCAGGGCTGCAGACGCGGCGTATTCAAAATCGGCGTCGCCTTGGGTTTCATCGAACATCAGGTGCGCCGGTGTCACGACACGGCCATTGCACAAAACCATGGCGCGTTGCACCACGTTTTCAAGTTCACGCACATTGCCCGGCCAAGGGTATTGCTTCAACAGCACTTGCGCATCGGCACTCAGGCTCAAAGGCACGCTGCCTTTGGCATGGCGCGACAAAGACTGCAACACCAAAGGAATGACGTCGCCTGGGCGTTCGCGCAAAGGCTGGATGCGCAGACGGAAGGTGCTGATGCGAAAGTACAGGTCTTCGCGGAATTCACGCGCTTCGATGGCTTGGCGCAAATCTTTGTTGGTGGCGGCAATCACCCGCACATCCAAATCGATGGAGGCTTCGCCACCCAAACGGTTGAGTTTTTTCTCTTGCAAAACACGCAGCAACTTGGCCTGCAAGTGGATCGGCATTTCGCCAATTTCATCCAGAAACACGGTGCCGCCATGGGCTTGTTCGAACAAGCCTTTGTGGTCTTTGTGTGCGCCTGTGAATGCGCCTTTTTCATGGCCGAACAACATGTCTTCAATCAGGTGCTCTGGCAGTGCGGCGCAGTTCAACGCAACGAACGGGCCTTTGGCACGTGCGGAGGATTCGTGCAGCACGCGGGCCAAGACTTCTTTACCGGCACCGGTGGGGCCAACCAACAAAGCCGTGACTTCGGTTTGCGCCACGCGTTGGGCCAGGGCCAACAGGTGTTGGCTGATCGGGTCGACAAACACAAAGCTGCGGGGCTTGTGTTTTTCAATGCTCAGGTTCTCTGTGGCCAAGTGCCAGGCAGCTTGGCTCCACTCGTCGGCGGGCAGCACATGCAAGGCGCCATAGCGCATGGCGTCCACCGCGACTTCCATGCGGCGACGCTCAACCCGGCAAATCACAGGCACGTTAAAGCCCAACTGACCAATCAGCGTTTGCACTTCACGCAGCAGTTCTGCGCTGTCGCCCAAATGGATCACCAGCACATGGGCACGGCGCAAAGCCAAGGTCAAGTCACCCAAGGTGTTGATGGCATTGAGTTCAATGCCATGAGCATTCAGCTGGGTTCGTTCGGCCTCACCCAGTGGACAAAAGGGGTCCAACCAGACGGCTTGAAAGGCGTTAACAGTGGTAGGTTTCACATTGATCAACCAGTAACAAAGGTCTGGTCAATAAGCAATGCATGTGCCAACTTATATTTTGAGTACTTTTAATCGCTATTGAGAGAATATTGAACCCTTAAAAAGGTACTTAAGAGGGATGAAGTCGGCATTTCGACAGATCGAAACAAGCCGATTCAAACGTATTTTGAGAGCCGACTGACGGTTTTAGGCCTATCGACAACCGTGAGGTTTTGCATCGGTATGACTTTGGCCATGAAACCACGGCAAGGGTGGCCATCGGCGCGAAACACCTCGAAAGAAGGAATCATGCGGCTTTTAAAGCCCATCAAATTGCAACTGTAGGGGTTGCGCGTGTCCCAACTGATGGCAAAGTGTCTGCATTGCCAGCAGTCGGGCGATTTGATGGACGGTTCAGCCCCCATGGTTCATCAACCACCCAAGAGCTTCAGCACAGACTGTTGGCTGGTGTTGGCTTGGGCCAGCACCGCTGTGCCTGCTTGCTGCATGATCTGGTTCTTTGCCAATT